>VHDE01000017.1 GCA_016871515.1 Verrucomicrobiota bacterium
GCCAGCGGCAACAGCTTTGAAATGGTGCGCCAGCTGGCGGCGGTTGGTCCTAAAGCGCTGGTCCTGGAGAGCGGCCACTTAGGCAAGCTCAAAGAAGGCCACGCCAACAACGATAAAATCAGCGCGGCGCAAAATCAAACATTGACGTTGCAGTGAGGCACGTCAGAGTCTGCTCAAACGGTAATAATGAAAAACACTTCCGCTCTTTCCTCCCGCCACGGCTTCACCCTGATCGAATTATTGGTCGTCATTGCGATCATCGCCATTCTCGCGAGCATGCTGTTGCCGGCATTGAGCAAAGCGAAGGAGCGAGCCACCAAATCTCTTTGCGCGAGCAACGGGAAGCAATGGGGACTCGCGGTGAATCTGTACGCCAATGATTTCGACAATTCGTTTCCGGACAATCGCGACGGTCTTGGCTTTAGCTGGATGACTCCCTCGATGAGCAATTTCTGGAACAATTATCTCATCCGCAATCAGCGCACCACAACGAGGTCCGAACGTCCGCGCAACGATGTCTTGTTTTGCCCGACGGATGTGTGGCATCGCGCGGCCGAACGCGGCATGATCAGTTCGGACAGCGGCTCGCAATTGATGGGTTATTTTTATCTGCCCGGCCGGCGCGCGGGTGATCCCGATGTCACGAGTTACGCGCAAGGGACGGCAGATTGGTTTTTCCGCAAGAAACTGAATGGGCCGTTTGGTTCAGCTCCGATCTTGATTGATCGTCTCCAAGCGCTCGGCCCAAAGACAACGAACATCTATGATCCTCGCTTGCGCTGGACCACTGATTACGAAGGGAAGAAAGTGCTGACGGCGGTGCATCGCGGCGCGCGCGGCGCACCAGACGGCGGCAACTTCACATATGAAGACGGACACGTGGAATGGTTCCAAGGCCGGCGCGTGCTTCTCGGTTCGGCGTACGGCGAGTGGCAATGTTTCTTTAAGGTGCCGGTGGCGGAGCCGTGATTATTCTGGTTAAATTTGTTACACGTTAAAACGCCCGTTGATCTAAACCACGAAACACGAATTGTCCAAGACCAAGGAAATCACCCGCTGAGTAAAATCGCCTACTTGCTGAAGCCCTTCTTCTTTCGTGCAGTACCTGTCTTTCGTGGTCACAAGCGCGGTTTCGAGGTTTAGTCCAACTGCTGTTTCCAGTCACAAAGGTTCGCGTCTATTTGCGTCCATTCGCGGTTCTTCGAATCCGAATTGGCGGAGTTAGGTTTATCTTTTGCCCGGCGCGTGAATTTGGATTCGTTTGAGTGTTTCCGCACTCCGTAGCCTTATCATCGATTCCGGATCGTTTCTCAGGCCCGCAAGTTTTGAAACCGCACCCGCGGCAGATGGCCCCATCTCCGCCAAGGCGTCAATCGCCGCAAGGCGCACTTCGATGTTCGAGTCGTCCAATTGTTGTTCCAAAAGCTCAACAATAGCGGTTGCTTGAAGAGTCATCTTCGGAAGTGCTCTCGTCAGTTTACGGCGAATCCGAGCGTCGCCGTCTTTGAGTGTTTCCACAATACCGGGAAGTGCCGCAGAGTTCATTCGGCATAAAGCATCGGCGATGATGAAGCGCGTCGCGAAATCTGGCTTTCTTAAACCATCAAAGAGGATGGGTAAGACGGTGGATGTCGCATCATCGATTTGGTTTCGCACAACCGCAGCGACGTATCGAAAGGCATTTGTCTCATTCGTGTATTCCTCGACCAGGAAAGGAATAGCGCCGTTTGCACTGGCGCCGAGCTTGGCGAGAGTATGCAGGATTGCGGCAGGCATGGTCGGCTCGAATTCCGGCATCAAGACGTGTCCTACGGCCTCCTTCGCATTCATTGTGAAGTGCGACGCGGCGCCGAATTGATCGAGTGGAAGCGCGTTTTCGGGAGCTCGCCGTGTTTGGCGGTAAAGCTTGATTAACCAAATGCTAGCGCAGATTCAGTTGCAGGATGCCGCCTTGCAAAAGGCGCGCCACGAACTGGAAGGGCGTGTGCGAGCGCTGCAACACGAGATTGCCGAACGCGAGCGGGCGGAGCGTGAGCTTGAAATCGCGCATCGGGATCTGGTGGTAGCGTCGCGCCGGGCGGGGATGGCCGAAGTGGCCAAGGGCGTGCTCCATAACGTGGGCAACGTCCTCAACAGCGTCAACGTTTCCACGCTGTTGCTTCGCGACGCGGCCCGCAAATCGGAGATCACCACGGCAGTGCGGCTGGCTGAGCTGATGCGCGGGCACGAAAAGGATTTGAAGGAATTCCTGACCGTCAATCCGCGCGGCCGCGAGGTTCCGCCTTTGCTCTTGAGTTTGGCGGGGCCACTGCAAGCGGAGCAAGAAACGCTGTTGGTTGAGTTGGAGCTGCTGACCAAGAACGTCGAACACATCAAACACATCGTCGCGATGCAACAGAGTTATGCCAGCGTCGCCGGCGTTCTCGAACACACCGAGGCTAACACGCTGGTTAAGGATGCATTGGAAATCAATGCCGCGGCATTGGTTCGTCACGGAGTCGAGGTGGTATGTGATTTCAACCCTGTCCCTCGCTTGCTCTTGGACAAACACAAGGTGCTGCAAGCGCTGGTGAACCTCAATCCGTCTATTCACGATGACATCCGCAAAATCCTCGCGAGCGCCCAAACGCGCCATCCGGGCTTGGAACGCGCGAAGGCGGCCGTCCTGGGCGAAAGCTTGAACTTGCCCCAGGGAATCTCCTTTGTCGTCCATTCCGCCCTGCAAGGAGCGCAGGGCCTGGAGATGGTGCAGCGCGCCCTTAAAGCTGGACAACCGTATGCGCTCGCGTTTGTCGATATGCGAATGCCGCCAGGCTGGGATGGGGTGACCACATTGACCGAACTCTGGAAAACGGACCCCAACCTCCAGGTGATTATTTGCACGGCCTACTCAGATTATTCGTGGGATGAAATTGTCCACAGGATTGGCCGGTCAGCGAACATGGTCATTCCCAAGAAGCCGTTCGACAATATCGAGGTCTTCCAATTGACCCATGCACTGGCCGAGAAATGGCGTCTCAACGACCAGCTCCAGGCCAGGCTCGCTGACCTCGATCAACTCGTGCGCCAACGCACGGCAGAGCTGGAAGATGCCAATGCGCAACTCCGGCGCGAAATCACGGAACGCGCCGCCGTCGAACAAGCCTTGCGCCAAGCCCAAAAGATCGAGGCGATCTGCCAGTTGGCCGCCGGCGTCGCTCACGATTTTAACAATATTCTCACCGTCATCGAAGGACATGTGTCCCTGCTCGTCGAATCGATACACACCCCTGACGCGGAGGAATCCATCCGCGAGATTCGGGATTCCGCAAACCGTGCGGCCAGCTTGGTCCGACAACTTCTCGCTTTCAGCCGCAAGCAGGTGATCCAGCCCTCGCCGCTCGACCTCGGCCACGTTATGACGAGTGTCGGGACAGTGCTGAGCCGCGTGCTGGGCGAACACATCACATTGCAGATTCACCCGGCCTCTGGCCTGCCTCCGATCGAAGCTGGCCTTCGCATGATCGAACAAATCATTATCAACCTGGCGATCAATGCGCGAGATGCGATGCCAAACGGCGGTTCGCTTTTTGCCCTTATGACCCTGCGGCCGGCAGCGAATTGCCTTTGCAAGAGCCGATCACTGGCGGAACCGAAACAATTCTAGTGGTGGAAGACGAGCCCGCGGTCCGGCAACTCGCCGTCGAAGCCCTCCAACTCTGCGGTTATCACGTTCTCGAAGCCGAGTCGAGCTTGCTGGCGAATGAACTATTTTGCAACTGCGCGGACCAGATCGATTTGTTGCTTACCGATAAAGAGTTTATTCTCTTGACCAAACCATTCTCAGGGCCGGACCTCCTCCGAATCGTCCGTCAAACGCGTCGATGGACGCGACCCGAAACCGCCGTGTTTAGCGTGACGCAAGACTTTCAGTCTTCGATTCGCGGGCAATCGGCAGAATAGAATTCACTGTCACAGCGTAAGCCGTTGATCGCGGCTCGGCGGCAGCGTCGCACTACCGTAACGAAGGATTCATCGTGATTCGTGACGATTTGCACACCCCAAAACCGTGTGCAACTTGGTTCACGTCACTCACGAAGCAAAGCATCCACGGCCTCGTTCAGTTCGGGCCCGAGCAAACCGCGGTGGCGGATCACACCTTTGCGGTCGAAAATCCAAACGCTGGGCCAACTGCGCACATTCCAGGCCTCGGCAATCGGCCCGTGTCGCTTGTCCCAAAACGATGGCCAAGTGATTTGGTGATTTTCAATGTCCGTTTTCGCTCTAGCCAGATCGTCATCACCATAAACTCCGAGGAGGGCAAATGGCTTTCCGGCCATCCGCTCGACAACTTTGCTGAAGTCCAACAAATAGTAAGAGCCTGGCCACCAGAAAACGATCACCACGACTTTGCCGCGATAGTCGCTCAACTTCATCGGCCGACCTTCAAGATCGGTCCCTTCGATATCCGGCGCAGGTTGGCCGACGGTTAGACGTCGCAACTCGTTCAGCTCCGGTTTCACCAGTCGGTCGAGTGTGAAACCTCTCTGCTTAACCTGACTAAACTCCGTGATGCAGCGTTCGAACAATCGTTCGGCCTCCGCAGTGGCCTTCTTATTCTCGCCGTACTTCGCCTCGTCCTTAAGTAACGTGGCCAGGAAAAAACAAGCTGTGCCGCGAATGTCCACGCTTGGATTTTCTTTGGGCAATGCTTCGAGCAACGGCTTGGAACAGCGATGCCGCAAGCGCTCCAGTTCTTTGCAGAGACCCAACAGGCTCGCGTCGCGCGTATGATTTTTCAGGATCACTTCGGCGGCCTTTTGCACCTCCGCCCCATCCGGTGTGTTGAGCAAAATCCACGTGGCGGCGTCCAAGCCTTGAAGCGAAGCCGGATCGAAATCGAGCAGAGCAAGCAACTCCGCCAGTTTGGGCCCGGATTGTGGCTCCGCAGGTCGTTTGCTGGGTGGAAACTCCGAAAGCTCGGTGCCCGTCCAATACCCGATCCCGCGATGATTGCGAACATCAGTTACCGGTGTGCCGACCGCCATTTTCAAGCCGGCGAGCGTAAAGGAAGATGGATCGACAGATTGGTTATACTTGGGATTCGAACGAACGAACCGCTGCACCAGCGAGCGCGATCCATTTCGCATGTTGATCGTCGTTACTTCCATCGGAAGCGTGTCGCGCAAAGCGGCGCTGTCGTATTTCGACAATGTCACATCGGCGCCATGGGCATGCTTGAGCAGACGATCTGAACGGACCGCGTCAATCCAGAAGTCGAGCGACTGATCATATTTTGAATGCACTCGCACGTGCCATGCTGGAATAACGTCCACCTCCTCCTTGCCGACGAGGTCAATGGATTTCGCGTCGTGGTAAGCCAGGCAATTCTCAACCGTGCTGCCCAGGGATACCGAGGTGTTAAGACCGAAGCAACGCGGATCGAAGATGAATGTGCTCGTGCCTTTCTTGGGGTCATCGATAGTGGTTCCGTGTGGCTTTCCATCGTTCTCCCAATAATCCATTAGCACCGCGCCGTCGTAGGCGGCCGTGTGGTGCGACTCGAATGGTTTCAGCAGCCCAGCTTGAACAGCAGCCTCTCGATTCATACTGCCGGCACGCTTCCGAATGTCCTCCTGTTCAGCTTCGTTCGGCGAGCAAGTGTAGCTGTACTCGCGTCCGAACTGCTCGAAACGCAGATTCGCCCCATCGAAGAGCGCGAGCAGTTCGAGGTCGCTTGTCATGTGTTTTCAAGTATACCGCCGCCAAAATACGGAATCCGACAAAGATTTTGCACGTTTAGGCGGTCGGCAACACTTTAACCCTAAATCGTTGCCTGCTCGAGCGTTTCAGCTGCGACGGGATCAGGTCGAGCGGCACTGCGGCTAAGCCCGAGTTTTGATCCAACGTTGTCTTAATCCTAATCTCGTCGGCGCACTCGCTTTTTCGATTAAGATTAAGATTAGGATTACGATTAAGAATCACTTTGAACTCCTTAATTCAACGACAGTGGGGCGAAGGCGGGCTGGCGCTGCGGACAATCGACAGGGCGCGTTCCTGAAGCAGGCCGAGTCAATTCATCGCGTCCATTGCGCACAAACTTGCGTCCGCCCGGATGGGCGGTGCGGCGAGTGGCCTGCGGCAGTTGCGCGCGAGTGAATTGCACACCTTTCAGCGTGCTGGTGAGATCGCAAGGCCTCCGTCTTCACCCCCGACTCAATTCCAATCCAGTCAGTGTCCCCGTGCTGGTTCCGAACCTGTCGGTTTCGATGCCCAGGCATTGGAGCATGCTCACATAGAGATTGCACAATGGCGGCGGATTCTTCGGATCGAAGGGAAGATACTGGCCGTGCTTGAAGCCGCCGCCAGCGAGAAAGACCGGCAGGTTTTGAGTCGAATGGCTGCTGCCGTCGCCAAGGTTACTGCCGAGAAAAACGGTCGTGCGGTCGAGCAGACTCACGCCGTCTTCATGCGACTCTTTGAGCTTCGCAAGCAGATCGCGGACGGTCTTCATCGTTTCCACCTCGACGATCTTGAGTTGCGCAAGCTTGTTCGGATCCTTGCCGTGATGCGACAGGTCATGATGCCCGAGGCTCACTCCCTCGATTGGCGGAGCGAAGGTGGAACCGGCGAGCATGATCGTAATGAGCCGGGTCGAATCGGTCTGGAGAGCCAGATGTGTGAGGTCAAAGAGCAGACGCGTGCGACCGATGAGGTCGGCGGCGCTGGCGATGTCCTTCGGCGGCTCGACGTTCACCTTGAGCTTGGGTGTCTTGGCCCAGCTTTCGGCATTGACCATCCGCTGCTCCAATTCGCGGACGCTGGCAAGGTATTCGTCGAGCTTGTCGCGGTCGTCGCTGCCGAGATTAGCTCGCAGCGACTTCGTTTGGTTTCGGATGTCATCGAGAATGCTGCGGCCGTCTTCGAGCCGGCGCATTTGGCCCTGGACTTCCTCGGCACGCCCTTCAAGCAACAAGCGCGCGAAGACTTTGGACGGCGAGTTGTCTGCCGGGATGAGCGCACCGGTGCGAGTCCATGAGAGGCCGCCCGCGCCTTCGCCCGACAGCGCGAGGCTGGGAAATCGTGTCCGAGTGCCGATATGATCGGCGGCGACTTGATCGGGGGAGATCCCGTTGCGAAAGGCTGGCGATCGGCCAGATGGTCCAGCGCCACATCCGTGTCCAGGAAGATTTTATCCCTGGACGCGATGCTTCTTCTGCAATTCCTCCGTTATGGCGGCGCGTTCGTCGAAATCCGGCGGCACCTTCACCGCGCCGCGCAAGGCGTCCGTGACCGGTGTTTTGCCCGCCCGGGTTTCCTGCCAATTGCGGGCCATGACGCGCAATTGGTGAGCGACCACTTCGGGAAGCGTGGTGTGACGCGCTTTCGCCTCCTGCTCCGCTAGTCGGAGAACTTCCGCATCCAGATTGACGGTCAATGTCGCGCTCATGCCGGAGAACTTACCGTGCTTTCCCTTGGACGACAGGCTTGTGGGGGCCGGCGGCGATGGCGCTGCTGCGCTGGGCGGGAGCGGAGCGCGAGGCCTGGCTGAACGCCGTGACCCACGACCCGTTGCAATCCCAAACGTGTTTCTCGCTTGTCGCGCAGGAATGGCAGCCGGCCTTGGTGGAGAGAACCAGATGAATGTAAACGGCGGAAAGGGATTGCGGCATAGCGAAAGGGTGGTGAATCAAAGCACGATTCGCCAGCGGGAATTGGGTGCGTGTCTGGGACGGAATCCCGTTGGGATTCTTGGATGGTGCGAAATCGGATTAATCAACAGCCCTGCCGGGTTTGAACAACATCGTTTCTATTCCGCAGTGTGGACATGCAGTCGTCTGGCCAACTCCATGTGCGGGAAACTCAATGAAGACGTCGCAATTGTTGCACGGACATTTGATGTAACCTTCTTCCGTTTGTGGTTCGCCGCGTTGGGAAATCGCGGCTGCCATTTGTTTCACAGCCGAGGTCAGCGTCGAGCCGATACCAGTACGCAACGCCTGAAATAATTCTTGGAGACCCGACTTGCTCGTGAGCATGATTGCCTCATAAATCACGATTGGTATTTCCTTGTTGTCATTGAAGCGCCTGTCCGGTCCGCCCTTCTTCTTGACGTATCTCCACGTTTTGTCCACAACTCTTGTGTCGCTTGGAACGCCTCCATCTTCAATGAACCGCTGCTCACCAGCGTTGAGATCAAGTTGGTCAAAGCCAACTGCCCCGACTCCGGTCGTATCCCAAACAAGAATCCTGTCAGGTAGGAAATACAGCCGTTGCCGTCCGGCAGGAAGAACGGGAATCGAAATGTTGGACTGGAAATATGGTGGCGAACCAGCGTGGGGAGAGATTGCTTTCCGTTTCACAACAGAACTCGCACCGGCGTTCACCTTCCAGTCGTAGGTTGTCGTAATGTTGCCCCGTGATTCGATATGCCACATTCGAGAGCAGCCGCGTAACGCATCGAAAGTGTTGTGAAGATTCTGAAACGCTTGCTCGATGTGTGGTTCAAGATCATAGAACAAGAACAGCGTCTTTCGTGATTTGTCAGCGTGAACCGCCCAGACCACGCCACCAGCACAAAGGGGAACAAGCAGCCAATAAATCCAAACAGGTGAGCTTGAGGTTGCCAGAACGATAAGCAGAAGAATGCTGACACGCAGAACCCAAGGCCAAATGAGCGGCGTCTTGGCCTTGAAGTTGATTTCTTCGAGCAACGCGGATGATGACGAGTCAATCATTTGGCTGACGCTTCCACTTTCAATCTCATTGAATTCGATGCTCGAAGCTTGCGCCTCTGGAACTCCCGAAGGAGCTCTGCGGGTCTCGGGACTCGAAGAACTCGGAAGCGTCTGGCGGAAGTAGAGTCCGCCACGTCCCATGTGGACATAATTTCCTCGCGGCCCAGTTCCGACTCTGAATCCTTTAATCCCTGTGGATAGCCCGATCCCAGACTTGCTGAGGTTAAATCTGAACGGACCGACACCGAGGCTTTTGCGAATGTAAAAACCCATAGCAGGTTTGTATTAGTTTTTGAGACCGGCTCAATCTTGGTTTAGCTCGCAATTTGTTCAACCAGCCGCAACGGGGTTCCCAACGGGGCCGCGGCGTTTCATCTCGCGCTCGATTTGCCACGCCGCGACGCGCGTGAGCGCGTCCGCTTCGCACTCGGCGAGCAGACCGTCTGCTTGAGGAAGTCGTCGAAATCCGAACCGATGTGCTCTTGCTTCATGAACTTTATGCGATTTTCTACAGACCAAGACAGTGGCGGACAGCTTGTTGGACTTTCTCCAGCACCGCCCCGGAAACCTTGCCGGCAGGCGGGCAGCAAAGCGGCTCGGATCGAGCGAGCGGAGTTGAAAGCAAAGAAAAACCGTCTCGAATGGCAAGCCGCTGTCCGCAGTCGAGACACGGACGTTTGTCGGATAATCTCGTGTCACGTTCGCGCCTCTCGTGCCCACAACCACAGTGACGACGAGCGGCAGGTGGTTGATGGAATCAACGGAAAGCACCAGAACAGGCCGTTGTCCGGCCTGTTCCCTTCCTTGAACCGGGTTCAGGTTGACGAAGTAAATCTCGCCGCGTTGAACTGGCACCAGCGCGGCTCCAGCCCGTCGGCTTCGGCGGCGGAGAACTCGGTATTGATGCGGTGTAGTTCGCGCTGCACTTCCGGGTCGGTGGCCATCGCGGAGAGGTCAGCATCCCAAGTGTCGCAGCGGCCAGACATGGCGTTGCGGGCGCGATGAACAAGACGTTCGAGCAGGGCAAATTGAGCTTCGGGCGACAGGCGCGCAGACTCGTTTTCGATTTTGCTAAGGGCGGGCGTGGCCATAGTAGTGCTGCTATTTTCCGATTTTCTGGCGGCAAGTCAACGGTGTCATTCGATTTCAGGCCTAGTTGGGCAGCCGCAGTGTGGAAGGGGCTGCCTTCCTTGTGCGCGTAGATTAGGAGGTTTGAGTCAACGGCGATCACGCGCCGTGGCCTTTGTATATCTCGTCACGAATCTTCTCCCACGGAGCGCTTTTGAATTCGTCGGTCAGTGCGCCCGGAACTATGACCAGCGGTGGAAGTTTCTTGGGCTTGGTCTGCTTCCCTTGCAACACCAGCCGAAGACCCTGTTCCGTCAGGACACGGAAGATCGTCTTTTCTTTCCGGGCCAGGCGCTGGGCGCGTTCAAAAAGGTCGTCAGCGATTTCAATGGTCGTCTTCATGATATGGCCACCCATATTCTCATGGCTGACCATCCACAACAAATGGCTTTCCCGAAGGGACAATTGATCTTTCGCACGGTTTCATCATCAGACAGCACCACGAAGTCAGCGAGCTTGCCGCTGGTGATGGAACCTTTGCGGTCTTCTTCGAACGAGGCGTAGGCACCGCCCACCGTCCACGCTCGCAAGGCTTCCTCCGCCGAGATTCGTTGTCGGGCGCCATACACTTTGCCTTCGGCACTCGTGCGCGTCACCATGTCCTGAATGCGCAGCAACGGGTCCGCGGCGCTCACGGGATCGTCGGAATGGCCCGCCATCGGAATGCCCAAATCGACGAGCGAACGCGCCGGATGCATCCAGTCCCATCGCCAGGCGCCGTAGTTCTCCATCTTGTCGCCGTGTTCCCAGATGTAGGAATGCGGCACCACGACGATGGCGAGGTTCTTGATGCGCTGCAAAAGCGCTTCCGTGACGACGCTGCAATGTTCGATGCGATGCCGGTGATTGGCGCGCGGCTTCTGTTTCAGCGCGCGCTCGAACGCATTCAGCAGCATCTCGATCTCGCGATCGCCGTTCGAGTGAACGCATGCCTGCAATCCGGCTTCATGCACACGAAGAATCAGCGCATTCAACTCCTCCGGCGAACGCGGCGGCGGCACGCCGAAATAGCCGGGTCGATTCTCGTATGGTTTCGAGAGCCAGCACGTTTGTCCCGAGAGCGAGTTGCCGTGGAAGAAGCTTCATCGCGCCGTAACGCACGGCAACATTCGTTGCGCCCGCTGCTTTGCGTTGAACGGCGTCGTCGAGTGAACTGTCGCGAACCATGACGTAAAGCCGGAGGGGCAGTTCATCCGTCTGTGCGCGCTCCAGCATTCCGGCGCCGCTCAAACTCGTCCCCGCGACATGCACGCTCGTGACGCCCCGGCTGAGGTAGCGCCGAAAACCAGCGCGATACGCAGCAAGCGTTTCGGCTTCGGGAGGGTCAAGACGAGCCGGACCAGCGCTCCGAACGATCGACGCGGCGCGTTCCTGGAGCAGGCCGGTCAATTCACCGCGTTGATCGCGAACGAACTTGCCTCCCGCGGGATCGGCTGTGTCGCGCGTTACCTTCGCCAATTCCAGCGCGAGCGAATTGCACACGGGTTGATGTCCGCTCGAATGCGAGATGATAATCGAATGATTCGTGCTCGCGCGATCCAGGTCCCAGCGCCTCGGATGCCGTGCGATTTTCGTTTCCTGATAGCGCGAACCGGTGACCCACTGGCGTGCGGGTGTGCGATCGGCTTTACGTTTGAGCGCTGCGACCAGCACTTCGATGGTGCGCACCTTTTCCGGCCGGCAATCCACGGGTGCCCAAGGCGAATCCTCCGGATATTCCGGGCCTGGATGCGCATGGGCATTAATAAACCCGGGCACAATCGTCTTGCCGGCAAGGTCAAACACGCGCGTGCTCTCGCCAATTAAGGGCGTCACTAATTCATTGTCGCCCACAGCGACGAATTTGCCATCAGCCACGGCGAAGGCTTGCGCGCGCGGAAGGTTCGCATCAGCAGTGATGATGTTCGCCCGCCGCACGACCAACTCGGCGGGCGCGGACCGGGCGGCACGAGCCGAGGCAAGAGTTATCACGAGAACAAGCATTCGGAGAGCGTTATTCAATGAGCCGGTCCTCTTCCTGGAACAAGTTATTCGACGATGACAACGCGCTCCCCGAGCGCGTTCTTTTTCGGCGTGATGCCAAGGCCGGGCGATGTCGGCGCCGCCATGCGGCCATTCACGCGTTGCGGTGCGCCATCGGCAGTGCTCACAGTGACATAGCTGTTGAAGTCGGTCGTGCTGAAAAGAAGTTCGGGCGGTGTGCTCAGTGCAAGGTGCGCGATGGCAGCCGTAGCGATGTCACCACCCCAGGAGTCTTCGAGCGTCATGGCGATGCCCATGCTCACGCACAGGTCGCGCGCTTGCTTGGTCTTGGTGAGGCCGCCAAGCTTGCTGATCTTCAGATTGACCACATCCATCGCGTGGTCGGCCCGAGCGCGAAGCAGAATGCCGAGGTCGTCAATGGTTTCATCGAGCACGAATGGATGTGGAATTTGGCGGCGAACCGCGAGGCATTCCTCGTAGGTCAAGCAGGGCTGTTCAATGTACACGTCCACATCGCGCACGGCCTTGGCGACTCGCACCGCTTCATGTTGCACCCAGCCGGTATTGGCATCCGCGACGAGGCGATCGCCGGGCTGAAGTTTTGCCGCGACCGCGTGAATGCGCGCGATATCGACGTCTGGATCGCCGCCAACCTTGAGTTGAAAGCGGCGATAACCCTCGGCACGGTACGTTGCAACTTTCGCGGCCATTTGCTCCGGCGATTCCTGCGAGATGGCGCGGTAGAGATGCACATCTTCGCCGTAACGCCCGCCGAGTAGTTCGCACACGGGCATCCCTGTCGCCTGGCCCAGGATGTCCCAGCACGCGACGTCAATTCCGCTCTTTACGTACGGATGTCCTTTGAGCGCCAAGTCCATTTTCCGATTGAGCTTAGCGAGTTGCCGCGGGTCTTCGCCGAGCAGGTGCGGGCCGATTTCGCGCAGGCCGGCCCGCACTCCATCCGCATACGCTGGCAGATAAAATGGTCCGAGCGGGCACACTTCGCCGCAGCCGATGAGCCCGCCGTCAGTTTCCACGCCGACAATCGTGCTGTCAAAAACCGTTACCGATTTGCCGCCCGACCATGCATAGGTCGTCTCGTGCAGCGGGAGTTCAACGCGATGCGCAAAGATGCGGGTGATTTTCATGCCGCGCGCATGATGGAGACTTTTGTCATTTTGTTACACTCCAAACTTTCGCCAGCTCCTCCATCTCGGGATCGTGCCGTTTGAGTTCGGCGCGAGCAAAGGGAAAGCAATCATTCCGGGAGAAGAACGCTTCAGTGTTCTCGGCGAAGTACTCCATCGGAGAGGCCGGGACCACGCGCACAATTTCTTTTAAATGCGTTCGAAGAAGTTCGAGCGCCTTCTTCGTCTCCACGCTTTGTTCGGCGAGCAATCGTTCATCCACCAAGACAGTCCAGCCTTCGACCGAGTTGGTTTGGCACTGTCCCACATCCGCGCCGTGAACGAATCCGGCAAGCAGACAGTGAAGAGCAACGACTGCGCGCATCAAGCACATGAGTTCTGAGTCGGCGGCGGATGGTGTTTTTCGCTCGTGGCGCGGTTGGCAGGTAGTCGCGACCTTTGGTGAAGCCGTCGTTGCGTTGCGCGGCGCCCCGGCGCACCGCGATCACGCCAGTTCCACCTTGAGCTTTCGGCCGAGCGCAAGGGCCGCCTGTTCCAAAAGTTGGAGGGTCACTGATGGTTCATCTGGGGCAAGCAAGCGGTCAATGGCCTCGCGGTTGGTTTTCATTCGCATCGCAGGCTTCGCGCGGGACATTTTTCGACGTTTCGTTTCGCGCTCGATTTGCCTGGGGACGGCGCTTCAGCGCACCCGCTTCGCACTCGGCCAGTATGGCGTACATCTGTTGTCACGGACAATGAAGATCACGTAAGCCTCGGCCCGCGGCTGGGCAACCTGGGGCTTACCCAGGTACACACCGCTGACCCAGTCCTGTGGAATTTTCAACTCGCAGCTGGCAGTTTTAGATCTTTCTTCTCATTTCAGACTGAACAATCCGATTTTGAATTGGCGCGCCCGGAGGACGATGCTGCCGAGACGAACAAAGCTTGGGGTGAAGTCCGCATCACCGAACCGGGTCGCGACCTTCAAGTCACCAAGTTGGATATTGTGCCGCTGCAGATCGAGGCCGCGGCCAATCAACCGCTGCAACGTGTCACTTGGCGCAGCGCGATTAATCAGGCGGCGGAGGATCTGCACGAATTGCCCGCGCCCGCGGAGCCGCGTTACGCCGCGTACAAGCCGGTCATCGATCTGGCCGCACTTGGCTTGGCCGAATGGGATGTTCTCACCTACCACGCGAAGGCAGATACAGCTTCGAGCAATTCGTTCGCCTCTGAAGTCTATTTCCTGGAGGTTCGGCGTTTTGACGAAGACATACGGAAGATGCAGGGTTCAGGAGGGGGCGGCAATTCTTACAACTTCCTCAAACAGCTCACAGAACTCATTCGACGGCAGCAGCATGTTATCCGCGAAACCTATCGCTACGGCCAACATCCGCACGCATCGTCGCAACTCCAGGCGCAAGATCGAATCAAACTTGCCGACGCCGAATCTGATCTGGGCGGTTCAGTCCGGCACATTTCCGCGGAAATGGCTGCCACCTTGGGCGATCAGGCCCAACCTGTCTTAGCGGATCTCAGTCAAGCGATCGAACCCCTCGCGCAGGCCTCCGATTTCTTCCGTTCCAATTTCATTGAAGAAGCTCAGCAACAGGAGCGCGAAGCTCTCCAACGACTCGTCGCAACACGCAAGCACTTTCAAAAGGTTGTCTCCGAAAACCCGGAAGCCTTCGAGTCCGACGACGAAGAGCAGGACCCTGCGCCACAACAAGACCGTGATCAACTCAAGGCCATTACCGAGTTCCGCAATGAAACCAAAGCCGCGCAGGACTTCCTCGAAAAGGCAGTGCAAAAGCAGGAGGACATCACGCGGCGCGCCGCTTCGCCGGCAGTCGGTCCGACATTGGCGGAAGAAGAAAACACATTGGCGCAATCGCTCAGACGATTTGAAGAACAGCATCCGAAAGTCGCGCGCGCGCTCGACAGACCATTGACGGCGTCGCATCAATCACTGACAAACGCAGTCCAATCGCTTCGCAAGAAAAGCCGCTACACCCAGAAACAGACGCAACAGGCTCTAGAACAGCTGAAGGAATTGAGCCAGGCGATGAGGAATCAGGCGGCCAGTCAGCAGCTGGCTGACGCCTACAGACTGAAACAATTGCTCGACAAACAAAATCAGTCCCTGGGTCAATGCGAACAGTCTCCAGGCAGCATGACAAGCGCGCAGACTCAGCAGCTGGCCGCGGATGCCAAGAGCAGCCTCTCACAGCTCATAATCCTCGCCGAACAACAACCGACCCGCGAGGTCTTCGACTCTCCGCTCCGCGACGCGCTGAACGACAAGAGCAAGGCTGACGTGGACATGCGCCTAAGCCGTTTCGGGTGGGCACAGGACGATGAGACCCGCCGCCAGACTGCCGGCGCCGCCCAAGAGGGCCTCGAGAAAGTCAGCAGGGCGTTCGAGGAAAGCGCACCCGAACCTCTCAAGGCGGCGGATAAGAATGATCCACTCAAACCAAATCAATCGGAGAGCCTCGAGAAAGGAATCGCCCAGCTCGAGAGCTTGCTGCGACAACTGGAGAACAACAAAAGCCTATCGCCTCGAGACAGCGCCAAACAAGGACGTGAAGCCTTGCTCGGTTTGCAGCAAGGAACCCGGAATCTCGAAGGAGGCAGCGAGCGGACTCGTTTGCTCTTGGCGCGCCTTGAGGAGGAATTGCAAAAGAGTGAATTGCCAGAAAGCGTCGGCGACCTGCGAAGGCTGCTGGAAGAATTGCAAAGGATTTCCGCTGAAGCCTCCGACCGGCGCGCCGCCAAGAACGAAGAACCCGAGGTTACGAACATTGATGCCGCACGCCTGCCGCCTGTTTACCGGGCGCGGATTGAAAAGTACTTTCAGAGACTCTCTGAACAGTCTGTTAAACCCTAATTGAGCAGGCTTTTTATGAACCGGCCTCGCAGGATGGACGTCCCGCCTGTCCAGCATTTGCGTACACTGACGGCAGGACAGGCGAGACGCACTGCCCTGCTCCGTGCCGCACCGGGGACAGGCTGTTCCCGCCCCGAGCGCGTTCAAGGTCCCAATGCGTTTCGAAAAGAAATGGCTCCCCATGAACCGTACCCCGGGAACAGGCATTTCGCTGCTCGAAATGTCTTGGTGCGCGAAGACAGGCGAGACGCCTGTCCTAGTTCACCAGGTTTCGTTGTCGTGATGTCATGATTTGTCTCGCCGCACTGGAGTTTGATTTTCCGCTGGCTTGGCAGCTTGGGCTGCCTTTGGCCGCGCTCCTATCGGCGCTCACTATTCGGGCGCTGCGCGCGGGCAATCATTCGAGAACCCGAATCCTGACACTAACAACGCTGCGGATACTCGTCTTGATAGGCATCGTGTTGCTGGCAGCGCGTCCTGTCTGGGAAGTCGTCGAGAAGCCGCCTGTGTCGAGTCGCACTGTAGCCCTGCTCATGGATCAAAGCGAAAGCATGTCGTTAGAGGAGGCCGGCTCGACTCGGTTTCAGCAGGCGACCACCTTCGTGCGAGACCACTTGGAACCTTCTATCAAGGAAAATGACTTGGCCTTGCGAACGCTGTTGTTCGCCGAAGACGTTGTCACAGCAGATTCAGGCAAACTCGGCAAAGTGACCGCTGACGGAAAACGGACGAATCTGGGCGGCGCGATCGTTCACTCGTTGACCGCGGCTGAGCAGCCCTTGGCCGTGATCGCTTGCACAGACGGCATAGTCAACGAAACAGCGGATGACCGCCGCGCTTTATCCGTTCTCACAAAATCCCGCGTGCCGTTTATTGGCGTCGGTTTTGGAAGAGATCACGGAGCACAAATGTTGTCGTTGCGCCAAGTGGACGCGCCGACGACAGTTCCACCGCGAACCGAGTTCAGCGTTTCCGCATACCTCGAAGCGGCCAGTTTCGAAGATTCACCGCAATTCGAACTCGTCCTGCTGCGCAACGGAGCAATGGTTCAGAAAAAGAGCGTCCAAGCCGGCAGCGGCGCGCGAACCTGGCTCGAAAGTTTTCGCGTGACTGAGGCTGAAGAAGGCGCGCACTTGTATTCTGTGCAGTTGCTCGCGCCGAAGACGCAGCAACTCAAGGCTGTGAGCACGACCGGCGCGACTTCGGTGCGCATACAAGCGGAGAAAGAATTGCGCGCGCTTTTCGTCCAACGCGCGTTGACGTGGGACTACAAGTTTATTGGCTTGGCCTTGAAGGGTGATCCGTCGATTCGAGTCACGGGATTGACGCGCACTTCCAAACAATCGGTCTTTCGCCAAAACGTTGAAAGCGCGGGAGAACTTCTGCACGGGTTCCCGACAACGCTCGAGGAACTGGCGCCATTCCGTGTGATTGTGGCATCGAACTTAAAACCGGCTGATCTGACTCCGGCGCAACAGGAATTGCTTGTTCGCTTCTGCGCCGAGCTTGGTGGCGGCTTGCTGATGATCGGCGGCGCCGGAACGTTCGATCAATCCTGGCAAGGCAGCCGCCTCGAACAAATGCTGCCCGTGGTTATTGCGGGCGGCACTGGCGTTCAAGGACTTGACCGCCCTTTTCGCCTTCAGCCCACCGAAGAAGCGCTGCAGCACCTAGTCTTTCAGATTACCGGCGACACCACGGTGCGACAGGCTTGGCAGAAAGTGCCGACGTTTACGCAGTACGCCCGCGTCGACAGCGCCAAAGCGGGCGCTCAGATCTGGGCCCTGCATTCGCAGGATTCCGGGCCGAAAGGCCGCCGCATCTTGATGGCTTCGCAGCGGTACGGAGCCGGCTTAGTCACGATCGCTGGTGTGCAGAATTTCTGGCGCTGGCGTTTGGCCAAGGATTCCGAGCCTCAGCAGTTCGACCGTTTTTGGCGCCAACTGTTCCGTTTAACAGAAGATGGTCTTGCGCGAGGAAACGTTGGAGTTGCGTCCCGGGAGGCCAGTGCCCATGAGCTTTCGAGCGGAGAAAGCCGGCTTGTACCGGATTTCGGTTCACGATCGGGCCAAACAACCTGTCGCTTCACGCAACATTGAAATTCGAGACCTGAACTTGGAATATCAAAACACGGCGCGGAATCTGGAAGTCCTAAAGCAATGGGCCGCGCTTAGCGACGGACTGGCCGTAAAGGCTGAGGATTGCCGTGATCCCAGCGCGTTGGTCGCTCAGATCAAAAAGAGAATCGATCGGGTTCGGCAAGGCCGCACGACGCGCGTGCCGATCGGCATCAACGCCTGGACACTTACGGCGCTGATCGGTGGTCTTGCCGCGGAATGGATCCTGCGGAAACGGTGGGCGTTGGTCTAAATCGAAGAGATCATGAGAAAGTCTTCTAAGATCGAGCCAGAGGATTCGGTGGCTCCGTTTGACGTCGCGCAGGCTTTCCAGCCCGCGGGTTCGGAGGACTTCCCAGGCGCCCGCCCGCGGAAGTCCAGAATTCCACGAACCAGCCGGCGAGAATGTCTGCTCTACGTTCTTTTGAGCGCGGTCGTCAGTGGGGCCATTGCTGCCCTGTCGGCTGCAGCTCCACAGGGCGGCGACGAGGTGGCAGCTTTTTCATGGGACGACTCAAGCATAGCGATAAGGACGGAAATGATTGTGGGGGTGCCAGCACGCATCTGATGCAATTAGTCTCGAAAGCATCCAGCCTGAGAATCTTGTGGCCGTTCTGGGTGAAGATGGGCTCTGCTGCGCATTCAGCATGGGCAACAAATGCAATGACGGCAAGGGCGTTAGTCCGGAGGATGGCCAGGCTTTGGCGTTGAATATCGCGGTGTACGCATTGACTCACTAATTCAGCATTGCGGACGGCGAAGTCAGCGACCCTTAGTTTTGCGGATTAATAGAATCCAAAACCAGACTGTCCCCATACAGCCAAATATTGCGGCGCCAACGAAATTTGCGGTTGAGCCGAAACTCCATAACCAAGCGCCAAGGAACGAGCCCATAGTGACGACGCAATCGCGAATGAGGTAGTACGCGCCATAAGTGCGAGCCCGATGTTCAGGCGAAGCTTGGGCGATGATCAGAGCCTTCCTGGCAGGTTCACCAAACTCCTTGAGACCGCGAATCACAAATGCAACGGCCAGCCAAGTGAGGTTTTGAGCGAACAGGAGTGAAACCGGAAAGAGGGTGAAAAAGATGAACTTCGCCAAGACGAACGGACGCTGGCCATGCTTATCAGCCAAATGTGCCACCGGGATGTAGCAAATCATTGCTGTTATCATTTCAATTGCCACCAGCCAGCCAAATTCCTCGGCACTTACTCCAACGTGGTTCATCGCCCACAGGATCACGAAGGCATACGGAAGCCGCTCGCAGAAGCGAATTAGGATATCGCTTATCAAAAGTTCGCGCAGCGTGGGGTTGAACGATTTTACCACTCCCGCAAAGGTTATCTTTGGCTCAATCTTGCTAGCGGCTTCGGTTTGCTTCTCGGGGTCGGTAATAAACCATTGGAATATTGCTGTCCCTGCGCTAAGGACAATGCAGCCGATAAGCGCATATCGAACTCCTTGCTCCCAACCAAATTTCGTGATCAGCCAACCGCCGGCAGGAGGGCCAAGCATCATCGGCACACGACGAACCATCGATTGCACGCCGACACCCATGGTGTGCTGTCGCTTATCCAGCGATAGTAACAACGAAGTGTTGCGCCGAAGTGCCAGGAAGCCTGTTATGCGTTGCCAGACGTTCACGGTTTAGCCGTTGAGGCTATGCGCCGTTGCCACTCCGCGTAAAGTGCGTCGTAGGCGATAGGGTGCGATCAACTCCTTTTCTAGAATCTTATGCTCGCTCAAGCCCAGTGCGCCAAGCCCGAATGCCATCTAACGCAAGCCTCCGCGAAGGTAATCGTGGCGGCCCAGTCCTGCGCGTCTATGTCGGGGTGAAGTGTGAGTTCGGCGCGCGCTGGCGTTCGCGCTAAATCACGCGTTCAGCGATGGCGGACGAATTGAGCCACCTCCGCCCAGGCCTGCATCACGTCGCGCAATGATTCGAGGTATGTCAGTTTTACGGTCGCCCAATCCCGACGAACCGGCAGCGCCTCACTTAAACTGATGTCGCCGGCGGCAAATCGGGCTTCATTCGCTTTCAGCACTGTGTCAGCGCGAGGCAGGACTGCGGTTTTCAAAGCCCGGCTATTAGCGAGCGCGACCGTAAGATGAGCGTGAGCTTCATGCAGCCGAATGTTCAAAACATTTTGCATCGAGCGGGAGCGCGCTTCGGCAGCGGCAAATTCAGCGCGGCCTTCTCGCAATCGTCCCTGATTGCGATCGAACAACGGCAGCGGAATACTCAAGCCGACATCGAAACTGTTTTCTTTGGACGCTTCCAAACGCCGGTAAAGCAGCTCGACTCTCAAATCAGGAATGCGTTCAGCCTTCGCTAGATCTATTCGAGCCTGACGCGCCCGCAGTTCTGCCCCCGCAAGGACGATTTCAGGACTGGTGGAAAGGTTGGCCGAAAGAGCTTCCAACGCTGGAATCTCGAAGATCGCGTCGAGACTGCCTGCAAGGGTTTTCATCGAGGAATTCGGATCGCCGATAGCTGCTTGCAATTCCACCATAGCATGCTCGCGCATCGCGTCACTGCGTCTGAGTTCAACTTGCGCACGGATCAACTCCATTTCGGCGCGCGCTAATTCCTCTCGCCGAGCATCGCCGGCATCAACGCGGGCCTTGGTCGTGGCGACAAGCTTCTCGACGCTTCCAGCGATTTCTTTCTGCGTCTGAAAAGCTTGTTCCTGATACAGCGCAGTGGCGAAGGCGCTATGAACACGTTTCCGCAGATCGCGGCGGCGCACTTCCAGCTCCTGAATTCGCCGGCCTCGCTCAAGTTGTTCAGCCTCTCGAGCCTTGCCGAGCCTATTGCCCAGCGGAATCGGTTGCGAGAGACCAGCCAGGTATTCGGCTTCCCGAGCGGTTCGACCACTAACGGGTGCGGATTCCATGCGAGCGATGGCGGCCGGATTTGGAAATGCGCCGGCCTGTTGTGCGCGACCAGCCGCGGCGTCAATGAGCGCCCTGGCTTCGGCGAGTTCAGGCTGCAAGCGCTCGGCGGCTTCCAACGCTTGTTCGAGCGAGAGCGTTTCGAACGTGTTCGTGGATGGAAGCTCAGCGGCTTCTGAGCACATCGCATAACCAACCGCCAGACTGATCAGTGAATTCAACGAGACCAGATGTTTCATAGGTTTCCTTCGGTGAACGGTTCACAGTTTTCAAGGCAGCGACCAGGATTCATAGGCAAGAGCCATGAGATGAACGGAACGGTATTCTTCAAGTAATCCCTCCGGCTAAAGGTTTGGCAAACCGAGCGAATCGCAGATAGAGCGCCGGGACGATCAGCATGTTGAGCAGCATCGAAGTGAGCAGGCCAAAAAGAATGACGATGGCCATGGGCGTCTGAATCTCATTTCCGGGTTTGCCACCGCCCAGCGCCAGTGGGATGAGAGCGAGTCCGGCGGCGAGAGAAGTCATAAGAATGGGCACGAGGCGCTCCATGGCGCCGCGCCGGACAGCTTCGCGGAAATCCGTGACACCCTCCTGCTCCTGCAAATGCCGGATGTGGGAGACGAGCATGATGCCGTTGCGGCTCGCAATCCCGAAGACGGTGATAAAACCAATGAGCGAGGCGACACTCAAAACCCCTCCGCTCACAAACACGCCGGCCACACCCCCGATCAGCGCCAGCGGCAGATTCAACATGATCAAAGCGGCATCGCGAGCTGAACCAAAGGCAAGGTGCAGGAGAAAACCGATGCCGATCACAACAGCAGCGCCAACCAGCGTCAATGTGCGGCTGGCCTGCGCAGCACTCTCAAATTGTCCGGCGTATTCGACGCGATAGCCGGGAGCACTCGCAAGAATCGGGTTCGCCAATTTCTGGATGTCAACGACAACGCCAGTCACGTCCCGGGCTGCGACATTGCATTGAACGACAATCTTGCGTTCGACTTGCTCCCGAAGAACTTGGTTCGGACCGGTGTCCCTCTGGATTCTGGCCAGCGAACCAAGCGGGACTTTGGCGCCGCCCGATGTGTCCACGAGCAAGTTTCCGATAGTATCCAGGTCCCACCTGCGGCTCCCCGAGATGCGGACGACAAGGTCGTACGAGGTCTGTCCTTCCAACACGCGCGACGCCTTTGCGCCTTGCAGCCCTGCCTCCAATGTTTTGGAAACGTCCCGGATGGTTAATCCGTGCCGGGCAATTTCCTGGCGATCAAACTTAACCTTGAGCACAGGGATTTCGGTTTGCTGTTCGATGGACAAGTCCACGACACCGCGGACGCCTTGCATAGCGGCGCGAACCTTCTCGGCGAGCGGCCGGAGTTGGTAAAGGTCCGGACCGAAGATTTTGACGGCAATATTGGCCCGCGTGCCGGAAAGCATGTGATCAATCCGATGTGAAATCGGCTGGCCGATGGTGATATTCATTCCGGGGACGGTGGACAACCCGTCGCGCAAAGCCTGAAGGAATTCCGCTTTGTTCCGGTCCTTCATTTTGATGGACACATCCAATTCCGACGCCTCGACTCCTTGGGCGTGCTCATCCAGCTCGGCGCGTCCCGTGCGACGAGCAACCGACACGACTTCGGGGAAGGTCAACAAAGTCTGTTCGACCACGCGTCCGAGAGCATCAGACTCAGGCAGTGAAGTCCCCGGCAGCGTGACGGCGCTAATGGTGAGTGATCCTTCGTTGAACTCCGGGAGAAAGGCGCGGCCCATGAATGCTGTCGAAGCAAGCGCTAGCGCCAGCAGCACAACTGCTGGAAGAGTGAATAGCCAGGGATGATTCAATGCTCTTTCCAATAACGGGGCGAACCGGGCTTTCAACCATTGAACGAATCTGGGTTCCTCCTCCGCTTGCACAGCTTTGCTGCGCGGCAGCATAAAGTAGCACAGGACTGGCGTGACCGTCATCGCGACAAACAGCGACGCGAGCAAGGCCACCAAATAGGCGACACCGAGTGGCTGCAACAACCGGCCTTCGACACCGCTGAGAAAGAAAATGGGAACGGAAACCAACGCGATAATCAGAGTGGCGAAAACGATCGAACTCCGGATTTCCACACTCGCATCAAAGACGACTTGCAAGGCCGAACGCTGCTGGCCTTCGGGTTTTTGATGGTTCTCGCGCAATCGCCGGAAGACATTCTCCACGTCAATCACGGTGTCATCCACGAGTGCTCCTATGGCAATAACCATCCCACCCAGAGTCATAGTGTTGATCGATTCCCCAAACCATTTCAAGGCAAGGACGGCGGTGACGAGCGAGAGTGGAATCGCAGTTAGCGTGATCAGAGCAGCGCGGAAGTTCGCTAAAAACAGCAAGACCACCAGTATTACCAACCCGGCGCCTTCGATTAGCGCAAGTTGAACGTTGCCGACAGACACTGCGATGAAATCGGCTTGGCGAAAGATGTCGGCCTTCAGTTTCATCCCAGCCGGCAGCTTGGCCGCGATTTCCGCCAGCACCTCGTCGAGACGTTTCGTAAGTTCGAGCGTGTTCGCGCCGGGCTGCTTCTGAATCCCCAGAATCACAGCCGGTTTCCCCATGGCTGAGCCCTCGCCGCGCTTGAGCGCTTCGCCGACTGTTATTCGGCCTAAGTCTGCCACCAGTGTCGGCACGCCAGAGCGAGTGGCAACCACGGTTGCGCCGATGTCATCGAGACTGCGAACGCGGCCCACGCCTGTCACCAGCCATTCCTGGCCATGGGCGTTAATCACGCCTGCGGACACATTCTCGTTGCCTGCTTCCAAGGCGCGAATGACTTGGTTCAGGGTGATGCCATGCGCGAGCAAGACGCCAGGTTGAAGAACCGCTTGATATTGTTTCTCGCCACCCCCAATCGGCGCAACCTGGGACACGCCGGAAACGGCGAGCAAACGTCGGCGAATGAAAGTCTCCGCGTAACTCCGAAGTTCAATGGGAGAGTGCTTTTCAGAGGACAGCGCCAGGAAAAGAATCTCGCCCATAATGGAAGATTGAGGGGCCAGCACAGGGCGTTCGACCTCAGGCGGCAAATTGCCGGACACCGTTGCAATTTTTTCCGCGACAGTCTGACGGGCGTTACGAATGTCCGTGCCCCACTCGAATTCGACCCAGACCACCGAAATCCCAACAGCGGTCGCAGAGCGGACCCGGCGAACTCCGGATGCGCCATTAATGGCCGCTTCAACGGGAACGGTGACCTGGCTTTCCACTTCGATCGGCGCCATGCCGTGCGCCTCGGTGATGACAGTGACGGTCGGCGCAGTGAGGTCCGGGAACACGTCCACTGACATTTGGATCGCAGTGTAGAAACCGAACACGGTCAGCAGGAGCGCTCCGGCGAGAACGAGCACGCGATTGCCGAGCGACCATTGAATCAATCGATTCATACGCGTGCCTCAATGAGCATGGCCATGAGCCGGTATGACGCCTGAGATGGATGACAGACGTATCGCGTAAGCTCCTTTGGTCACAACCCGCTCCCCTTCCCTCAGGCCATCGAGCACCTGCACGAAATTGCCGTCGCGAATACCAAGCTTGAGTTCGCGCTTCTCGAATGTTTCGCCACTCACCTGGACAAAGGCTATGGGCTGCCCGCCTTCCTCAACAATCGCCGAAACGGGAATAGCCACGGCTTCATCGCTTCGCGCTGTTTCGACGTGCAAGCGGACTGCTTGGCCAACGCGCAAACCTGCCTTCGCGTTTGGAAGTTCGTAAATGAGCGGAACCGTTCGGGTTGTTGTGTCCACCTCCAGTCCCGCAAAGACAAGTTCACCGCCTTCTGCGGCAAGCGAAATCAACTGTTCTTCGTCGCTTGATAACTGGACGAGCGCGTTCGTCGCTTCGCCTAGCCGTGCGGCAGCGATCTCGGGAACACGCGCCTCGATCCACACGGTCGCCGGATTCAATAGCGTGAAGACGATTTGATCCGCGGAGACCGGCTCTCCGATTCCAGCCGAAACTGCCGTCAAAACGCCAGCGATGGGGGCGCGAAGCTCCAAAGCTGGGCTCGCCGTTGAACCAGCATCGGCAGACGATTTAGTTGCGTAAGTCGAACGCAACGCTGCGGCGGCGGCGTGTTGAGCTCTGGCGGTAGCGAGGGCGGCTTCAGCCTCTTGAAGTTCACGCTCCGATCTCGCCTCTTGCGCAGCCAGCTTCTTTGTGCGTGCGTAAGTCACTTCAGCTTGCTTCAAGACAGCTTCGGCGCGACCGAACTCCCCTTCGATTTCAATGAAGCGCGCGGCAGCTTCGGAAAAGCGTGGCTGGAGTAACGCCAGCAATTCGCCCGCCTCAACTCGCGCGCCCGGTCGCGGAAAGGTCTTCCCAATCGGCCAGGCAAGATGTCCCGCAAGCGGAGCGGGCACAGCCGCGCTGAAGCCCGGTTTGGCCCGAACCTGTCCGAGGACCTCGACGCGTTCGACGAGCCGGCGTTTTGTCACAGGTTCGGCTTTGGACAGAATTTTCCATTGCTGTTCCTTGAGAAAGCTCACGCCTTCGGGGGCTGCGGAGAATTCAGCGTGCCCGGCGGAATGGGCGTCCGCATACACTTTCACAGGGCCCAACTCGATTGTGGCGTTCGTTGCATCTGCGGGAACGAGCAACGTCATCTGCCAATCACCGGTTTTCGGAAATGTGATGGCAGAAATGTAAATGCCGGCCCGTTCCGGCGCCGCCTGCAAATGCTCAAAGCCAGTCTCGCCCTGACGGAGAACAAATTTGACCATCCCTTCCTTGCGCGGTTCCAAGGTCACCAAGTCTGTAACGTGCGTGATGAACTTGGCCGGGTTGTTTGCGACAGGGGCTTTGTGTTCCGCGAAAACTTCGTAGCGGTCGGACCAGACAGTGATTTGGGCCGTTTTTTCTTCGTGGTCGTGACTGCCGGCTTCGCCGTGATCGTGACCGTGAGAATGTGATTCGCCGCCCCGTCGGCAGCTAACGGCAACAAGCGCGACGGTGCAAACGGCGTAAAATAATTGGCGTCGTTTTCGCATTGTCTCCTCCAAAGATTAATGGCTGGGTTGCGTCCCTTTCGGGAAAGAGACGATGACATTCGTTGAACTCTTTTTCATAAGACAAATCAGTCAGGCGCCCGCTCCATGATGCCTTGCGCGGGCCGCTGCCCGAAGCGGCCGAAGGCAGCAAAGTATTGGGAACAGTCGGCAAACAGTGGAGTCAGCTAACTGCGAGGCTGGTCCCGAATGGGACTTTCAGAAAAGGAAAGAGGGCGCGCGGACTGGAAGTGCGGTGCGAAAAAAGAATTGCCAGCAACTCAGAAGTTCAGGTGGTCCCGTGCCCGGTGGCGCCAGGCCGCGATGGAATACCTCCGGGACCGGGGCTTTTGGCGCGAACAGAAGTTCCGTTCCGAACGGAAACGCAGACGCCGCCACAAACATCTTTAGGATCGAAATGCCGTGGGAATTATTTCGATAACTTCCGTGGGCGAACTCGTGATCGTCGGAACCATGCTCGTGTGATCCACCGCTGCCGTCGTGGTTCTCGTGAACTTCGTGAATCAATCCGAAATGCTGAAGCAACACGTGCGACGTGACCAGCGGCCATAAGGCCAGCAAAACTAGCGCTGCGATTTGCCTCGTTCGGGTCACAATGAGGGAATCATGCAGAAGCGATTGAAAACAACAAGGTCGGAATCGCTGCACGCTGAAGTCGGTTGCCGGGCAGGGCGGCGTTGCTGCGCCGCCTTGTCAAACCTGCGATGCCGGCGGCGCGGCAACGCCGCCCTGCCAGCGAAATGGCACATAGGTTCAATGCGCGAAATCTTGTTTCGGAGAAGTCCCTCTCCGGAATTGTACTCCGCCCTTCATGAACTCACCGACACCGACCGCGGCGTTCGCCGCCAGCGATTTTCCTTCGTCGGCGCCAATGGCCGCGAGCGTGGGGACGCAAGGCGGTATCGGCCAAAGAAAGAGAGCGAGAGCTAAAGCTAAGGGAATCGCGCTTCGGTGGTGCATAGACTATTCAAGGTTCGGGCAATGATCTGGCATCCGCCGATATTTGCAGCATTTTTCGCGACGCAGGGCGCCAAACAAACCGCCATAGAAGGCCGGCATCGCAGCGGCGGCAATCCTCTTCGATGATGAACACGCCATCGGCGGCGCAGCGCATGGAGCAGTAAGTCCCAGCGCAGAGGCCATTTGCTCAGCAGCTTGTTTACCGGCAGCTTCAACGACCGTTCGCAGACGGCGCTGCTTCGCGAGAATGAACTTCATCAAAAAGCGCTGAGCCCCGAATAAGGAGTCTTCAACCAGTGATTAGACTCGCGGAGTTGGCTGTGTCATGCGTGCGAGTGACGGCGACGCTTTCTCAGGTAACGGCGGGTTCATTCGCGATCATTGTGGCAAAGCTTCGGCATAGCGCCGGGCGATGGCATAGACTTCGATGCACCGGTTGCAGGCTCCTTGCGACGGCGACCAGGCAGGGGACTCCCGTTGGACTGAAGCGCGTGAAATGTCGTCCAGAAGGGCCAGATCTGCCCAATCGAATGTGGAGAAGCCGCAAAGCGGGCATCTGCCGCCGGGCAAGGGTTTGTCCCTATGACTCAAGTCGCGTGGATCCGCCGCAAGCGCAAGCAGTTCGTCGTGTTTGGGAAACTTGTTCGTCGAAAGCTTTGTGAAACCTTCATTCCGTCTTTCTGCCGGCCAGAAAGCAAAGGCCTCATTGAACACGGCGCGTTGACGCTCGCCCTCTGATCCGCGCCCGAGGCGTCCATTGATGGTGATGTCCCAGAGCAGCCGGTAACGCTCGCGTGCGATGCGCTGGTGCGACGGGTTCATGCCGTGTGCCCGCAGGTCAGGGGTGTAGCCGAAGTTCGGATCAATCATGTCGCTAAGATGCATGAACTCAATGCGCAGAGAATCGCGCACAGCTTCGTCGGACTCGAACCTCTCCGCACGCATCGCGACCACTCGGATGCGGCCGTTCTCGGCGCTGACATAAAGTTCGGCGCCTTCCTCCTTCCTCATGCGCGCTTTCCGGAAGGCGAGTGTGGTCAAGCCGGGGCCAGGCAATGGAAGTTCGTTGATCACGCCGAGCAGCAGTTCTTCCAATCCCCATTCGCGGAACCAATCGAAGTGCACTCGAACGAAAGCCGCCTGACGGTCATCGGCATCGAGGATCGAGCAACATTGCTCGCGCTCGACGTGAAAGCGCCTTGCTAGCAACCGAGGCGCGCCGGCGCGCTTGCCGTTTGAAACGGTGAACACCGCGGCTTCCACGAAGTCATCATCGCAGCTCAGTTGCATTTGCTCTCATGGCTTGGCTGGCAACATTGTGTTTCAGGCGGTGATCGCGGCAGGTTTCGCGAGCGAGATCAGTTTCGAGACGGGATTCGTCAATATGTTTCATGAATTCTCAAGTTCTGCTGTTCGGCACGGACGCACCGGGCAAATGAGTTTGGAGACCACAACTATCGCAAACCCGTTCAGCCGTGCCGTCAACGGGGCGGAGCAACAAATCCTCGCTGCCAGGCGGAACCTTCAGGCGTCCGCATTCAGATTTGACGAATTCACCCAGAAGGTTCGCCATCGCGCCGAGGGTTGTGCCTTGAGCCATGCGCGCCAGCCGCCGGGCGAAGGCGAGGCTCCAACGTCCGAGATGTTCGCGCAGGAGTTTCCTCTGCGCGTCCCGAACGGCGGCTAGCGCATCGTCACCGGATTGATGATCGACAGCGTGTGCTTCCTTCGCAGCAAGGACGGTCATAAACTCGAGTTCGATGCTGATGTGATCAATTCGTTCTGCGCCGTCTGGCGCCAGTTCGAGGCCGAGTGCGGCGAAGAACGCGCCCAGGTCTGACAGCCTGTGTGGTTGAAAGAGTGGATCGGCCTTCAGGTCGGCGTACTCGATTTCGTTCATTGGACAGTCGCCGCGCACGGTGTGGCCGAAGCAAACGACGTGAGCGGCGGCAAAGTCCTCGCAGCCGGAACGCGTGAACTGGCGAAGCAATTCGTCCACCGAATCGAGTAATGATTACTTGGCCAGTGCGCCAGCGGCTGAATGCAGCGCAGTGCGGATTTCGCGCGACGTCAACCATTCCCAACTATCAGGTTCCGGATCTTCGAAGGCTCTGGCGAGGAAACTGTAGAGAAAAGTTCGGGCGACGGCAGTGTCGATGGACTCCTGCGACGCAGCGGCGTCTCGCAGGAGCGCCGGTATTGGCGGCTCTATACTGGCCGCGCTCTCACGAGACCCAGGAGCGTAGTTTCCAAAGACGGACCGGCGCTGACTTTGCTTCTGAAGCTCAGATGGAGTTGGCATGTCTGGCGTCTCTCAGGTGAAAAGGCTCCTCGACGGTGGTGTCGATGAGATACGAGCGCGGCGCCCAACGCGGTGGGATGTAGTAGCCGTTCGGCTCGGTGCCAAACTGCGGGTAAAGTGGCAGCGCGACTTTGGCCACGTGAATCAGATAGTAAAGCGGGTTGTAGCGATCCTCTTTCCAAACGCCGTCCTTGTTGATCTGAACGAGGCCTTGAAGGCGGATGCGTCCAACACAGGCGGCCATGCAAACGGGTTTGCATCGGCAAGCCGTTGGCTTGTTGGTCCCGGCCCTCGATGCGCGGGAAGCAAGCGATGCACTTTTCGCTCGTGCGCGTTGTGCCGCGATAGAGTGTCTTTTTGTAGGGACACGCCTCCATGCATTTCCGGTAACCGCGACAACGCTCCTGGTCCACGAGGACAATCCCATCCTCGGGCCGCTTGAAGATAGCGTTGCGCGGGCAGGCTGCCAGGCAGGCTGGATAAGTGCAGTGATTGCACAGCCGGGCCAGATAGAAGAACCAGGTCTTGTGCTGGGGACCGAGTTCACCGCCTTTAAAGGCAAGCTGGCCTTTCGAGCCTTTTTCGTTCGCCGATGGATTATCCTCGAAACGATTCGGCGCGGACCATTCGTCATCGGTGGGCAAATAGCCGAGAACCCGATTGGCGCCTTCGTCGCTGACGTGAGTTTTCGCAGCTTCGAACACCGTCTTGCCTTTGAAGTGGCCGAAGGGCGCTTTGAGGTCCTGCGGAGTTCCGTTCCAGGTTTGCCCGCCGGGGTTCGCCTTCTCGAGCAAGTCGAGCGTCTTTACATCCCAATGATGCGGGTAGCCGTATTCCATGTCCCGGCCGAGTTGCCAGTTCAAGACGGAGTTCATGGTCGAATCGGTTAAATGGTTAAATGGTTGAATCGTTAAATCGCGTGGGACGGTCACAGGTTCAGTTTCGGAACGGGATTGCCGAGCGGATCGGTAAGCTTTTCATCCAAATCGTCCTGTGCAACCGAAGTCGCCAGATTGAGGCATTCACGAGACGCTGGAGCGACCGGGGTATGAGACTGAGCATCGTCACTTCGGATAGTATTCGCGGCAGGCCATTCAATCTTTTTTCCCCATCGCGCGAATATGTCGCTGATTACCTCCTTCACGAAGGGCTCTCCTTTGTTCTGCAAGACCATGTTTATGCCCAGGTAATGCGGATTACGGAACAGTGCCAGAAGTTGCTTATGGTTGTAACCGAGCATCAAGAATTCCTCGACAAAGCACGCGGCCATCTCACGGCTCGTGTCCTCATCGGTATAAAGTGCGACACCGTTCAATTCCAGCGGGTCGTCCAGATCGAATTCGTCTTTAGGCATAGGTCAAAGGGTTAACTAAGCAGGCGGTGGAAAAGTCTGAACCTCCTGTTCTCGTGCCTTGGCAGAACGCGGAACGCGCAGTAAAGTCCTTCCATGTCAACGCGCATTGTGATCAATCCCGAGGTGCTCGGCGGCAAACCGTGTGTCAAGGGAACCCGCCTCAGTGTCGAGTTTCTTCTTGAACTCATCGCCTCTGGCGCGTCGCACGCGGAAATTCTTCGAGCGTATCCGCAGTTGACGGCCGAGGACGTCGAGCAAGCGGTGCGATACGCCGCACGGTTCCTGAAGAATGAAGTCACATTCGTCGCTGAGGTCGATTCGTGAACCTCCGTGCGGCGGCCTTTCTCGCAGACGAAAACATCCACCGTGACGTCGTAACGCATCTGCGCAGCCTTGGTCTTGAGGTCAGCCATGTCTCCGAAATTGGGCTTTCTGGGGCAAACGACCGCGAAATCTTGCGGCAGGCCGTTGCCGAGAATCGCATCATCCTCACACACGACGCGGACTTCGGCACGCTTGTGTTCGCCGGCGCAGAACCGTTCGTCGGCATCGTTTATCTTCGCCCAGGCCACATCTCCTCCACATTCGTTATCGGCACGCTCGAAACGCTCTTCCGGCGCGAGTTGGACCTTGAGCCGCCATTCATTGTCGTTGCTGAGCGACGCCAACAACTTGTGACCATTCGAATCCGTCGCTTGTAGCGAGCTCCTAGTCTCTCGGACCCTTTGGAATTCAAAGTTCATGCTCCGGATAGCGGCCCATTAAGTCGTCGCTGGTTCATTCGAAACTCTGTGTGGCTCCTCCGCCCTCGCCGATCTTCCCAGCGATATATTTCCGCATCAGATCGCTTTCGCCACCAGGCGACATTCCGTCGGTCCCGCCCTTCCATGCGCCTGCCCCACCTAATCCGCCATCCTCGGCCTTCACGATCCGAATCAGACATTCCTTGGGCACGGTATTGACCGCGTGATTGTCCGCTTCGCCGCCGAAAATGAAGCTCATGCTTGTTTTCTGTTTATGAAACAGCGTGTCGGTTTGGTGCATCGGCATATGCCAATTGCGGTTGATGCTCTGTTGCGAACCGAATCGGAAATTCGAGATGTAACCCTCGTCGGTAAGCGACAAGCCGTCGGGCCGCGTCTGCTGCGCTTTGACCATCTTCTCCGTCGCGATGAATGAACCGTGCTTTATCATCACAATGTGATAGGGATAGGCGGCGTTAAACGTCACGCGCAGCATACAACGGCTTACCTTGTAGAACGGGTCGCTCGGAGTAGCGCCAAGATAAGGTCGATCAGCGGGATTCGCATCAACATACACGCAATCGCCGTCCTTCAATCCAAGGTCGTTCGCGGCCTGCGGGTTCATATGAAGCTGATGTTCGCTCACGTTGGGCAGCCGTTTGTCGATGCGATACGGGTCGCCGAAGTTCGAGTTCCAGATTAGATGCCAATCCACATTCGCCCACGAGAAATGGACCGAGTGACGGGACTTCGGAGTCAGGCAATAGAAGTGAAATCCTTTTTCCCAAAGAAAGTTCTTCGTTCCCTTCACCTGCGCCCAGGGCATCTTCACGTTGCGCACCGTCCGCTCGTCCCAATGCTCGGCGGTCAGGGGATACCGTAATCGTTCGGGCGCACGAGCGGATTCGAACTAACGATAACGTTGGGCAAGCAGGGTGTTGCCTCTGGTCCCTCGCGATGACCGATGAAGTTCTCACCGCACTCAATCGCGGTCGGATCATCGCTGTAACTGTGCAATCGGCCTGTGTCTGTATAGAACGGATAATTGTCGTGCACCTGCATCCCAAAATGGGATGCGTGGGCAGGTCCGGAAGAGCATGAGCGCCCCGCCCGGCGGTCCGTACTTGCCGGCCATGATGTCATCGACCTTATACCCAGCAGTCGTCGTGCACGTATCGAGCAGGCGCTGCAAATAAACCTTCCGCCGTCCTTTGTTCTCGAAGTGGAAGTAATCGGAAAAACGTTTGTCACCGGTCAGCTTCGCCAAGCCGTTGGCGATGCCCGCGAGAATGCTTAAGTCGTCCTTGGAATCATAGACCGGCTTGATGCCGCCTTTCCAAATCTGAAGAAACGGATTCGAACAGCTTGCTGTAACTTCGAGGTCGGTCGTCTCCACCCACGAGTTTGCCGGCAACCCGAAGTCCGAGCACTCCACTGACGCCGTCATCTGGACCTCATTGGCTACGATCAGCTCGATGCGCGGCAGCACATTCTTGATTGTGCCGTAAGCCCACTTGGCGTTGTTGATGAGGTTGACGTTTGTGTAGAAAATCGCCTTGGTGGGCGATGGCATGTGCGTCTTGCCCGTGAAAACCTTGCGGCCTTCTTTCGGCGTATTGACGATGAGTGGAATGTCGCCGTGATTCCAATAAGCCGGTTCCTCATCCTTGGTGTAGGCGTGTGCTTCGACCTCGCGACCGTGCGCTTTCTCATCAAGGTTCGGATGAAACGGGTCTTCAGCCACCCAGCCCTTGAAGCCTGGCCCCGTCAGCACCACCGGAAGATACGCGGCATGGTTGGCTTCGGTCGCATGAAACCAGTGATTGATCCCTTCGCCTTGATTGATCGAAACCGGCTTGATCGTCGCGATGTCTTTCGCGAGTCGCTCGATCAGTTCCTTTGGGGCAGATGCGATTTCACTAACGCTCTCGACGTCGTAGTCCTTGAGATGAATTTGGTAATGGTTCCACGCGGTCGCAACCTCGGCCTCCTTGCCGTCAGCGAGCTTCACACTGCCCTTGAAATCAAGCTGTGGATCAATGCCCCTCTTAGCCAACGTCTCGCCGACCATGTCCCGTGTGATCGCTTTCGGTGAGTTCGTCTTCGCGTCCCACACTACGTAATCGCCGAGCTTCTTGTGTTGCTCGTCGGTGATGCCTTGAACTTTCTTGCTCGGACCGTCGGCGGCGAGCGTGCTGGCGTAGTTCGCGAACACGTCGCCCGCTCGCAGGCGCTTGAGGTTGTCCGTGCGAACGAGCAACGGGAAATCCGTGAATGCCTTCACGAACTTCTCGTCGTACCACTTGTTGTCCATCATCACGCGCGTCACGCCAAGCCAGAGCGCAGCATCGGTCGAGGGCCGCACCGGCACCCAATAATCGCATTTCGTGGAAGGCGCTCCGTATTCGGGAGCAATGATCACAATCTTCGCCCCGCGCTCCATGCATTCGGTGAACCAGTGCGAATCGGTGATTTTGTTTTCGACCAGATTCTTGCCGTTCATGATGATGAGTTTCGAATAGCGATGGTCGTTGAAGTCGCATTCCGAATTCTGCAAGCCATGCACCCACGGCTGTCCGGGCGCTTGGTCGCCATGCCATGCGTAATTTGACCAGTTGCGGCCAGCCTTCGCGTCTTCCGGTTTAACGCCGCGCACATGCGCGTCGAGCAACGCCATCGAGTTGCTTAGGCGCTACATCCCGTACTTGCCGAGCACACCGAGCAGTCCCATGCCGCCGCGGAACTTCAACGTCCGCGTCCCGGCGCCTTCGATCACCTGAATCATTTCCGGAGGGTAACCCTGTTCGGCCAGCAACTTCGCGCCTTCGCCGCCGCTGTAACGCGCGGCAATGGCCTTCAGCCCCTTCGCGATGTAAGCAAAGGCATTTTCCCATGAAATCTTGTCGAACTTGTCCGTGCCCCGGGAATCGAACTTGTACTTCGCGCGCAACTCCTTCGTAAGACACGGAAAGCCATCGTCTGCCCAACGCTTCCAACCCCGCCGGACAATAGGGTGCTTTAAGCGAAACGGGCCATAAACGATGCGATGAAACGTGTAGCCTTTCGCACAATGGCGGTTGCCCCAGTTGTAGGAGGCTTTGTTGCCATAAAGGTCGGAGTAAGTGCCAACATCGTACTGCTCGCTCATGCGCACAATAACGCCGTTGCGCACATGAGCCATGACCCGGCAATTGTGCGTGTCGTTCGGAGCACAAACCCAGGAGAACGCTGAGTCATATCGATACTGGTCGCGGTATAACTTTTCCCACTCGCGATTCGGATACGCAGCGAGCGGATTGAGAATCCCGTCATCCGGCACTTGGGCCTGAAGGAAGCGCAGAGGCAACATTGTCGCCGCGCTGATGCTGGCGCCGGCCAAGCCGGAGCGTTTGATAAAGTCGCGGCGGGAAAGATTGTTAGTCGTCATGGTGAGTGGCGTTAAGGGGCGAAAGCTTATCTTTGGAGGGAGTCAAAACCTCCGTCGAGAAGCACCAGGAGTGAAAACAACGTTGGATATTCCTGACGCTACGCTGCACCAGGCTGAACTTGAGATTCGGCGCATTGGCAATTGAACGCGCATTTTCGATCTCCCAGGCAAAAGTATTCATGGTTCCAAAACGAGGTGGTGCCTGTTGCTGATGACCTTTTGCCCGTTGCGGTCGCGCTGCTCGCCATTCCAGACGGCGAAAGCTACCGGCACCGATTGCTTGGCTCTAAACTGCACATCGTCCTTGTCCTTTGATTTCAGATTGCGGATGAAAACGACGCTCCAAAAGCCGTCGTGCCAGACCGCGTGGCCGTTCACATTCTGTTCTTTCAGCGGCTGCGATTTGACGGTGCCAAATCCGCGCGCGTTCGCGTCTTCGATTGGTGATGCCTTCGGCGTCTTTGCGGCGCAGTGATTGGATAAACTGGACTAAAGCCCAGCGTTCGTCCGGTTTGAGCGCCGAATCATCGAACGGCGGCATCGGGGTGCCAGCCATGCCATTCGCGATGCGAAGATAGAGGTCGCGGCCCTCCGAGCGGCCGCGAAACGCGCCAAGAGTGAAATCGCGGGGCAAGAGCGGCATACCCCAGCTGTGCTTGAGCGTCGGCGCACTGGGGCCGTCGCCTTGTCCGTGTTCGCCATGACACGTGGCGCATTGAAGTCGGTTGTAAGCTTCCTTGCCCTTGGCAAGAGCTTCTATGGTGACACCCGGTTCGGCCGGCACGGCGATCGGCATCTTCAACTCTCCCGTTGGTTTCCCCTGCTCGAATTTGTTGACGCGTTTGCCATCCGAATCCATTGCAGATGCCAGGTGCTTCACGTAATGCACAACGTCGAGTCGCTCCTTTTCCGAAAGATAACCGAAGCTCGGCATTGAACTGCCCGCCATGCCGCGCGTGATGGTTTGAAACAAATCCTCATCCGTCGGCAGCGAGTTGGCCGGTGTTGATTGAATCTTGAATAAGCCGGAGTTGAAATTGCGCGGCTTGGGAAACAGCCACACTGTCGCGGACCCATTGCCATCGCCAGTGGCGCCGTGACATGCCGCGCAATGCTGTTCGTAAACGAGTTGTCCCCGGATCTCCGCGGCAAAGGTGCTCTCGGTTGAGGATGCCTGTAGAATTATCAGCAGAAGCAGCACCGCTAAGTGTCTCGGACCGGTTAGATTCATCACCGTCTGTCGGTTCATAGCATGGCCAAGTGTGGACGGCATTGCCGGCAACCGATACACCTCTGTTGTCAGATTATTATCAAATCTTGTCCTCGGTGCGTCCCATCACACGCGGGTCAATGTTTCACGAATCGGAACGTTGAAGAGACCGCCAGGCTTTGGATGCTCCGGTCCTCTGGCGCTTCTCGTCCACACGATCCGAAAGCGGCAGAGGGTCCGCAGTCGTAGATGCGGTCGCGGCAGAGGTGCGCTTCAGCACCATACTGAATTAAGAAAGCGCTCTTGAGAAAGGCCCTCCACGCCGGCGGAATTGCCCCTGGAATCTGCTTGAAATCCGCGTGGCATAGGAATAAGAGCTATGCGCCCTATGAAGATGTCTTTACTCTCTCGCGGCCGGCCTGACCTTTCTCGCAACTCCGGTTTTACGTTGATCGAATTGCTCGTCGTCATTGCGATCATCGCGATTCTGGCCGGCATGCTTCTACCTGCTTTGGCCAAAGCGAAGGAAAAAGCGCGGACAATTCAATGCATCAGCAACGTTCGGCAAATCATGCTGGCCGGTAAAATGTACACAGACGATAACAACGGCAAACACGTCGTCTCTTACATTTATCCTCCTTACACGAAGGGCCTGGTCACTTGGTTTCAATTACTGCAACCCTACTTGAGCAGCACCAATGTCCTCCTTTGTGGCGCCCGCAAAGGAAAACCGCTGCAACTCGAGCGATGGGAAGGCATTCCCGTGACTGCGCCCACAGTCACGGATTACGCCATCAATCACCAATTTGCCGGCGAGTTGAGTCAATATGTCGGATACAATCAGAAGCCAGAGGCTAGTTTGAAAAATCCGAGTCGAACGATTTTCATTGCTGACTCCGGAACTTATGGGGAGGCCAGTAAGAAACCAGCCGTCACGACGAAGTCAAAACCGAAGCTCGGCGCATGGATGCTTGGCGATGTGCAGGCCGGAGATTGCCCAGGTTGTGTGACGGGTGACAATCCCAATTGGTGTGCGCCCAGCCTTCGTCACAATGAACGCAGCAGCAATGGCTTTGCCGACGGTCACGTCGAGAGTATGAAAGGCTTCTGGTACTATGCGAACACACCTTGGCTCGATCCCGCGCGCGGCGGCGAGTGAGTCAGAGGGAATTCTTCAAACGAGCCGTCGCGGAGCGCATCTCGAACTGCCACGCTTCGGAATCGAAAACCTTGCAGTTCGTCTTTCCTGCTTCGACATCGCTTGTTAGCCTTACCATGTGGGTGACGCAACACAAATCTTCGGCCGGGTTCAGCAGGGTGATCCGAGAGCCTCAGATGAGTTGTTGCCTCTGGTTTATGACGAGCTTCGCAAATTGGCCTCAGCTCGCATGGCCAGAGAAAGCGGTACCCAAACGTTGCAAGCTACGGCCCTCGTGCACGAGGCCTGGCTGCGTCTAGTCCGCCAGGAAGACCAAACCTGGCAGAACCGCGCGCATTTTTTTACCCCGGCCAGCGAAGCTATGCGGCGCATTCTGGTCGAAAACGCTCGCCGCAAATGCCGGCTCAAACGCGGCGGTGGCCGCGAGCGGCTGGACATTCAGGAGTTGGAACTCGCAGACACGACGCCCGATGAGAAGGTGTTGCTGATCGACGAAACGCGAAGCAGAGGCGGCCGCCGCGTTTGCGGAAGGCGAAGCCGAGCGCATGAAGCGCCTGGAAAAGGAACGGCTCCTGTCCAAGTCGGACCTTCTCCGCGCCGAAACCGAAGGCCAAAGGCAGCGAGCGGTGGCATCAGCCCAGACGTTGACGGTCAGCAGGCTCGAGTCCGAAGTAAAGTCCAAGGAGAAGAGCCACGAGGTGCGTTTGGCGCAACTGCAACGTGACGCGGCGTTGCTCGAGGGCGAGATTGGCACACTTGAGGCAACCGTCCAACGACAGGAATTTGCGATCAAGCAGCGACAAATTCGCGCGCCTGTGGCTGGTGAATTGGGCGAGATCGCCGAGCTCAGCGCCGGAGGTTTTGTCGGCGAGGGACAAAAGATTGGCGCGATCATTCCTTCGGGTGAACTCAAACTCATCGCGCAATTCTCGCCGTTGACCGCGGCGGGCCGGATCCGGACTGGCCAGACCGCACGATTGAGGCCGGCGGGTTTTCCATGGGCGCAGTACGGCTGCGTCGCTGCCAGTGTGATGAGCGTTGCGAACGAACCGCGCGGCGGCCAACTCCGCGTGGAATTGAGTGTTAGAAGCGATTCCGTTTCGACTCCTGGTTACTTGGTGGCAGGGATTGTTATCGATTAGGGTTGGCGCGTTGCTCAAACGACGTCTGCTCTTCGGTGCTCTGCAACTCTCGCCCGAGGAGGTCCGGCATCGTGGCGCTGGCCAACTGCTTGGCTGCGTCGTCGAGTCGGAAGCGGTCGAATCATTAGCGTTGAGCGGAGGCTTTCTCGCCCTCATGGCAGGGCTGGAGTTGGCGTTGGCCAGTGCAGTGATGGCGTGCGGCTCCAGCGCCGTGCAGCAGATGCTATTGCTGACAGGATGGCTCACCTTCACATTTGTGGCGGTTTGTTATTACTTGCGGAATCGCCACTGGTGAACTCAGTCGCGTCTCGAGGTGACCAACGACCTTGTCGAAAAAATGATCGGGCACCAAACCCGGTTGGTCCAGGAAATGCGCCGCCACTGGCACGCGGGTGAGGATCACAGAGTGTCTGGTGTGCTGGGGCTGGCGCGGGCGATGGACCGGCTGGCTGTGGCGTTGATGGCGCTCGTTCCTCGCGGCTGGCTTTTCCTTGGCTTGCTCGGACTGACGCCGTCGTTCGCCCTCGGCAATATCTCGACGACGAAACTCGCGGTCGGAGTGGGCGGTGTCCTTCTCGCGTTTCGCGCCCTGCAGCGACTCGCGATGGGTCTTTCGCAGGTCGCCGGAACTGTAGTGGCGTGGAGACAAATCTCTCCGCTCTACGGCTCCGCCGATCGTCCGATCGCCCACGGAATTTCAACCCACCCAACTTCCTTTGGACCTGAAACTGGGATTTCCTCCAACGCCCCTGCTCTGCTGGAGGCTCATAACGTGCGTTTCAGTTACCGAGAGCGCGGAGTGCCTGTTCTCCGAGAATGCAGTTTGAGAATTCGTCAGGGAGATCGCATCATGGTCGAAGGTTCCTCGGGCAGCGGTAAATCGACGTTGGCTTCAATTATGGCGGGACTTCGAGTTGCCGAGACTGGGCTTTTGCTTTTGCGCGGGCTGGATCGCCAGACCGTCGGATTCGGTTCGTGGCGAAGATGTGTGGCGGCAGCGCCGCAGTTTCACGAGAACCATGTTCTAACGGGCACGTTTGCTTTCAATCTGCTCATGGGCGGCCGCTGGCCACCGCGCCTCGAAGATTTCGAACGGTCAGAAGCTCTTTGCCGGGAGCTGGGCTTGGGGGACCTGCTGCGTAGAATGCCGTCCGGTCTCCTCCAAGCAGTGGGTGAGGGTGGGTGGCAACTCTCCCACGGTGAGAGGAGCCGACTCTACATCGCGCGCGCGCTTCTGCAGAACGCCGAACTGGTGATCCTCGACGAAAGCTTTGCCGCGCTGGACCCGGAGAATTTGAGCCGGGCATTGCGTTGCGTACTGGAACGCGCGTCAACAGTACTTATCGCTGCACATCCCTAAGTGGCTTGATCCGCCCATGGCGGTGCGTTAGGAACAGAAGTGCGCATAGGAACGCAAAGATAAAGACAAAAACATTCAGGATCATCGGCCTTCGAATTCTCTCTTCGCGGTCTTGGCGATCTCTTTGTTCAAACCTCGGATTTTCGGTTCGCCTCAGATCATCGGAAACATGCGGCGTAGGCATCGCAGCCGGCGTCGCCTTTTGGGCTTAGCGTAACGAACGCGTCGTTTTCGCCTTTCGAAACCTTCATCCTCCTCGTCCAGGAATTCAGGAACATTTCCTAGAGTTTTCATAAAACATTCTGGATTGAAGGACGACCCATCGGTTCGCGGTATTCAGGATGATTTCAACCAAGAATCCCCTTAACCACATGCCCATGAACGTCGGTCAAACGGAAATAGCGGCCTTGGAACTTGTACGTAAGGCGCTCGTGATCGATACCCAGCAACTGCAGCACCGTCGCTTGTAAATCATGCACGTGCACCGGGTCTTTCGCGACATTCATAGCGAGATCGTCCGTCTCTCCATAGGTTATACCCGGTTTAACTCCGCCGCCAGCCATCCAGACCGTAAAAGCGTAAGGATGGTGATCACGGCCCCATCGTTTGCGATCGTCAATGTTTCCTTGAATGAAGGGTGTCCGGCCAAATTCACCGCCCCAGATCACCAGAGTGTCATCGAGCAAACCTCTTTGCTTCAAGTCCTTAACCAGAGCTGCAGACGGTTGGTCAGTGTCTTTGCACTGCGTGTAAAGTTCGGTCGTGATGCTGTTGTGTTGGTCCCATCCGGCGTGCATCACCTGCACAAAGCGAACGCCGCGTTCGACAAGCCGCCGGGCCATCAAACAATTATACGCGAAGGCGCCTTGCTCTTTGACCTGCGGGCCATAGGCTTCGAGCACCTCAGCAGGTTCTTTGGAAATGTCCGATAGCTCGGGCACGCTCGCTTGCATGCGATAGGCCATTTCGTATTGAGCAATGCGCGTAGCGATTTCCGGATCGCCGAAATCTTTCAGCTTGATCTCATTGAGCTTCGTAATGTCATCAAGCAGACCGCGCCGCATTTCACGGCTGATGCCGTCAGGATTCGACAGGTAAAGAACCGGTTCGCCGCTGCCTCGAAATTTGACCCCTTGGAAGCGCGAGGGAAGGAAGCCCGATCCCCAATAGAAATCATAAAAGATCTGCCCGCAGGTCGTGCCTTTACTGACCGAAGTCATGACGGCAAATGCCGGCAGATTCTCCGTTTCGCTGCCAAGACCGTATGTCAGCCACGCGCCCATGCTCGGACGTCCCGGGAGCTGGCCACCGCTGAGCAAGAAGGAAATGGCTGGAGCGTGATTGACAGCCTCCGTGTGCATGCTTTTGACAAAGCAAACGTCATCGGCTATGGACGCAATATGCGGGAGGAACGCGCTCACCCAAGCGCCGCTTTGGCCATGTTGCTTGAAAGGTTCGACCGGCGACAGCATCAGCTTCCCCTTGGGATTTCCGGTCATGGTGCTGAAGCGTTTGCTGCCGAGATATTCTTCCGGCACCGGCTTGCCATGCATTTCTTTCAGCTTCGGTTTGTAATCAAACAACTCGACGTGTGTCGGCGCGCCGTTCTGAAAAAGATAAATCACCCGTTTTGCCTTCGGCGCAAAATGGGGCAAACCCGGCAGACCGCTCGCGCCGCCCGCTGAAGCACCAGCTTGGGCAGCCAACGCATCCCGGCCCATCAGCCAAGCGAGCGCGGCGGCTCCAATACCTGAAGCCGACCGGCCGAAGAACTCTCGGCGCGTGAGATGAAGACGTTGCTCGAATAACGGATTCATGGCGTTCACTGTTGTAGCCAGAATTGCTTTCGGCGCAAGACCTGTTTCAGCAATTCCGCTGGCTCCGCTGGCTGGCTGGCTGGGATGCCGATCCTGCGGGGAAATGCTTGCGGCGAAACCGGCGGGAACGTGTTACAACCGCGTTCGTGCGAAAGAATTCCTGGGGCCGCTTTGCCTTTGCCGCTTTGTTAGTCGGCGCAACGGGAATTGGTTTCGCCCCGGTTTTGGCACGGCTGAGCGAAGTGGGGCCCAGCGCCACCGCGTTTTACCGGATTCTCATCGCCTTGCCTGTCCTCTGGATTTGGATGCGATTCGAATCCCCGGAACGCGGCGCTAACGAAATCGCCGCGAATGCCAATCAAGCCGCCACACGACAAAACGCTGGCGCCGGCCCAAGCTCAGCTAGCAGGTTGCGGCACTGGCTGTTTGTTCTAGCCGGTTTTTGTTTTGCGGCCGACCTCGCGTTTTGGCATTGGTCGATCAAATTCACAACTGTCGCCAACGCGACGCTGTTAAGTAATCTGGCGCCATTGTTCGTCACGCTTGGCGCGTGCTTTCTCTTCGCTGAACGAATCACACCCTTTTCAGCGGCCGGAATGTTATTCGCGTTCTTGGGCGGGTCTTTGCTTGTGGGCGGCAGTTTGAAACTGGCGCCCGAGCACATGCTCGGAGATTTCCTCGGTTTTGTCACAGCGTTGTTTTACGCCAGTTATCTGTTGACCGTGAAATGTCTCAGACAATTCTACGCGACGGCGAGGGTCTTATTTTGGTCAGGGGTCGTCTCCTGTATTGTTCTGCTGCCGGTGGCGGTCCTTTCAGGCGAAAAGGTAGTGGCTGCCAGCACCTACGGTTGGACGGTGCTCGTCATCCTCGGACTGCTCAGTCACGTCGGTGGACAGGGTTTGATCACATTTGCGTTAGCGCATTTGCCAGCCTCCCTCACGGCAGTGAGTTTGCTCTTTCAACCTGTAGTTGCAGCATTGTTGGCTTGGGTCATTTTGGCGGAGAAGCTCGGTCTGCAGGAGGTCATTGGAGGGATGATAATCCTCAGCGGGATTGCGCTGGCTGGCCGACCGCTGCCGAAAAAAGCCAGCTAGGGAATTCCAGGCGAACAAGGGCTGGCCAAACTGGCATCGTGTTCGTGATGACCTTCTTGCAGCTCGGTTGTGTCTCCGGATATTTTCATTGAAAGGCAGCAATGGGATCGAGCTTCTCAAGAACATCAAAGCTCAATACCCCAAGCTGCCTGTGCTCATGCTTTCGATGCATGACGAAGAAGTTTATTCTTTGCAACGACGCTGATTCAGCATCCCATTCAATGGCGTGACAAGTGAAGCGATGAAATAGCCCCGGCTCCGTTGCTTTCCAATACACCGCCTTCGCCGCAGCGCAGACTTTGTAGCCTGCTGTGTCGCCGACTCGCAGTCGGCAGCGCTCTGGCCTGCCCGAAGGGTCCGAGCTTGTGGAAGCTTTGCAGAGCAGAACCCAGCGATATGGCAGCGTGAAACTCTGAGCTGCGCTCTTGCGTTCCTCAGCGGGGGCAGCGCCAAGATGCTGCCGGCTCTCCGATTTCCTAAAGTTTCATTCTCGCCGGTGTTCAATATTTCGTTCAGTCTGGCCCTATGAATTCAGATTCATATTCTCGCCGGCAATTCCTCATGAGTACCACATCCGCGGCTGTTGCATCGATCGGACATGTACGAGGCCATAAAAGACTTGAACCCCGAGCAGGTCGCGATCGCTTTTGATCCGGCCCACGCATTCATCGAATTGGGCGACGGGTGGAAGGCTGAATTCGACCGACTGCGCTCGCATTTCAAGATTGCTTACGTCAAGGATGCCAATCGCGGCACGAAAAGATTTGTCCGTTTTGGCGAAGGTGACTTGGGCCGGACGGATTTTTTCAAGTTGCTGAGAACCTCGGGTTACCAGGCGCCGATTTCGATGCACACGGAATATGAGTGGACTGAACACGGCCAAGCTAAAGACCGAGCCGGCCTCGTCCAAGCGTTACGCGCGGATTTGAAGGTTCTCAAGGAATGGCTGGGCCCCGCTCTTTAATGGAGAGCCTTTATTCGCTTTGCGTACGCATCGGGATCATGAACCGACTGTTATGGCATGTAGTCCCGGCTTCAGCCGGTGCGATTGCCATCCGCAAATCTGTTTCGGCGCCAGTAAATGTTGCCGCCTGAAGGCGGGACTACATGCCGGGAGGCTCATGAAGAGAGATTTGTGCACCTGAGCATCCGCGCCTTACCGCCGTGGGGCTGGATTGGCCTGTCCCTAATCGCAGTCTTCTGGCCGCTGAATTGGATGTTGCCAGGTTTGCGCACGGCTTATTTATTTTTTCCGCTGTGGCTTGGATACGTTTTGGTCATCGATGCCTTGGTCTTTGCGCGAAGCAGGAGTTCGCTTTGGAGCCGCTCGCGAAAAGGATTTTGGTTCCTGTTTGTGATTTCAGCGCCCGGTTGGTGGTTGTTCGAAGTCATTAACTGGCGGACACAGAATTGGGAATATCTGGGTGGCCAACATTTTAGCGGCCTTCGGTACTTTGTGCTTTCGACGGTCTCATTCTCGACTGTAATGCCAGCCGTATTTGAGACGGCTGAACTGATTCGAACATTCGATTGGGTCAACCGGTTCGCCACGGGTCCGCACTTAAGAGCTACGCGAACTGTAACGCTTGGCTTGCTGCTCGCGGGCGTGTCGATGTTAATGCTAACGCTGGCTTGGCCAAAGTACTGTTACCCATTCGTCTGGGGCGCGGTCTGTCTTATTCTGGAACCGCTCAACATTTGGCTTGGTCGCCGCCATTTTCTCGAATACCTCGAACTTGGCGATTGGCGGCCAGTGATTTCCTTATCCGTCGGCGCCCTCGTTTGCGGATTCTTTTGGGAGATGTGGAACTTTTACTCGTATCCGAAGTGGATTTATCACACGCCCGGTGCGCAGTTTTGGCATGTGTTCGAGATGCCTTTGCTCGGTTATCTGGGTTATTTGCCGTTCGCGTGGGAACTTTATGCCTTGCGCAGTTTTCTCTGGGGCAAGGCGCCTCGGTTACAGCTTTGATTAATCGGTTGCCGTTGGCTTGGGGCAGCGGATCGGACTGAACACGCCGTCGTTGAACATTTAAGATACAAGCCAGCCGCGCTTCCTAGAGCGTTTCTCGAAACAGATTTCCGGATAGGTAGGGAAACGCTGCCGCGTTTCCGGCAAACCAGCAGGTTTGCCCTACCTATCCGGAAATCTGTTTCGAGAAACGCTATAATCCAATAGTTGATGATCAAGGACGGTTGCGATTGGTTGAGAGCAGAGCCGTTAAATCGGCGGCGAAGTCCTTAACGTCTTTTTCCGTCGTGTCCCACGAGCACATAAACCGGCAACCTCCTCTGCCGATAAACGTGTAAAACATCCAGCCACGATCGCGCAGTCCGGTGATAACCTTCTCCGGCAGCTCCGCGAAAACGGCGTTAGCCTCGCGGGGGAATAGGATTTTGATCCCTGAGAGATTTTTGAGCTTCGTGAAGAGCAGTTCAGCCATTTTGTTGGCATGGCTGGCGTGCCGCAACCAAGCGCCATTCTGCAGCATGCCAACCCACGGCGCCGCCAGGAATCGCATCTTAGAAGCTAACTGACCCGCTTGTTTGCAGCGATAATCGAACTCATAGGCCAGCTCGCGGTTAAAGAAAACCACCGCATCGCCCACATGCGTTCCGTTTTTGGTTCCGCCAAAGCAGAGGACGTCGATGCCAGCTTTCCACGTCATTTCACTGGGATGCGCTTTGAATGCCGCCACGGCATTGGCAAAACGCGCGCCATCCATATGGACTTTCAGGCCGAGCTTCTCCGCCATTTCACCGATCGCCTTGAGCTCTTTGACTGAATAGACGGTGCCGACCTCGGTTGCTTGGGTAACGCTGACCACGCGCGGTTTGGGAAAATGAATGTCAGTGCGGCGCTTGACCATTCTTTCAATGGCAGGGGGATCAAGTCTGCCGTTTTGGCCGGCGAGAAGCAGGACCTTGGTGCCATTCGAAAAGAACTCAGGGGCGCCGCACTCATCGGTTTCGACGTGCGCGATTTCGTGGCAAAGAATGCTGTGGTACGATTGGCACAGTGACGCCAGCGCGAGTGAATTGGCCGCGGTGCCGTTGAAGACGAAGAAAACTTCGCAGTCCGTTTCGAAGAGTTCGCGAATAAGATCGGAGGCTCTCTCCGTCCAGACATCGTCTCCGTACCCGCGAGCATGCCCGCGATTCGCTTTGGCCAGGGCGTCCCAGGCTTCCGGACAAATGCCTGCATTATTGTCGCTGGCAAACTGACGCCGAATCGCAACGGTCGTTTTCATGTTTCTCGAACAGTTACGGGTTATTAGCCGTGGGTCAAGCATTGCATCCGTTTTGAGCAGTTTGAGCGCGCTTCTTGCTCGTTGATCCTGCTCTTGCTTTTGCTCTTGCTCCTTAAAAGACCTCACACCCGACGAGATTATGATCAAGAGCAGGGATCAGGATCATGAAACCCCAGTGTGCCAATGTCATGTCGCATGCTTCGATTTCGGGCGGCCCGGATGACTGCGATGACTCGGCCTAGCGGAAGATCCGTTCGCCGCCGCGCGACTGATAAGGATCCACGCCGGGAATGAACCAGCGTTTCTTGCCGCGTGGTTTCGCTTCGAAGTCGTACTGGAAAAGGAGTCCGACTTGATTCGCGCCCCGTCTGTCATCCCGGATAGCATCGAAACCATGCCCGTAGACCAAGGTCATGAACCACGCGCCCGACGGCGAAATATAACTGATCCCGCCGCCGACGCCGGTGTGCCACTTGCCGAGTTGTTTTAATCCTTCGACGTATTCGACGGGACCCGTTGCTCCGTACATAGTGAGCCGCCAGTTTTTGGATCGTACGAACGGAAAGGAATACTCTCCATTCAGCAAGACAAAGCGTCTTGCTGAAATTTCCTGAAAATAATATCCGGGAAGACTGAGAGGAAAATCAGAGACGAAGGGCAGGAGGCCGCCGAGCCGATAGGAGCTGAAACGGTCCGCTTCAAAGCTGGTGCCTGCTGTCAGGCTGACTACAACCAATTGCTCAGTTTGATCAAAGGTGTACTTCAACAGGGCGCGCGTCCACAAAAGGTGGGACTGCGATTCGACGGCGCGGTCCCCGGCAAATCCATAGGGCCCAGACTGGCCTCGGAATTGTGTTTCGTGCCAGCCGGAGAGCTCCAAGGCCAGCGGCTCGGTCAAACTCGGTTCGAGTCCACCCAAGCGAATGCCCGTTCGAACGCTGAAAGAGGTCCGGTCGTCCGGAACCTCAAATAATTCGTCCGTGTCGCCATCCGCGCGATAGTAGGATTGATGCAGCCGTCCTCTCGCGATTGCCCAACACGGCACGATTTGATCGGGATTGAACCGATGGTAAATGCTCACCGAAACTTCTCCGCCGTGTCCCGTGAATGACTCCCTGCGTCTGTACTCACCCCGCCGAATTTCCGAATAGGTATCGGCAAAGCCGCCGCCGGCGATACCAACCGCCAGATCGGTGTTGGGGCCGAGCAGTCGACTAAATCCAAAGTCGGCGTCTAGGTAAATGGGAGCGACAGCGAGCCGAAGAGTCAGGTTGCTCGAAAGGAAGTTGGGTTTGTTGTAATAGAAAAAACCATAACCAGCAATGGGGCCATGGCCTTCCAAGTATTGGTTGTACCCGAGCTGAACCAAACGGCGCTTTTCGGGATCGATCTGTCCCGGGGTCGTGATCGGAGCGACAACGATTAAGAGAATCAGAAAAGCCCGCAGTCCGCGCAACATCACGGCGCTAAATATATCCGTGAGAGTCGTGTCATCAAGTTGATTCCCATTGTTCCATTGGGTCATTGATGATCGGCTGATGGGTTCGATTAAGCCCCGTGGGGTCAGCGAGCGCAGCGTTTACGCTGCTGAAACGTCCGCAAAGTCGAAACGTTCCGAAGCAAGTTTGAGCCCTTTGGCATTCAGTTCGGCGCCGCAAATTCTGCGCTCCTGATGGGCAGTTTTAGCTAATCACACCCTTCGGCGATGAGCCTTCTCGCAATCTGAATTAACCGCGCCTTGCTGGCTGATTCGACCCGCCATCGACAAGATGAGGCACACTCCGCAATACACCATTGTGTTGTCAGAACCCGGCGCTATGCTGGCCGGCATGACGATTGCCAAAAGACTGTTGCATACGCGTTACCGGGTCAACGATCTCGAACGGACCGTGAAATTCTACCGCGAGGTGCTCGGATTGCAGGAGACGCGGCGGCACAAATCACCGCGTGGCTCCGAATTGGTTTTTATGAAGGCGCCCGAAAGTGAAGAACTGATTGAACTTTGTTGCTTTCCGAAGAGCGGCCCAGTTCAAGTGCAGCCGGACCTCACACACCTTGCCTTCGAAGTCGAGAGCTTGGAGGAATTTGGCAAGCATTTGGCCTCGCTCGGATATCAATACTCGGATGGTCCGCACATGAAGGAGGGCGGAGGAGGCATTGCGTTTGTCGATGCGCCTGAAGGTTACGAAATTGAGTTAATTGAGGTTGAACCTTCTTGCTTAGACGATTCATGATTCAGTCATATTCCACCTTCGTTCGATCGGGATTTTTTCTTGTCCGGACGCCCCTGCAGGGCTACTCTCCAATCTGCGGTGAAAGAGCAAATTCCTATCAGTTCCTATCAGTCCCAGGAACGGAGGAATCCCCCGAATCCCCCGAACGGGGGATTGTTACGCTTTACATTTCTTGCTACAAGTTCCGCAAGTCGTGTAAATGTCGAACCTACCCCCACTTAACCTCTGATCGCACCGTTTTGTTTCTATGCCCCCGATTCCCTCTCCCGGTCTGCCCCACCGCCGTCCTCGACGCTCTGAACGGCCATTTTTAAAACTCCCGCGCCGCCTTCTACCGCGATGCATCATCGCCAGCCTCCTCAGCGTTGGGTTTTCCCAAGCCACCAGAGCTCAGAGTGATCGTGTCGTGATTGCTGCGCAGGCGGGCTATGCCATCATCTGGGACGGTAACAACGGAGGTTTCAGCGGTCCCGAACCGGGCGCCAAGGCGCCAGAAAATCTAGCGCTCGCGACCAAAGGGGTCACGCCATTCGGAAGCACGGCTTTTCTTCCAGGCGGAATTCATGATTTTATCAACGTCAATGATGGATTTTACGGGAATAGCTCGAGTTGGATTTCGGATTTCAGAATTCCCGACAAAAACCCTTTCATCGGTTTGAATTTCGGAAAATCAATTTCGATCAGCAGCGTCGCCTGGTCGCGCGATAATGGTGATAACTCGGAGCGGACTCCGCCCGGTCCTTTCACCGACCGCGCGGTGGGGACTTATACCTTGCAAGTCACGAGTGTTGCGAATCCTGGCGCTGACACTGCCGATACGGGCGATGCCGGGACCGGCTGGGCCACGATTGGGACCGTTCAATACAAAGACGGCGCAGACAGTCTTTTTTTCAGCGCTTACCTTCGGCACCGTTTCAATGTCTCGAAAGGCGGCAATTCCATCCCGGCCACCGGCCTGCGCATCAAAGTTTCAGACGCCGGCATCGACATCGATGAGATCGAAGTGAATCCTCCGGCCGATCCGACTCCGCCTATTTCAAGCTTCATCGTTATTACGAATGCGCCGGGCTTTTCCATCAATTGGAATGGAAACGACGGCAAATTCTACGATACGAACTCGCCCGCGCGCGCGCCCGCAAACCGTGCCTCGGCCAGCGCTGGGACGAAGGCATTCGGCAGCAGCGAATTTGGCGTGGGCATTCACCTCATCAATAACGTCAATGACGGGCTTTATGGGAACAACCACAGTTGGATTTCCAAGTTTTCCGCTCCCGCGGACGCCAATCCTTTTATCGGCCTGAATTTCGGCGAGAAGATTGAGATTAAGAACATCGGTTGGAGCCGGGATAATGGAGATAACGCGGACTGCTGCGGTGGTCAATTGAGTGATCGTGCGCTCGGCGTTTACACGTTGCAGGTCACCCGAGCGGCCAATCCCGGCAAAGACACGGCCGAGACTGGGGACTCGGCCACGGGCTGGGCCACCCTGGGCGCGATTCATTACAAGAGCGCGGGCACGCCTTTCCGGCCTCATCTCAGGCACCTTTACAATGTGGCCCAAGGTGACAGTCCCATCCTGGCTACAGGCCTGCGCATTAAAGTGTCCGACCCTGGAATCGCCATCGATGAGATTGAAGTCAATGTAAATGCCGGTCTCCAAGCGCTTTCAGACGGTCTGGTGACGATTGGGAGTGAGTCGGGCTACTCCATTACCTGGGATGGCAATGATGGCGATTTTTTCAGTCCGAATCCCGGGGCCAGCGCGCCAGCCAATGCCGCCCTCGCGACCGGTGGCGCGAAGGCCTTTGGCAGCGGCCAACTGTTTGCCGATGGCTCCATTCACGATATCGACAATGTGATCGACGGGCTTTACGGCAATAGCAAAAGCTGGATTCCCGGCGCGCAGCAAGTCGATCCCAGTGTGGCCCCTGGCGGCGAAGCTTTCATCGGAGTTGACTTTGGCAAAGCAATTCCCATCACCACGATTGCGTGGGGCCGAGACAACGGAAACAACCCGGGCGATTGCTGTGGCGGCCAACTGAGGGATCGTTGGCAAGGAATCTATACGCTCCAAGTGACGACTGCCGCCAATCCCGGGGCCGGCACCGCCGAAACGGGTGACGCGGCGACGGGCTGGGCGACGATTGGAGCGGTCGAGTACAGTGGACAGGCAGCGCCGGATTTCAATCCGTGGCTGAGGCACCGCTACAGCGTGGCGAAGGGGGGCAATCCGATTCAGGCGACTGGCTTGCGCATCAAAGTTTCGAGTGAAGCGACTTGCATCGATGAGATCGAAGTCAATCCGTCCGGCGTGCCGCGGCCGGCGATGGTTATTCAAAAGGCCGCCGGATACTCGATCTCGTGGAATGGGAACAATGGCAAGTTCTACGACACCAATTCGCCAGCCCGAGCTCCCCAAAGCCCGGCCCTGGCCAGTCAAGGCGCCTCGGCTTTTGGCAGCAGCGAGTTTGGCGCTGGAGTTCACCGCATCGCTCATATCAATGATGGGTTTTACGGCAACAGTCATAGTTGGATCGCCAAATTCAATCCGCCAGCCGACACCAATCCCTTCATCGGATTGAATTTCGGCAAGACGATACAGCTCCGAAGTATTGCGTGGAGTCGAGACAACGGAGACAACGCCGGCGACTGTTGCGGAGGGCAGTTGGCCGATCGCGCGCTGGGAATCTACACGCTGCAGGTGACCACGGTCGCCAATCCCGGTGTTGCCACAGCCGAAACCGATAATCCGGCTAGTGGCTGGGTTACTATCGGCTCTATCGAGTACACCGGCGAAAAAGACGCTCGCTTCACCCCGTATCTGCGACACAAGTTTGAGGTCAACGCCGGAGGCAATCCGATCCCCGCGACCGGGCTCAGAATCAAAGTATCCGACCCGAACCTCGCGATTGATGAAATCGACGTCAACGTGAGTTTGGCCGACGAGGGGGATGTGCTGGAAATCAAACGCCAGCCGGGCTACTCGATCACTTGGGACGGGAACGACGGCGATTTTTACAGTGAAGCCGAGGGCGCCGCCGCGCCGGACAATCTGGCCCTGGCCAGCAAGGGAGTGACGGCATTCGGAACGACCGAATATGACGGAGGCGGTATTCACCTCATCGCCAATGTCAATGATGGTCTCTACGGCAACAGCAAGAGTTGGATTGCTGATTTCCGCATTCCGGATCCCAAGCCTTCCATCGGACTGAACTTTGGGAAGGCGCTTTCCATTGGCGGCATTGCTTGGGGCAGGGACAACGGGAATAATCCGGGAGATTGTTGTGGTGGACAGTTGAGGGATCGATGGGGGGGCATTTACACCTTGCAGGTGACCACGGCGATGAATCCCGGCGTGGACACACCCGAAACCGGGAATCCGGCGACCGGCTGGGCAACCGTAGGAACTGTCGAATACAAAGCCGCCTCGCCTCCCGAATTCGAACCCTGGCTGCGGCATCGCTTCGACGTGTCGGCGAATGGAAATCCCATTCAAGCGACCGGAGTCCGGTTCAAGACTTCCGACGTCGGAATCTGCATCGACGAGATCGAGGTGTTCGCGGGCGCTCCGGTGCGGCCGACGCTCGCCGTTCAAAGGCAGGGCAGCAATCTCGTCATCACATGGAACGGCTCAGGGGCCCTGCAATCGGCTGACGCCGTGACTGGGCCTTGGGCTGATGTCGCTGGGGCCACCGCGAGCCCCGGGACAGTTTCAATTGGGGTGGGCGGGCTGAAGTTCTATCGGGTGCGGCAATGAGTGCCCTGAGCAACCTCCAGCTTTGCAGAAGGACTCGCAAAGTCCGACGGTTGTGAGAAGGTTGTGGGCCAGTGGATGTGGCGAGAAGCTCTCCCTCACCCCGGCCCTCTCCCGCCGGGCGAGGGAGGATCGTTTTGCGCCTGTTGGACAAAACCAGGGGCCGAGTGGAGCGGGCGGCGCAACCATAGAAGCGAAGTATGGCTGGGGATTCCCTCGCCCATCCGGAGTGACGATGGTGACGATGGCCGCAACGGGGAATTTCGACTCGACGGAGCCGCGCTCAAGCTTTCAAATCACTCCCCGAAGCTCTCACGCTCATGCTCGCTGCCCATCGACACCGGAAGAAATGGTCGAGTGCTCGAGGAACTTTATTCCTCGCCCTGTTCTGGGTTGGTCTGGCTTTGGATGGCATGCCACCTGTCTTTTCGGCGGCGCTGGAATCGAAGAGTGGCAGCGCGAACGGATTCCTCTCGCAAACCAACGCAAGCAGTGCGGGATCGAATTCAGCAACGACGCTCCGACCGCCCGTCCATCCGCGACGCAACGTGGATGAGTTCTCCGCCGTCCGGGCAAAGTTTGTGCGCTTCACGATTTTCAAGACAAACCGGGGCGAGCCTTGCCTGGACGAGTTGGAGATTTTCACTGCGGATGCGGAGCCGCGCAACGTCGCCCTGGCCAGCGCCGGCGCCAAAGTCACTGTCTCGGGAACCTTGGCTGGTTACAGAATTCACAAGAGCGAGCATCTCAACGACGGCTTTTACGGCAATGGCCGCAGTTGGATTTCGGGCGAATCGGGCCGAGGCTGGGTGGTGGTCGAGCTGCCGGCGCTCGAAACCATTAACAAAGTGGTTTGGGGTCGAGACCGCGAAGGCAAGTTCATCGACCGCCTGGTCACCGAATATAAAACCGAAGTCGCATCGGACGCGCTTGATTGGAGGCTCGTGGCCTCTTCCGCCGATCGGAGGCCGCTGAAAATGGGCGCGGAGTATTCCGGGGAGAATCCGGGGCAACGCTTAACCGTAAATCGTTTCGCTCCCGTCGGCACGACGCTTTCGCCGGATGACTCCGTGTCCGTCCCCGGCGAATACACGATCAACGTCTGGCAAACTGAGAACGGACTTCCGAGCAACACGATTCGGGCCATAGTACAAACGCGGGATGGTTATCTGTGGCTCGGCACGTTTAACGGTTTGGTTCGGTTCGACGGGTTTCGGTTTGTCGTTTTCGGAGAAGCCGAAGGTCTCCGCAATCCTCGCATCGTCTGCTTGCATGAAGATCACGCCGGCACGCTCTGGATCGGAACCGAGGGAGGAGGCTTGATTGGTTGCCGAGACGGCCAGTTCACCGCTTACACGACCGCCGAAGGATTATCCAGCAACGGAGTGCTCTCCATCACCGAAGATCGCGAGAGGAACTTGTGGGTGGGGACAGCGGCGGGCTTGGACTGTCTGCGCAATGGGAAATTCGTCCGCGACAGCAACCACTTCGGAACCGCCGCGCGCGCTGTGTATCGGGTCATGGCCGACCGTGCGGCAAATCTTTGGGTGATCACCTCCCGCCTTCGTCTCTTGAAGGATGGCCGCGAAATAGCCCCGCCTTTTGAAGGCGAGCCGGCCAGTTTTACGTCCCTGTACTCCATTCACGAAGGATTCTCCGGCAGCGTCTGGGTCGGCGGTGCGAACGGCTACGTGGCGCGATTGAAGGATGGGCAAGTGACAGCCTTCGGCAAGGAACACGGCTTGTTGCCCGACCTGGTTTGGGAGATTTTCGAGGCCCGCAATGGCGATGTTTGGGTGGGAACTGCGTCCGGCGGGCTCAACCGGCTGCGCGCCGGAAAGTTCACTGCTTTTACGACTCAAGAAGGTTTGTCGAACAATTCCGTGAGTTCCATCTGCGAAGACAAGGAAGGGAACATTTGGGTGGGGACCAACGGCGGTGGGTTGATCCGGCTCAAGGCGAAAACGCTTTCCACGTTCACGACGCGCAGCGGGCTCTCGCATGACGTGGTGATGTCTCTGGCTGAGGATCACGAACATCAGATTTGGATCGGCTCGAACTGCGGGGGATTGAATCTTTGGCGTCACAACGCGGTGGCGCCTTTTCACATCAACTACCTGCTCGACAATGAATGCATCTGGTCGCTCTGCGCCGGACGGCCAGGCGTCCTTTGGATTGGCTCCTGGGGCGGCGGCTTGTTCCAGAAAACCGGGGACAAGATCGTCAATTACGGGAAAGCCGACGGGCTTTCCGACGACGTGATTCTCGCGCTTTGCGAGGAGGCGTCGGGCGGGCTCTGGATTGGCACTTACGCCGGCGGCTTGAATTACTTTCGCGACGGGCAGTTCGTCCATTACACGGCCAAAGAGGGATTATCCGCGAACTTTGTCACTGCGATCATCGAAGAGCGTCCGGGGGCGATCTGGATAGGCACGAGCGGCGGCGGTTTGAACCGATTGGCCGACGGGAAGTTTTCGGCCTATCGCCGTCAGGATGGGCTAGCCAGCGATTTTGTTCGGACGCTCCACCGTGACTCTGAGGGGAATCTTTGGATTGGCACGAGCGGCGGGCTTAGCCTTTTGAAAGGCGAACGCTGCTTCAGCATCACCACCCGCCACGGGCTGATTGATAACGTGATTTCGCAAATCCTCGAAGACAATCACGGCAACCTCTGGCTCGGCTCGAATGAGGGCATCAGCCGCGTCGAAAAGCGCGAGCTCCGTCACGTTGCCGAGCAGAAAATTCCCCGGGTGAATCCCGTCTCGTTCGGAAAAGCCGAAGGGATGGAAAGCCTCGAATGCACGGGTGGTTTTCATCCCGCAGGCCTGAAATCCAGCGACGGCACCCTGTGGTTTTCCACGGTCAAAGGCGTGGTGAGAGTGGACCCAAATCATGTCACCCTCAACGACGTGTTGCCGCCGGTGGTGATTGAGGAAATGTTGATTGACGGCAAGCCGGAGACGCGGGCGATCTCGAAGCCGAAATTACGCAGCTCAAATCCCGTCGTGCTTGCGCCGGGAGTGCAACGTGTGGAATTCCGCTATACTGCTCTCAGCTTTGTCGCCCCTGAGAAGATCAAGTTTAAGTACCGAATGGAAGGCTTGGACCAAACTTGGATTGAAGGGGGTGGGCGCCGCGCCGCGATCTATACCCATTTGCCGGCTGGTGATTATCATTTCAGAGTCGTGGCCAGCAATAATGACGGCATTTGGAATGAAACGGGCGCTTCGCTCCGGCTGACGATGCCGCCGCAGTTTTGGCAGACTTGGTGGTTCGTCGGGAGCGCGGCTCTTGCCACAGTGGGAATCGTCGGCGGGGCCGCCCGTTATATTGTCTTGCGCAAGGTCCGCACTCAATTGCTGCGGCTGGAACAGCAGCATGCTTTGGAAAAGGAACGCAGTCGAATCGCCCGGGACATTCACGACGATCTGGGCGCTGGCCTGACGCAAATCTCGCTGCTCAGCGACCTCGGCCAAAAGAACAGCGGCAACCGGCAAGAAGTGGAGGCGAACTTTCGCCAAATCTCCACCAGGGCGGGAGAAATCGTTCAAGCGATGGACGCCATCGTCTGGGCCGTCAATCCCAAGAACGACACGCTCGACAATCTGGCTAATTACCTTACGCAGTTCGCCAAAGATTTCCTGGACTGCACGCCGATCCGTTGCCGGATTGATGTTCCGCCGCTGTTGCCCGAAGTGGCGCTTTCCGCTGAAATCCGTCACAACGTTTTCCTGACCGTCAAAGAAGCTCTGAACAACATTGTCAAGCATTCAGGAGCGTCTGAGGTTTGGATTCGGGTCTCCGAGGAAACGGGCGCTTTTTCTATCACGATTCAAGACAACGGTCGCGGTTTTCATGTCCCGCAAATTTCTCAGTTCGCCTCGGGCCAGGGTTTGCGGAACATGAAAAAGCGGCTGGAAGAGATTGAGGGAAAGTTGGAGGTGGAAAGCCAGCCTGGCCAGGGGACCGCAGTCAAACTCGTCCTCCCGTTCATTCACCGCCTTGAATCCTGCCTCTAATGTCTATTCGCGTCGCCATCGTCGAGGATGACAAACGAATTTCTGCCGCCCTGGCCCGCCTGGTCCATGAAGCCGGTGGTTTTCGGTGCGCCGGCACTTATGCCTCGGCCGAAACGGCTCTCTGGGGGATTCCGAAGGAACCGCCCGACGCCGTGCTGATGGACATCAATCTGCCCGGCATGTCCGGCGTGGACTGCGTGCAACGCTTGAAGGAAATCCTGCCCAAGCTGGAGATCGTGATGCTCACCGTGTACGAGGATGGCGATCAGATTTTCAGCGCTCTGCAAGCCGGGGCGAGCGGCTATTTGCTCAAGCGCACTCCGCCGAATGAGATCTTGAAGGCACTCGATGATGTCATGCAAGGGGGCGCTCCGATGTCGAGCTACATTGCGCGCAAGGTTGTCCAATCCTTTCAAAAGGAAGGCCCTTCCCCGAAAGAGTCCGAGAATCTGTCCAAACGCGAGAGGGAAGTTCTGGCTTACGTCGCTCAAGGCTACCTCAACAAAGAAATCGCCGACACCCTTGCGGTGAGTGTGGAAACGATCCGCTCCCAGTTGAAGAGCATCTACGACAAATTGCACGTCCGCTCTCGCACTGCGGCTGCGTTCAAATATTTCCAGAAGTAGCCTTCGCTCCCCCGAACGGGGGATTGCTTGCACTCTCAGTTACGATATTTTGTCTCACGATGAGCAAAAAAGAACGCCAAATCCATTAACCCAAAGACTTCGCTGCTCTATGAACATGACCAAATTCATCAATTCCAAGGCCAAACTCCCGCCCAAATCTTCCGCTGCGTTTGGCGCTTTCACGCTCATCGAGCTCCTCGTCGTCATCGCGATCATTGCGATCCTGGCGGGCATGTTGCTGCCGGCTCTTTCCAAAGCCAAAACGAAGGCTCAAGGGATTCAGTGCCTGAGCAACATGAAGCAGTTGACGCTCGGTTGGATCATGTACGCCGATGATTTCAATGACAACCTGGTCTGGAATGATATGGAAGATAAGAGAGCCGGCTGGGTCAGAGGGATCATCAATTATGATCCCAAGAACGAACACAACACGAATTATCTCTACCTCAAAGATCCCAACTACGCGAAGCTGTGGCCTTACACCCAAGCGACCGGCATCTACAAATGTCCGGCCGATCAAAGCAAAGTCGTCATTAATGGCCGGCCACATCCGCGTGTGCGCAGCATTTCCCTGAGCCAGGCCATGAACTCGCGCAATGACTGGCTCAGCTATCTCACGCAGAAGAAGTATCGCGTTTTCCGCAAACTGCAAGATACCGCGCCCATGGGACCTTCGAAGGCATACGTTTTCATCGACGAACACCCCGACAGCATCAATTTCGCTGATTTTGCGGTCGCCATGAACGACGACTTGCCGCCGACCCGCATCTACATCATCGATTATCCAGCCAGCAGCCATAATGGATCAGGCGGCCTCAGCTTTGCTGACGGCCACGCGGACATTCACAAATGGCTGGACCCTCGCACCAAGCCGCCGGTCAAAAACCAGACGATGCCGCTCGTCGTTCCTTCTCCCAGAAACGTCGATATGGTTTACATGTCAGGACATGCTTCCATTCGTGAGGAATAATCGCCCGGCACACGCCCCGCACTCCAGCCCGCGCGTTCCTCGGGGAGATACTGGCATTCACGATGCGCTATCGGATAACCCGCGGCAGCAGGATCACTTCCTAATGACTGATCAACGCATGAGTTTCAAAGCGCGAGTCCTTGGCCTTGGTTTCGGCCTGATTGTCCTCGCGAATGAAGTGCTGGCGGCTGACGTGGACTCCAGCCAAAGGCCGCCTCCGGCCAAAGCACACTGGTCGTTCAAGCCGGTCGTGCGTCCGCCACTCCCCTCGCTCGGAAAGTGGAAATCGGACCTCACAAATCCGATCGACGCCTTCATCGCCGCCAAACTCGAATCCTCCGGCATCGCTATCTCCCCGATCGCGGACCGCGTCACGCTCATCCGGCGGCTTTACTGGGTGATGCTCGGGGTGCCGCCTGCGCCTGAGGAGGTGGCGGAGTTCCTGAAGGATCAACGCTCCGACGCCTTCGAGGGATTGGTGGACCAAGTGTTGCAAGACGAGCGCTACGGTGAACGCTGGGCACGGCATTGGCTCGACGTGGTGCGGTTTGCGGAGAGCAATGGCTTTGAAACCAACCGCGAGCGCCCGAACGCCTGGCGCTTTCGCGACTACGTCATCGAAGCGTTCAACCACGACAAACCCTACGACCGCTTCATCCGCGAACAGATTGCCGGTGACGCGGTCGGCGCGGATGTGGCCACTGGGTTCCTTGTGGCCGGGCCGGTGGATATTGTCGGCAGCCCCGACCCGGTGCTCACGGCTCAGCAACGGGCCGATGAACTGGACGATATGGTGAGCACGACGGGCACGGCGTTTCTTGGCCTCACGCTTGGCTGCGCGCGCTGCCATTCCCACAAGTTCGACCCGGTGACGCAGCACGAATACTACGCGCTGGCGGCGGTGTTTGCGGGCGTCAAACACGGCGAACGCCCGCTGCGAACGGCGGAGGCTGACGATCCCGCGAAGAAGAAGCGCGTGGATGAACTTCGTGTTCAACTCGGAAAGATCGAGGTGGAACTGACCCAGTTCGAACCGCTGGCCCTGCCGAACGCCGGGACCCTCAAGCCCGGCACGGGCATTCCTCCACTGCGTTCGCCCGTGCAGCCGCGGCTGAACGTGGATCGGTTCGCGCCGGCCACGGCCAAGAGGCTCCGCTTTACGGTGGAAGAAACGGCGGGCGGGAATCAGCCCTGCCTGGACGAACTCGAGGTCTATGCTGGCGGGCGGAACATCGCGCTCGCGAGCGCCGGCGCCAAAACGACGGCCTCGAGCACGTTGCCGGGCCACGCGATTCACAAGCTGGAGCACGTCAACGACGGCCGCTATGGCAATGATCGCAGTTGGATTTCCAACGAGCCGGGCCGCGGTTGGGTGGAGATCGAGCTCCCCGAGGCTGCCGCCATCGAGAAAGTGCTCTGGGGTCGCGACCGAGAGGGGAAGTTCTCGGATCGCTTGCCAACCAAGTATAAAATCGAAGTGGCCGATGCGTCCGGCGCTTGGAGGACGGCGGCCTCCTCGGCCGACCGGCAGAAATATGAGCCCGGAAAAAATGCCAGCCTGACCTTGGCCCACAGCTCCCTGACCGGTGAGGAATTGGCGCGCGGGACGGAGTTGCTGGCCGAACGCAAGGCACACGACGCAGAACTCAAGAAATTGACCTCCGTGCCAGCCGTTTATGCCGGCACATTCCGCCAGCCGAGCGCGGTGCATTTGCTTCGGCGCGGTGATCCGATGCAGCAGCGCGAGGCGGTGCCGCCGGGCACCCCGGCGCTTTTCAACCGGATCAGCATGGCGGACGAAGAACCCGAGCAGCAGCGGCGCGTGAAACTTGCGGATTGGATTGCCAACGCCGACAACCCGCTCACCGCGCGGGTGCTAGTGAACCGGCTCTGGCAACATCACTTCGGCGCCGGGCTGGTGGACACCTCGAATGATTTCGGCCGCAATGGTTCATCGCCCACGCACCCGGAACTGCTGGACTGGCTGGCGAGCGAGTTGGTGGCGCGCGGCTGGAGCATCAAATCCTTGCAGCGGCTCATTCTCCTCTCGGCCACGTGGCGCCAATCCAGCGCCCCACGCACAGAGGCGCTCCAGGTGGATGCGGCCAGCCGCCTGCTCTGGCGCTTTCCGCCGCGCCGGATCGAAGCGGAGGCGATTCGTGATGGCATTCTGAGCGTGAGCGGGGTGCTCGCTCGCACACCGGGCGGGCCAAGTTTTTATCTGCACGATGTGGACCGGGAAAACGTTTATCATTACCACCCGAAGGAGGAGTTTAGCCCCGCCGAGTTTCGCCGGATGGTTTACGCGTTCAAGGTTCGTATGGAACAAGACGGCATTTTCGGCGCGTTCGATTGTCCCGATGGCAGCCTGGTGATGCCGCGTCGCAGTGTTTCGACGACGCCGTTACAAGCTTTGAATCTGTTCAACAGCCGCTTCATCCTCCAACAGGCCGAAGCCTTGGCCGCGCGATTGGAGAAAGACGCGGGCCACGACACGCCGGCGCAGATCCGCCGCGCCTGGAGCCTCGCGTTCAGCCGCGCCCCCAGCGATCAGGAGGCCGCTGACGCCCAGGACTTCGCGAAGACACACGGTCTGGCGGCGCTTTGCCGGGCCGTGCTGAACGCGAACGAATTCGTTTTCATCCCATGAATCCGGTTTCGGCCCTCCCGCTTCATCCGCTTTTGAACCGTCGCCGTTTCCTGGCCGACACCGGGCTAGGGCTGGGCGCCATCGCATTGACCCACCTGCTCGGAAAGGAAGGGCTGCTGGCGGCCACTGTATCCGGCAAGGAGCCGCTGCGGCCGGTACTTGACCCCGGACATCCGTTCGCTCCCCGTGCGCCGCACTTCATTCCGAGCGCGAAGAACGTGCTCGTGATCTTTTGCAGCGGCGCTTGCAGCCATCTCGACACGTTCGACTACAAACCGGAGCTCTTTCGTCGGCACGGCCAGCCTCTGCCGGGAAGTGAAAAGCTGATCACGTTTCAAGGAGAGCAGGGCGCGCTCGCCAAGAGCCCGTGGGATTTCCGGCCACACGGCCAAAGCGGCATGATGGTCTCCGACCTCCTGCCCCACCTGGGCGAACTGGTGGACGACATTTGTTTCATCCACTCGATGCAGGGACAGACGAACACGCACGGACCCGGCGAAAACTTCATGTCCACGGGCTACACCCGGGACGGCTTCCCGAGCTTGGGCGCGTGGGCGGCCTATGCGCTCGGCAGCGCCGACCAGAGCCTGCCCGCCTACGTCGCGATTCCGGACTCGCGCGGCAAACCCCAGAACAGCGTGAACAACTGGGGACCCGGTTTTCTGCCCGCGGCGTTTCAGGGCACCGACTTCAATGCCTCCAACCCCGTGCGCAATCTCGCGCGCCCGAGGTCCGTCCCCGCGGCGACGGACACGGCCACGCGGAGTTTTCTCCAGCGGCTCAACGAACGGCACCAGGAACGCTTCCCCGGCGACAACGAACTGGCCGCGCGCCTGGCCAGCTACGAATTGGCTGCGCGCATGCAGCTCAGCGTCCCTGAGGTGGGCGATGTTTCGACCGAACCGTCCCATGTCCTCCGCCTTTATGGTGCCGATGAGACCGGCTCGAAAGTGAAGGACATTCGCGCCGCCTACGCGCGCAACTGCATCCTCGCCCGACGGCTCATCGAGAAAGGCGTGCGCTTCGTGCAACTCTTCAATGGCGCCTATCAGACCGGCGGCGAAGGCGTCAGCAACTGGGACGGCCACAAGGAACTCGCCACGCAATACAGCGTTCATGGCCCCGTGCTCGACCAGCCGACCGCCGGACTCCTGATTGACCTGAAACAGCGCGGATTGCTGCAGGAAACTCTCGTCGTCTGGTGCACCGAGTTCGGGCGCATGCCCACGTTTCAGAAAGGAGCTCGCGGTCGTGACCACAACCCAAACGGTTTTACCTGCTGGCTGGCCGGGGCGGGCGTGAAGGCGCCGTTCCGCTACGGCGCCACCGACGAGTTTGGCTACAAAGCCGTGGAGAACGTCGTGACCGTCCACGATTTCCACGCCACGATCCTCCACCTGCTCGGTCTCGACCACGAGCGGCTAACCTTTTACCACAATGGTTTCGAGCGTCGGCTGACCGATGTTCACGGGCACGTCTTGAAAGAGATTTTGACGTAAGTCAGAAGGACCGGCCAGCAAGCGCGACGCCGACCAACCCCTTATTCCGAGGCTCCACGGGGTCGGCCGTCAGGCGGAGCGCAGATGCTTGTCTTCACCCGTTGGGGCTTGCCCAGGAACGAGAAATGCCTTGATCAATTCACCTTCGCCCCAGACCAGCATCTCGGGAAATCGCTTGAACCACTTTCCCTCCGGCACATCCGCGTGGGTATCCATCCATCGCAGCATCAGCCGAACTTCGCGGATTCGCGGTTCTGAAATTTGTAAGCCATTGGAAACGAAGGCAAGCACCTGAAAGGTCTGCACTACAGACCGGTTACTTCTCCTTGGTTTTCGGCGCGGTGATTTTCGGCGGCGGCTGGCTCGGTAAGCTCAACTTCAATTGCTCCAACAACAGCTTCTGATCGACTTCCGGTTGGGTGTAGCGGCT
>VHDE01000018.1 GCA_016871515.1 Verrucomicrobiota bacterium
CAGAAACTTCAGCCACTCCTGGTGAGGATGCCGGGCCTGACATTGGCCAATAACCTTGCCTTCCAAAACATTGAGGGCGGCAAATAGCGTCGTCGCGCCGTTGCGCTTGTAGTCGTGGGTCATCGTCGCGCAACGCCGCGTGGGCACAGACTGAGCGCCTTCGTCAGGCTAACGCGCCCAGAACTCCTCGCGGGTGAGCGTGGCGGGTTCAGCGGCGATTTTCCAGGCGAAGGAATTCGAGTGCCAGCCTGATTTAACTCGACAGCCCCGCGTGCCATGTACCAAGGAAGTCTCATTTTGGCAGGTAGAGATGGCGTGCTGGACGGCGCGCTGCGCTCAGCAAGTCGAAGCTCTCTGGCTTGGGACACTGGCTCGCGCGGACATTCTTGTCCGCGGCAACGTCCGAATGTCTGGCGGTTTTCCGAAAGTTCGAACGCGCGCTTTTCATTTCAAGCTGCCGCGGATAAGAATGTCCGCGCTCCGGAAAATCGTCGCGACTTGGGATAATTCCGGGCGATACTGACAGGATAGACTGACTGAAAGTCTGCGCTGCGACGAAGTGAGACAGGCGAGACGCGCTGTGCTACTGCATTCGCTTTGGTAACTCGATAGAATCGTTATCCGTCGGAATAGCTCGTTGCATTTCGCCTCGGTCCGGGACTTCTCTAATGGCGGCACTTCCGTCATTCCGGAAAATCCAGAGTTGGTTCATGCGCTGCGTTTCGTTCATTAAGAACAGCAAGAATACTCCATTGCGGGGAATTTCATTTCGGATTAAATATTGCTGGAACCGGCCTCGGAGACCTTTCAGGATTGGATCGCTGCTGTTAACGCACTGAGCGGCGCTGTCCTTGACCTTCAAGTTCAGCCGCTGCTCTTTGCCATTCAATTCGAGAGTGACGAGGTAATTGCCATCCGGGACGGCTCGCATCTCTGTTGGATTGGTTGGCGCCGGCTTCGCGTCGGCGGCATGAGAGGCGCAGTCAAATAACGCCGTTCCCTGCTGGAGCACGAGAGCCGCAATCGCAGGCAAAAACAACTTCCACATCTTCATAAATCTTTGTCGTCCTTCTATTGGTCCAAGTGAAGCTTTGCCAAGCAATGAATGGTATTTAACTGATTGGGACAAGCGAAACGCGCTCGCCTCGATCGTTTCGCGTTATTCCCTGCGCCCGCGGATCCAGCGTCAAATGGCCGTCTACCAGGAAAGCGTAACGGTGATGGCCATGGTTGAGTTCGATCGCGAGGAGCCAGGCGCCGTCCGGGGTGCGTTTCATAGGATGCGCAGCCGGGTTCCATTGATTGAAGTCGCCGACCAGGCTGACCGATCGAGCGTGCGGCGCCTGGCAAATGAAATTCACCGCGCGCAACGTCTTCTTGGGAACAAAACGATCCATAGCAATAACAGCTGAAGCAACTATCGTCCCTCAGCTCAGGAGATTCTTAAGAATAACCGCCGCCGTCCTGCGGATTTGTTCGGATTGGCCTTCGAGCACACGATACTGTTCAGTCCAGCTGGCGGTGGTCTGATTCTTTTCACGCCAGATCGACTTGAGCACACGTTCCGTCCTTTCTACCTGTTGAAGTGCTGAAGAGAACGATTCGCGCCCTTCCGGCAGATCAGAAATATTGCCGACGAAAAAGCGGCTGATGCGTTTGCTGCTGAAGACAGCTTGCAAGAGCATGACGACGGTTTGTTCGTAGGCGTACCAGCGTTGCCGCAGGACATCGCCAAGGAAACTGTGGCAAACAGCAAAGAACTCGGAGCGCGGTCGCTCGGTAAACTGGCGAATCTCCTGGGCTGCTGCGGGAAACCAATTGTAAAGCAGCGCGAACGTTCCATAGTCATCGATCAACTGTTTGGAATTATTGTGATCGGTCGCGATTTCGCCGATGCAAACGTCTTGTTTGAGTTCTAAAATAATCTCGGGGAGATCATGCAGGCGGCCGAGCACCTCCTGGCCGATAGGTGTGCCATAGTTGAAGTGACCGGGAATCAACCAATAGACATCCTCTGGTCCGCCGCTTTCAAAGGCCTTGCCCAGGCCGCAATACCACATTTGGCACGTGTCCACACACCACGCATCGAGAATGTCCGAGTGTCGCGCGACCGTGTTTTCACGGAACTTGAGAAATTCCTCGTTCGCTTCCATGGCGTAATGTGTCTTGCGATCAATGACTGTGATCGGCCGCGCATATTTCTGCTTATCGGCATCCAACCGCGCAACGAGGCGATAAAGTTGTTCCAAGTCCGAGTAACCGTTGGGCTGGCGAAACGGGTAAATGATAACAGGATGAATTCTCCCAGCCAGTCTCGCGTCGGCCGGGTCCTTCGCCCCCTTAGGCTGAGCGCGTGCTGCGGCAGGCGGAGCTTTTTTCATGGGCCGATCATCGATCAAGCGCCATCAATTTCAAGCGTTTTGGCCAGTTCATAGCTGGAACAAAATAGCAGCCAAGGAAGCGTATGGAAGACCACTTCCTGTGAATTCCTCTGAATTCGGATCGGCGTTGCGAAAAGACACGTTATTATGCTCAAGTCAAGACATGCGCAGCCGGCACATTCCAATGAGCCGTGAGCAGTTCGACCTCCTGCCTTGCGAAATCGGGTGGAAGCAGGAGTATTCGGATGGCGTCGCGCACATTTCTCCGCGGATGGCCATCGCTTACACATCACTGCCGACGCAAACACCGGAAATATCAAGCGTGCTGACAGACATAGTGCTGCGCCCCGTTCTGGAAAGCTATGAACCGGAGCTGATGCGTTGTTTTCAGGAAGCTTTTGCCGACGCATTCGAATATTGCGACCAAACGATCAGTCAAGTGAAAGCCTCCGCCAAGCAATGTCTCCGGCACTTTTTCCAGGGACCGTTTCATCGCTGGCTTCCAGCGTCGCGCATCGCTTTGGTTCCGGCCAACGCGCCGCAAGCCGGGACGATTGCCGGTGCGGCGCTCGTCATATCGCAAACGCGGGACAAGGATTGGGCGCTGCTCGATATGTTATACGTCTCGCCGGCAGTCCAGCGGAAGGGCCTCGCGACAGCACTTGTGGCATCCGCGTTGAACGAACTTCATGCTTCAGGCTGGCGGCGATTAGTGAGCCGGTATCAGCTGGGCAACAAACCCAGCCAGGCTTGGCATCGCCGGTTCGGGTTTGTTGAAGAGCCCGACCTGGGCGTCGCGCAATTGCGGCTGAACGCCGCCGAGCATGATCTTTGGCGGCGGAGGCAAGCTGGGCTGCTTGACCGCGGTGAAGAGGAGCAATTGGTCCAACAATGCAATCATTGGGCTCAGGAAGTCGAGCGGCTTCAGCGGGCACTCGCGCAAGGCAAGCGCGCCGATGCATTCGCTTGGCAGCGATTTAGTCCGGTCGCGAGCGATTGAAATGCGGCAATAAAATAAATTACGCGGCTGCGTCCTTAACGGCACGACTCTGTGCGGCTCGCTTCCGCTGGTTTTCGTCGAGAATCTTCTTCCTGAGACGCAGGTTCTTCGGCGTCGCCTCGACATATTCATCGGAACTGATGTATTCGAGGGCGCGTTCCAAGGACATGCGCAGAGGCGCATCGAGCTGGATGCCTTTGCCGTCGCCTTGCGAACGCATATTTGTGAGATGCTTCGCCTTGCACGGATTAACGGGAATATCATTTTCGCGCGCGTTTTCGCCGACGATCATGCCTTTGTAGATTTTATCGCCCGGATCGACCATGAGCCGGCCGCGTTCCTGGATCATATTCAGCGCGTAAGCTGTTGCTTCGCCATCTTCCATGCTGACCAGCGATCCGTTCTTGCGGGCCGAAATTTCGCCGCGATCGGGACCGTACTCATGGAAGAGATGACTCATCACCCCGAGTCCGCGCGTGGTGTTCACTAAATCCGTTTCAAATCCGATCAGACCCCGCATCGGGATGAGAGCCTCAATGCTCACCTGATCCCCGTGATGATCCATGTGTGTGATGTCGGCTTTTCGGTCGGCCAGATTTTCCATGATTGTGCCCATGTTGTCCTTAGGGATTTCCAGGAACATCCTTTCGATCGGTTCGAGCAAATTCCCGTTTTCATCCTTTCGATAAATGACTTCAGGCCGCGAAACCAACACTTCATAACCCTCGCGGCGCATCTGCTCGACAAGAATGGCAATTTGCATTTCCCCACGCCCGCTCACGTTGAAAATGTTCGGCGCATCGGTGTCTTCGACACGCAAGGCAACATTCGTCCGCGTTTCCTTGATGAGACGTTCGCGAATGTGGCGGGCTGTCACCAGCTTTCCATCGACCCCGGCCAGCGGACCATCGTTGACGGCAAATTGCATTTGAATCGTCGGCGGATCAATGGGCACAAAAGGCAGCGGCTGGCGGTCTTCCGAGTCTGTCAAAGTCTCGCCAATGAACACGTCCTCAAAACCCGTTATCCCAACGATGTCGCCAGCGTGAGCTTCCGGAATCTCGATGCGCTTGAGGCCTTCGAAATGGAAGATGGCCGTGATCTTGGATGTTTCCTTGCGTCCGTTGCCGTGGATGCAAACCGACGAATCACCCACCTTCACCTTGCCGGTGTAGATTTTGCCGAAGGCAATACGTCCGAGGTAGTCCGAATAATCAAGGTTCGCCACCAGCAGCTTGAACTCGGAACCGGCATGCGCGCGCGGTGGCGGAATATGTTTGATAATGGCATCGAACAACGGCTCCATCGTGCCGCTGACGTGTTCCAACTCGGCCTTCGCGTAACCCTCTTTCGCGCTCGTGTAAACGACAGGAAAATCCAATTGCTCGTCGGTCGCATGCAACGAGACGAACAGATCGAAAACTTGATCCAGAACTTTGTGCGGAGCCGCATTCTCGCGGTCGATCTTGTTGATGACCACGATGGGCTTGGCGCCGGCTTCCAGCGCTTTGCGAAGAACAAACCTCGTTTGAGCTTGCGGACCTTCTGCGGCGTCGACCACGAGCAACACACCGTCGATCATGTTCATGATGCGTTCGACTTCGCCGCCGAAATCCGCGTGGCCGGGTGTATCAACGATATTGACGTGGTAATTCTTGTATTTGAAAGCGGCGTTCTTCGCCCGAATCGTGATGCCCTTTTCGCGCTCGAGGTCCATGGAATCCATGATCCGTTCCTCCGAGGCAATGGCTTGGTTGGCGCGAAATGTGCCCGATTGTTTTAGCAAACAATCGACCAGCGTCGTCTTGCCATGGTCAACGTGCGCGATGATAGCGATATTTCGTATATGCTGCATAAAAGCCGGTTCTGAAAAACCGGCCCGCTAATGTGGCGGCTAATTAGAAAAGGTCAAGCCCTTGTCAATGCTTGTCAATGCAATGCCAGGAAATACGGCGTTTGACTCGTTTGACTGCCGGGATTCAGTTCGCGATTGCATGAGTCTCGAAGGGACGGCTGAATGGGCGCATGTTGGCTTATGCAAACTGTCCATGACCGACGCGCCCGCACTGCAACAGGTTGATCGCACTTGCGTGCTGCTCGGCAGCCGGAAGCTCTCCTATTTTTCCGGCTGCGATTACTTCCGCCTCAGCAGCCATCCGGATGTGCTCCGCGCCTTGCGCGAGGGAACCAATCGTTTTGGCTTGAACGTGGCCGCTTCACGTTTAACTACGGGAAATCACAAACTGTATCTCGACCTCGAGAAACGCCTCGCTGAGTTTTTTCAGACGGAACGTGCCGTGTTGCTGTCGAGCGGGTATGCGGCGAATATTGCCGTGGCTCAAGCTTTGTCAGGAACGTTCTCACACGTGTTGCTTGACGAACGGGCCCACGCCAGTTTGGTTGATGCGTCGGAGATTTTCAGTTGTCCGATTGTGCGGTTCCGGCATCGCGATCCGAAGCAACTTGCCGATATTCTTCAAGTGATCGGGAAAACCGCCAAGCCGATTATTCTGACCGATGGAATGTTTGCCCACGACGGTTCGGTGGCGCCCGTCGGAGCCTATTTAGGGTTGCTGCCCAAAGACGGCGTTATTGTTGTGGATGACGCTCATGCCGCCGGAGTGCTCGGTGCGAACGGCCGGGGCACGCTGGAATATTTGGAAATCTCGGAGCAATCCCGGATCATCCGAACGATGACGCTGAGCAAAGCGTTTGGGGTTTACGGCGGGGCGATTCTAGGTTCATCGACGCTTCAGAAGCGCGTGTTGGAAAAGAGCCGATTCTATGTCGGCAACACTCCAATGCCATTGCCGCTGGCTGCGGCGGCTTTGCAAGCTTTGCATATTCTGAAAACGGATCGGCAACTGGCCGCGCGGCTTTCCGAAAATGTCCGATATGTTAAGGAAGAATTGCGGCAAATTCGGTATCCCGTCGAACCGACACCAAGTCCGATCATTCCATTGCTGCCAGAAACGCAGCGCGAGATCGGGCGTCTGAAGCGCTTATTCTTGGCGCAAAGGGTTTTTCCGCCCTGGATAAAGTATCCGGGCGGACCTCCACTCGGATACTTCCGTTTGGCCCTTTCCAGCGAACATACAAAAAAGCAGCTCGACGATTTCTTGCGTATCGGGCGTGGCTGGTGGCTCGAACGGTAATCTCCGGAAAAAGGGCGACACATTATTGGATTAGGCAGAATCTGCCCAACACAATACATAATATTTCTGCGCAATATCTGTTGAACTAAACCGCTTCGCGGTAGCTTTCCGATCCTTCGAACTTCGTGCGATCTGCTGAGTCTGGGTGAGTTGTAAATTGGAGTCTTATGACTCAATTACGACAACAACTCATCCAGGAATTGGTTCTGCGCGGGATGGCCGAGCGAACGCAGGAAGCCTACATTCACCACGTTTATCATCTGGCCAAGCATTTCCGGCTCTCACCGGATCAACTCTCCGATGCGCAGGTGCGAGCGTATCTGTTTGATTTGGCGGATAAGCGCAAACTCTCGGCCAGCACGGTCAATCAGGCGGTCAATGCCTTCCGCTTCTTCTACGAACATGTGGTCCATCGGGAAGTGGAGGCGTTGCGTCGGGCCTTGCCGCACCCGCGCAAAGCCATTCGCCGTCCGGAAGTCTTTAGCATTCAGGAAATCCAGAAGCTTTTGACCGTGGGAGCCGTTCATCCCATGCACCGGGCCTTTCTCATGACGGTCTATGGAGCGGGCTTGCGCCTCAACGAAGCCTGTCACCTCAAGTTCGAGCACCTGGACCGGGCTCGGAGGCAAATCCGTGTTGAGGAAGGCAAAGGCCAGAAGGACCGTTACACGCTGCTCTCGCCGCGGCTGCTCCAAGAACTCGAACAGTACTGGCGAGTGTGCCGCCCCAAGCATTGGCTATTCCCCTCGGTGCGCGATCCACAGCGTCCGATGCTCGATGGCACGGCGCAGAAGATTTATTACGCAGCCATCAAAAGAGCTGGCTTGCGGCGCAAAGGAGGCATTCACGCGCTCCGGCACTCTTTTGCCACGCATTTATTGGAAGCGGGCGTGGAGATCACCGCGTTGCAACGGCTCTTGGGTCACGCCAATTTGTCCACGACCAGCCTCGATTGGCACGTGCGACAGGAGCGCTTGGCAGAGATCACCGGGCCCTTGGATTTGCTGGACCTTCGCAGCGTTTTGCCTGAGTCATGAACGAGCCTGCCGCTCCGACCCTGGGGCGGTTGTTGCGTCAGGTGCTTGACCAAGGCTTGCTCAAGCTCTGCGCCGCGCATCGGAAGATCTTGGGCGCGCTGGCGGCCTGCCGCACTCCGGCTCTGGGAGGACATTGTTATCGCTGCGAAAAATGCGGGGGGGAACATCTCGTGCCGCATTCCTGCCGCAACCGGCATTGTCCGCAATGTCAGGGAACCCAAGCCCTCCAATGGTTGGAAGGGCAAGAAGCGGTCCTTTTGCCAGTGCCCTACTTCCATCTGGTCTTCACGCTGCCCCATGGCTTGAATCCGCTCATCCGCCAGAATCGGCGCGCGCTGCTCAATCTGCTCTTTGAGGTGGTGAGCCAGACGCTCCTGGAGTTTGGCCGCAACGACCTTAAAGCTCAAATCGGCCTCACCGCTGTGCTGCACACCTGGGGACAAACCTTGGTTGATCATTACCACTTGCACTGCATCGTGACCGGTGGTGGATGGGCGCTGGAGGGTTCGGGCTGGATCAGGAGCTCGGACTCTTATCTATTCCCGGTCCGGGCGCTGAGCAAAGTTTTCGGCGGTAAATTTCGCGATGGGTTGCGCCGACTCTACGACCAAGGGAGCTTGGAATTTCACGGAGAGTTGGAAGCACTGGCGGCCCAGGAAGCTTTCGCAGGGTTGGAGCAAGAACTGCAAAGCCCCCAATGGGTCGTCTATGCCAAGCGACCCTTTGCCGGTCCCCAACAAGTGCTGCGTTATTTGAGCCGCTACACGCACCGCGTGGCCATCAGCAACTCTCGTCTGCTGGGGTGGGATCAACAGAGTGTCCGGTTCTCTTACAAGGATTACGCCGATGGGCACCAGCGCAAGATCATGAGCTTGACGATCGAGGAATTTGTCCGGCGCTTTTGTCTGCATTTGCTGCCGGAGACTCATCATGAAAATAGAACCTCCAGCCATTGGGTCTAAAGGCCACGGTAAAACGACAGACTACTTTCTCCTGTAAATCAACATCATGGGTTCAGCGGTTCAGTTCAACAGGCAGTGTATCCCACATGCCGCCGAGCACGCGTGCCTCGCTTTCCACACTTGCGAGCCGCGGCATGCGGGATACACTGCTTAATGTTGGGCCTTAGGAGCCTTAGGAAATTCGTGACACCCTACGAGACACGTGAATTCATTCTGGCCGCTCTCGGCAACGTCGATAAAGACCATATCTTTCTGGAGCGAGACAGCGCTACCGGGACACTGGTTGCCAAAGTTTTTCTTCGTGGAGATCAGCTTGATGAGGCATTGCGCGAGAATGGACGATACGTACGAGAGGCTTCGATTGAGTCCGGCGTACGCATTGACGTCACCTTTGCAACCGAATGGCCAGGCATAACCAATCGCTGGACCGAATGACGCGGAGCGCGATAACGTTGCCATTCCAATCGAGCGTCGTTGGCGCGCTCCTCGTCATCGGTCAGCTTTTTCGTTGGCCGCGTTGCACGCCATGAAACGATTCGCCATTTTGTTTGTCGTCATCCTGAGCACGATTGCAACGCTGATCGTGAATGCGACGCCGGCCAGCCCGGCGATCACGACATTGACACCGGCAAGAATCCTCTTGGCGGGGTCGTCCCTATTCATTATTCAATTGGCTCATCAAATGAATAATGAATAGACACGACCCCAAAGGCCCCCCAACATAGGTCCGCAGCGCTGGCAAGCCGGACGCAGTCCAAACGCTGGCGCGTGTTTCGCGCGGCACTGCATACCTTGCCCGTCATCAAATGGACGGCGCCGCCGACTGCACCTGCATCTCGCGCAGCGCCCTTTTCAGAATCTTTCCCGTCGCATTTCGCGGGAGGCTCGGCAGAAAGATCACGCGGCGCGGCACCTTATAATCGGCCAGCTTTCCGCGGACGAATTGCAGCAGCGCCTTTTCGTCAAGTGTCGCGCCTTCATTGGCTGCGACGAAGCCGACCGGTTGCTCACCTTTGCGCGCGTCCGGAACGCCAATCACCGCCGCCTCCTTAACACCCGGGAACTGATAGATGATCTCTTCGATTTCGCGCGGATAAACGTTGATGCCGTTCACGAGCAACATGTCCTTCTTACGATCGGTGATGTAGTAATAACCGTCTTCATCCCGATACCCGACGTCGCCCGTGAGCAGCCATCCGTCGCGCAGAGCTTTCGCCGTCTCTTCCGGCTGATTCCAATAACCCTGCATCACGTTGCCTCCGCGCACGCAAATCTCACCCACCTCGCGAGCGCTCAAATGTTTCCCGTTCTCATCCTGAATGCAGACCTCGACATCCGGAATCGGCACGCCAATCGAGCCGGCTTTCCACGGCCCGCGAATTGGATTCATCGAGACGACGGGGCTGGCTTCGCTCAAACCGTATCCTTCCAGGAGGGGCACGGAAAACTTTTGGCTGAATTCCTTCAAGATTTCTCCCGGCAACGGCGCCGCGCCACTGACACAGAGGCGCAAGGGCAAATTCGCAGGAATCTGAGGATTGGCCAGGGCGCGAAAGAACTGCGGAATGGCCGGCAAAATAGTCGCCTCCCGATTGATGATTTCCTGAACGATGTTCTTGGGAGGATGCAGCGATTTGATCAAGACGATCGATCCCCCGACGATCAGCGGCAACAGAATGCCGACGCACAGCATGAAACTGTGAAACATCGGGAGAAGAATGACAAACCGATCGAAGCTGACGGCTTCGAGGACCTGCTGGCAGCTTTCCACGTTGTGCAGAAGGTTGCCGTGGGAAAGCATTGCGCCCTTCGGCCGGCCGGTCGTTCCGGAGGTGTAAATGATGACTGCCAAGTCCGCTTCCGTTCGCTCGGCAGGTCGAAATTCGGTCGAGAGAGCCGCGAGATTATTGAAGGTCTCGATTTGAAAGGACTTGAGTTGCGGACGTCCACTCGTCAATTGCGGCAGTGCTTCCGACATCGTGGCGTCAGTGATGAGAACGTCGATGCTGGCGTCGCTTAAGATGTAAGTTACCTCATTCGGTTTCAGGAAATTATTGATCGGCACAGCTACAGCCCCTGCATTGAAGATGCCAAACAAAGCCGAAACAAATTCGGGACAATTCTTCAGCCAGATCCCCACGCGATCACCTGGCTTGACCTGGCAGTCGCGCTGCAACACCTGCGCGAGGCGTCGGGATTGATCATGCAACGTCCCATACAAATACTCCGATTCTCCCCAAAAGAGCGCCGGTTTCGAGGCATTGGTCTCAGCCGAGCGGGCAAATGCAGAGGCAAGATTCATGTGTAAGAATGGTTTGTTTTCAAATAACGGGATACTCTTACTTCAAGCATGTACCGTCCGCTAGTCTGGAGTTCCAGCCGAGCAGCATCGGACGTCAGCCATCTTGCCTGACGCAGCGGTGGTCGCCTTCCCCGTAGCGCAGAGTTTGGACATTTTGCGCGCCGGACTTAGTCCTGCACTTGATCTCACACTTAATCCATTGGAGGGTGTGGCCCCGAATTGAAGGAAATGGGCGCCGAATGGGGGCTGACCAGCGGAAATTCCTCGAATTGGCTGAATCGTCAGTGATGAAGGTAAATACCTATATGCAATTAAGTCAAAGAACGGGAGAGATATTGCTGGAACCGGCGCAACGCGGTCTGGCACCGGTGGATCGGGTGGCGCTCTCTTGGTTCGGGGATTAGCTGGCATGCCCGAACTGGACTAAGTGCGAGATCAAGTGCGAGATCAAGTGCGGGATTAAGTCGGTTGGAAATATCCAAACTCTGCTACTACCACCAAACACCTGTTTCAGCGTGGTGGGTGCCCAGATGCACCCGCGATGCCCGCGATGTGGTTCCTCGAGTTCCTCGATTTCTCCACTTGGCAAAAGCACTGGCGCGAGAGTAGAGTCTGTCCATTACCCGGATTAACTTTAGAGTCACTTGTTATTTCTCATGAAAGGCCAAGCATACACTGCAATTGTCGTCCTTTGTGCCCCCCTTATTCACCTCGCTGTGGCGGCGGAGAAAACCCAAGCCGATGCCAGCAAACCGGTCAGCTTTTACAAGCAGATTCGCCCCATCCTCCAGGCGAATTGCCAGGGATGCCATCAACCCGCGAAAGCCAAAGGAGGCTACGTGATGACTGACTTCGAACGAATGTTCGCGCCAGGCGACACAGGCGAAAAACCAATCGTCGCCAGCAAGCCCGAAGCCAGCCTCATCATCAAACAAATCACTCCAGTCAAAGGTGAGGCCGAGATGCCGAAGGGCAAACCGCCGCTTGCGGAACATGAAATTGATTTGGTGCGCCGCTGGATCGCACAAGGCGCCAGCGATGACACTCCACCAAATGCCCGCCAACGTTACGACGCCGACCATCCCCCAGTTTACAGGAGATTACCGGTCGTTACGTCGCTCGATTATTCTCCAGACGGCAGTTTGATCGCGGTCGCCGGTTTCCACGAAGTGTTATTGCACAAGGCGGACGGCTCCGGTTTGGCGGGCCGGCTCATCGGATTGTCGGAACGCTTGCAAGCGGTCCGATTCTCGCCCGACGGAAAGTTCCTTGCCGTGGCGGGCGGCCAACCGGGGCGGATGGGTGAAGTGCAAGTCTGGGAGATGGAGAAAAAGAACTTGGTGGTTTCAGTGCCCATCGGCTACGACACCGTCTATGGCGTGAATTGGTCGCCCGATGGCAAACTCATCTCTGTTGGGTGCCCTGACAATACGGTCCGTGCCTTCGAAGCGGCGACCGGCAAGCAAGTGGTCCAGCAAGGCTCGCACAATGATTGGGTGCTCGACACGACGTTTTCCAAGGACGGATCACACATCATCTCCGTGGGACGCGACATGTCTGTGAAGCTTACTGAAACAGCGAGCCAGCGATTCATCGACAACATCACGTCCATCACTCCGGGCGCTCTGCGCGGCGGCATTCAAAGCATCGCCCGGCATCCGACCAAAGACGAGATTCTCGTCGGCGGCTCTGATGGCATTCCGCAGATTTATCGGGTCTTCCGCCAAACCGCGCGGAAGATCGGTGACAACGCTGCGTTGATTCGCAGATTCCCGGCCATGGAAGGGCGGCTTTTCAGCGTGGATTACAGCGCAGACGGCAAACGGGTCGCGGCTGGAGCGAGCTTGGACGCGCATGGCGCGGTGAACATTTACAGCGCAGAATTCGATTCGGCCATTCCAACGAATCTCGTCTCAGCGCTCGAAAAAGAGGTCTTCGGGCAAAGCGCGCAGGAAAAGGAAGCCATCGAAAAATATGTCACGGCCGATGTGAAACTTTTGGCATCGACCACATTCTCGAATGTCGCCGTTTATGCCATTGGCTTCAGTCCGGATGGCGCGCGTGTGGCCGCGGCGGGCAGCGATGGTCAAGTGCGGCTGATCGAAGCGGCTTCGGGCAAAGTCATCAAGGAATTTGCCGCTGCTCCGTTGAGCGGAACCGCTCCTGAAACTAAAGCTTCGGAAGTATTGGCCGCGAGCGAAAAAGCGCCTGAAGTCGAAAAGGAATCTCTCCCGAGCGGAGCCGAAGTCAGCCGCCTGGAAGTGCAGCCATCGCAAATTCGTCTTTCGAGCCGCAACGAACACGCGCAATTAATCGTCACTGCGAAACTTAGCACTGGCGATGACGTGGATGTCACGCGTCTCGCGTCATTTTCCGTCAGTAGCGATCTGGGTCGTGTTTCGGCGCGCGGAAGGTTCACCGCGCACAAGAGCGGGTCGGGCACGCTGACAGTTTCCTTAGCCGGGAAAACCGCGACTGTGCCGGTCGAATTGGCAAATCTCAAAGCCGCATACGAGGCCGATTTCGTGCGCGACGTGAATCCAGTGCTTTCGAAATTGGGCTGCAATGCAGGAACATGTCACGGATCCAAAGACGGCAAGAACGGCTTCAAGCTCTCTTTGCGCGGATACGATCCAATCTACGATGTGCGCGCTTTTGCCGACGATCTCGCCGCGCGCCGAGTCAATCTAGCCTCGCCGGACGACAGCCTGATGCTGCTCAAGTCCACGGGCGCCGTGCCGCACGAAGGCGGGCAGCGCACCACGACTGACTCTGAATACTACGCGATTCTTCGGCAGTGGATTGCCGATGGCGCCAAGTTGAAGAGCGATTCTCCACGTGTCGCGAAAATCGAGGTCTTCCCGAAAGACCCGGTCGTTCAGAGCATTGGCGCACGACAGCAAATGCGCGTGCTTGCCACGTATGCTGATGGCCACACCCGCGATGTCACTGCCGAGGCCTTCACCGAGAGCGGCAATACGGACATTGCATCGGCTGACCCGCTGGGCTTAATCACGACCTTGCGGCGCGGCGAAGCGCCAATCCTGTTCCGCTACGAAGGCGCTTATGCGGCGACCACCGTGACGGTCATGGGTGATCGCACGGGATTTGTCTGGCAGGATCAGCCTGCGAACAATCGCATCGATCAATTCGTGGCTGCCAAATGGAAGCGCATGAAAATTCTGCCGAGCGACCTTTGCAACGATGCGGAGTTCATTCGGCGGGTTTTCCTCGATTTGACCGGCCTTCCGCCGGCCGCGGAAGAAGTGCGCGAGTTCCTGGCGGATAATCGCACGACCCAAGTTAAGCGTGACGCGCTCGTCGAGCGGCTCATGTGCAGCCCAGAGTTTGTCGATCATTGGGCGAACAAATGGGCCGATCTGCTTCAGGTCAATCGCAAGTTCCTCGGTGAAGAAGGCACTGATCTGTTCCGCAGTTGGATTCGCAAGGAAATCCAAGAGAACACGCCTTACGACGAATTCGTCCGCAAAATCCTCACCGCCTCGGGCTCGAATAAGGAGAACCCAGCCGCTTCCTATTACAAGGTGCTTCGGTCGCCGGCCGAGACGATGGAGAATACCACGCACCTTTTCCTCGCAACGCGTTTCAACTGCAACAAATGTCACGATCACCCATTCGAACGCTGGACCCAGGATCAGTACTACCACATGGCCGCATTCTTCGCGCAGGTGGACCTGAAACAAGACCCGGCCAGCGGTGACAAGAAAATTGCCGGGACAGCAGTGGAAAGCGCGAAACCGCTCTTTGAAATTATCGCCGACAACAAGGAAGGCGATGTGAAGCACGATCGCACTGGCAAAGTCACACTGCCCGATTTTCCATATTCGGCGAAATACACTCCTTCGACGAATGAGACGCGGCGGGCCAAGCTTGCGTCATGGCTGACTTCTTCGGACAACCGTTATTTCGCGACGAGTTACGTCAACCGGCTCTGGGGTTATCTGATGGGCGTCGGGTTGATCGAACCGTTGGATGACATTCGGGCGGGAAATCCGGCCAGCAATCCTGAGCTTCTCGATTACTTGACCCGCGAGTTTATTCAAAGCGGCTTCAACACCCGGCATGTGCTCCGTTTGATCTGCCAGTCCCGCGTTTATCAGCTTGGAGTGACAACCCATCAATGGAACGCGGACGACAAAATCAATTACTCGCACGCCATGGCGCGCCGCTTGCCCGCTGAAGTGTTGCTCGACGCCGTCTATCGCGTGACCGGATCGTCCCCGACATTTCCAGGAGTGAAGCCTGGAACCCGCGCCGCGCAATTGCCTGACGCGACCGTGGATTTGCCGAGCGGGTTTCTAGCGAACCTTGGCCGGCCGCCACGCGAGAGCGCGTGCGAATGCGAACGCAGCAACGACATTCGACTCGGTTCTGTGATGTCCTTGCTGAGTGGCCCGGCTGTTTCCGGCGCGGTGAACGATCCGCGCAATGAGATCGCCGAATTGGTCCGGAACGAGACTGACGATCGCAAGCTGGTCCAGGAAGTTTTCATGCGAGTCTTGAATCGTCCTGCGGCGGACAAAGAGATCAATTCTGCGCTCTCGGTCATGAGCGACGTGGAAAAGGAACATTCGCGTCTGACCGCGGAACTGACAAAAGCCGAAGCGTCAGGGGCAATCACCAAGGAGAAAAAGGACAAGGAACGGAAGGACGCAATCGCGAAGGCGGAATCCGAACTAGCCGCGCACCTCGCCGGGCAAGCGCCGAAGCTCGCGGCGGCGGAACGAGGGCGCCAGGAGAAGATTGCCGACGCGGAACAGATCGTCAAAGAGTTCGAACCGGCCTTGCTGGCGAGATTGGCGGAATGGGAAAACGGATTGAAGGAAGAACAATTTGCCACGCTTTGGTCGCCTTTAACACTTGGCGAAGTCCGAGGCACCGGCTCGGTAAAACTTGAGAAATTGCCGGACGGTTCGATTCGCTCGTCGGGTAGCAATGGCGAACTGCCTGTTTACATTGTCAATGCCGAAAGCAGCATGTCCAAGATCACCGGTTTCAAGCTCGAGGTGCTCACAGACGACAACCTGCCCGCTTTTGGTCCGGGGTTGAAAGACGGAAATTTTTTCCTCAGCGAAATCGTTTTTGAATCCGCTTCCAAGACCAACGTGGCCAAGCTGGCGAAGGTGAAGATCAAGGAAGGGCGCACCGACAGTATCGATCCGAAATACAACTTGAAACATGTCTTTGATGGACGGGGCGAACAGGGCCGGGCCGAAGGGTGGTCGCTGGCCAGCGGCGCCGCTGGAGAACCGCACTGGGCAGCGTTCGCGTTTGAGGCGCCCATCGAAGAGAAGAGCGGCGCCGCGTTGAGAATCTCCTTGCAGCACCTTTATCAGCCGCCGTATGAGATCGGACGTTTTCGGCTCTGGGTCACAACCAGCGCGCAGCCGATGGCCGAGGGTCTTCCCGCGGACGTCGCGCAAGTCTTGAAAACGCCGGGGGCACTCCGCACGCCGCAACAGACGACTCGATTGATCGCACATTATCGCGGCGTGGATGCCGAACTGCGCAAGCGCGAGCAGGCTTTGGCGGTCACGCGCCGGCCGTTGCCTGAAGATCAAAAACTCAAGGAGTTGCATTTGAATCTCGAGCGAGCGGCCCGTCCGGTTCAAACAGATCCCGTTTTGGTTCAATTACGCCAAGATGCGCAACTCAGCGCCAAACAACTGGCCAACCGCCGGCTGACGGGGGCGCAAGACCTGGCCTGGGCTCTAATTAATACGCCGGCGTTTTTGTTCAACCGATGATGAGAAGAGGCCAGAACATTAAGCAGGTCGGACAGCCGTGTGTAGCGCAGACTTTCAGTCTGCTGTATCGCAGAATTGTATTCTGCCGATCGCAGGCAAGTTCGAACGTCCCAGAAGGTGCGGACGGTATGCCGATTGCAAATCGGCGATACAGCAGACTGAAAGTCTGCGTTACGACGAAGGCAGGTGCGTTTACGTTGATCGAGCTATTGGTGGTCATTGCGATTATCGCTGTTCTCGCGGGCATGCTTCTCCCCGCGTTGGCGCGTGCCAAATCTCAGGCAACCAGTGTTAAGTGTGTGAATCACCTGAAGCAGATCGGCCTGGGCTTAAGCATGTATTTGGCCGATCACGAAGTTTTTCCCGAAGCCACCACCTTCGAGATGGACGCAGCGCATCCACCGAGAGAGCGCACTTATCTAACGCGGCTTGCGCCTTACGTGGTTGCGCGGGAGGCGAACGTCACGAACGTGAGTGCGGTTGATGTTTTTCACTGTTCGGAACGCATTTCGCGGCGTTCTTCGCTTGCGCACACAGGCCGGCCCGATTACGATTACAACATAATGGGTGTGAAAGCGGACTTCGAGGTCAGCACGGAAAAACTCGGCCTCGATGGCGGCCGCCGGGAAAGCGCCGTTGTCAATCCCAGCGAGATGGTCGCTGTCGGAGCGATTTCCGAAGGTCTAAACCGGGGTGTGATCAGCGTGATTCCTTATCCGACGAAAGAAATCCAAACCGCCTCCGTTTCTCTGGGGGTGCAACATCGCGACAAGCCCAACGCCGTATTTTGCGATAACCACGTCGAGTCATCGCCGCGAACCAAATGGGTGGCGGCATCCGAACTAGCGCGGCGTCGATGGAACTACGACAATCTCCCACATCAAGAGATGTGGCCGCAGGCAGAACCATGAAAGCAAGCGCGAAGGGCATTCAACGCATCCGAGACAATCGGCGCGCTTGTTCTTTCAGCCGTTCCGCTCGGAAATCGCGGTATTCTGATTCGGTGGCGGCCAGAAGTTCGCGCCAGTGCGCTGTATCTGATCGCGCTTTCACCAGGGCTTGCTCAACCAATTGCTTCACGATCGCCAGCTTTGGCGCTTTCTCCGCAGGTGTGCAACCCTCCGCCTCCCAGCGTGCGGCTAGTATCGCCTCAAGCTTCGGATTTCGCGCCATGCCCAAAGACCCGGTTCAAAATCGTTTGGCGTTGATCGCTGGAAAGATAATGTTCGCCGGCCAGGCTCGCGTGAAGCAGTTCCAGTTCCGCTTCGATTGCCTCAATGGTAATGCCTTGGGTGTTAGGTCCAATTTCTTGCACCCGCGCCAGCATGGCCAGTTCTTCCCCCGTGGCGATAACTTGGACCAGATACGCACGATGGATACGCCTGTCTTCGTCCGAAGGTGTTTGCAAGACCATCGACTCATCAGCCGCTGCTCGAAATTCTTTAACTCGATCAAACCAGCGAATGGACTCCTGGACAAGGTTTTCACTCCTTTCGGTTTGGTCGCGACGATGTTGCTCCGCAGCAGCCCGGACCGCCTTCCAAGTATCCGATACGGTGCCCATGCCGGCAAAGTGCCAGCAGCGACCCTGAGTGTAAAGGCGAGTTTTCCAGTCGAGAATTTTTCAACAACTGTTTTAATGTTCCATTCCGTTAACCCTTAACTCAAACAAACTATGATCCGGATACCTGGTGAACTCTGCACGGACCTCTGCGATTCGAACCTGAAATTGACGCGCCGCGATCTGCTTCGAATTGGCGGTTCGAGCATTCTGGGCTTGTCGCTCGGCTCCATGTTTCAACTGAGCGCCCGAGCCAATGAATCAGGCGCCAAAGGCGGTCCCGGCTGGGGCCGCGCCAAGAGCGTAATCATGGTTTACCTGCAAGGCGGGCCAAGCCACCTCGACCTCTGGGACCCCAAGGAGAATGTGCCTGATAAGATCAAGAGCCCCTTTAACTCAATCCCAACTAAGATACCAGGCGTTCATTTCACTGAGATTCTGCCGCAACTCGCCAAAGTGAATGACAAATTCACGATGATCCGTTCGATGAGTTACACGCCAAACGGATTGTTCAATCATACGGCGGCGATCTACCAAATCATGACCGGTTACACGACCGACAAGGTCAGCCCGTCCGGACAACTCGAACCGCCCAATGCGAAAGATTTCCCGAACTTCGGCTCGAATATCGTCCGCCTCAAACCGGTCACGCAACCAATGCTCCCGTTCGTCATGCTGCCGCGGCCCCTCCAGGAGAGCAATGTGGTCGGCAAAGGCGGCACCGCCGGTTTTCTCGGCAAAGCGTTCGATCCTTATTATCTCTTCCCCGATGGCGACGACATGGACATGTCCAAGATGGACAAAATTCGCACGGACGACCTGAAGCTGCCTCCTGAGGTGTTTGCCATGCGGCTGCAACGGCGGGCGCAGCTGCGCGACACGCTCAACGAAGCGATGCCCGAAATCGAGAAGGCCGTGGAACATTACAACCTCGATGAATATTATCAGCGCGCTCTGAACTTGATCGTTTCGGGCCGCGCGCGAAATGCGTTCGATCTGGCGCAAGAGCCGGACAGCGTCCGCGACCGGTTCGGGCGAAATACTTTCGGGCAAAGCTGTCTCCTGGCGCGCCGGCTCGTCGAAGCAGGCACGCGCGTCGTCGAAGTCGTCTGGCCCAAGATTGCCAACTCGGACAATCATTCCTGGGACGTTCACGTCGGTCTCGCACAACGCATGAAGAACCAGTCGGGGCCGATGCTCGATCAAGGTCTCTCCGCGCTTTTTGAGGATCTCGATCAACGGGGAATGTTGAGCGAAACATTGGTGGTTGCCATTGGCGAATTCGGCCGCAGCCCGGAGAAAGGGCTGAGCACCTCGGGCAACAGCAACAGTCCAGATGGACGCGATCATTGGCCGTACTGTTACACGTCGGTAATTGGCGGCGCGGGGATCAAGCGCGGTTATGTCCACGGCAAATCTGACAAGACCGCCTCCAGCCCGCTGGAAGATCCAGTTCATCCAATGGAAGTCCTGGCCACCATTTATCACGCATGCGGCATCGATCCCGAAACGATTGTCTACAACCACCTGAATCAACCACGCGAACTCGTCAAAGCGAAAGCGGTGACGAAGCTGTTCGCGTAAGTGGCTTATTGTAGAGCGTTTCTCGAAACAGATTTCCGGATGGGCAGGGCAAACCTGCTGGTTGGTCGGCAACGCGGCAGCGTTTCCCTACCTATCCGGAATCTGTTTCGAGAAACGCTCTAATCTAATGCGGGAGGAACTTCAGAATCGCGGTCGCGGTCACGTCGTTTTCTTTTGCCACCGCGATCATTTCTGAAATGTGGCTTTCCCGCGGCACGTAGAGCAAGTCGGCTGGAACGCCATGCTTTCGAAGCGCCGCATTAAATTCGCGCGCTTGGGCGGGAAGCGTTGGATAATCCCACTGGCAATAACTGATCAGAAATGGCGGCGACCCGGCCTTCACATGAAATAACGGCGACGCTTCACGACGGAATTGAGGGTCATTTCCAAAAACGGACGCTTGACCTTCACCGACGGCCAAGTTGTAAACGCCGCTTAAGGCGATCGTGCCGCGAATGATTTTGGGTGTGAGTTGATGTTTGGCTAAGTAACGTTCGTCGAGGGCTAGCAGAGCCGCCAGATGTCCGCCCGCCGAATGACCGCCGATGTAAATGCGATTCGTGTCGCCGCCATGTTCGGCGATGTGCCGGACCACCCAGGCAAAAGCCGCTGCCACGTCCTCGATCTGAGCCGGATGCCGAAACTTGGGGGCCAAACGATAGCTCGGCGCCACGGTGAGAATTCCTTCTTTGGCGAAACGGTTGCCGATTGGCACGTACTGAGCACGGTCCCCGGACCGCCATGCGCCGCCGTGAATGAACACAAAAACCGGCGCATTTTTCTTCTCCTTCGGCAAATACAAATCGAGTTTGTGCTTGGCCGATTCGTCTTCCGGTCCGTCTGTATAAACAAGGTCTCGGCGGACTTCGACATTTGGCGAGATGTCCATCGAGGGCAGCGCCAGCATGTCGAGCGACGGCGCCTTGACGTAAACCGGATTCGAGTAGATCCATGGCCGGTCTTCTTCATCGACGCTCAGCCAGGCTTCGACACGATATGCGCCGGGAGTCTTCGCTTGGAAGGTGAGATTTGTTCCTTCGGTTTCGTGAACCACCGCGCCATTGTGGAACAGCCGGAGTTTCGCGGCGATCGGAGTAACCGCAACGAGCCGCGTTGTGCCGAGCAACGGCGCGGCATCACCCATCGAAAACACTCCCAGATTATTGACTGCGCCGAAGGCAAACCCAGTCGGATCACAGAGCCAGTCATGCGAGACATAGACATGACCTTCACGCAGTGACTGGCGAATCTCCGGTTCGGTTAATTCGCGCGCGAGGATATGCGTGCAGAGGTTCCGAAAACTGACTTCGTAAGGGTCGAAGGTCGTGCCTTGAAAAACCTGGTTCTGGTGCGCGTCGTTCGCGGCAATCCCTGCAAACGGCTTCTGCTTCGTTTCTTGGTCCCATTTCGAGAAGAACTCAGCGCGATAGCCCGTCCCAGCGGCAAAGAATTCATCCGGATAAGTCTTGAAATCTTCGACGAGCTTGCGCCAGCGGCTCGGATCGGTCGCAGCATCGAGTAAATATTGCTGAAGGCTCTTATCGATTACGGCGTCGCTATGGCGGTTGGAAATCTCCATTCCGGCAAAACCGTCGCTGGAAGCGTCGTAACGCTCTTCAATATGAGAGAGGAAACGCAAACCGCCTTCCGCCAGAGGCTGGCCCTCTGCGTTGTAATCGGGAAAACGCAGAACGCCGTTGCCATCCTCCGAACCCGCGATAAAGAGCACGCCATCGCGCAAGCCCCGCCATGTTTCAGGCTTGGGCCCTCGGTGATCGGTCCACATGACAACGCGAACACCAGTTTTCTTTGCGGCGGCGAGAACTTCGGGCCGAGTGCCTTTGGTGTGGTCAGAGTCTTCGGCGTGAACGTGAATGACAGCGCGAAAATCCTCGTAGACGCCGACATTGGGCAGCGTCTTGCGCGCGCGCTCGAAGGATAGAACGGCTTCGCGTGTCTGTTGCAGTCGTGCGGTCTCAAGCCGCTGCGCGGCCGTCCACTTCGATTTCGGCGGCTCGGCTGCAACAACGTAATATCCAAACGCCAAGACCGCTACGAACTGAGCCAAGGTTCTCATGATAGATCGATTGGCGACAGAAGAAGCCAAATTGATTGCTGGTGTCAAAGCGAATCGCGAGCTGCCGCAGCCGCGCCTAATCGAAGCACAGAAAGATTGAAACAGAAGGCAACGAAGGCAGCTCTCGTATCAGAGCCGCCTTTTTTCTGCCCTAAGTCACAGGAACGGCGGTCGCGTCCTACAAACGAGGCCGCGTGGCGCGGGGCAGGGGTGCCGTCCGGACTGCTTTCTGAAAGCGAGGTTTGGCAATGTTCGAAGCGCCCGGGCGGCGGGTAAAGCCGCCGACTTTTCGGCCGGCAGCCAGTTTCGCTTTGAGGCGTTTCCAGAGAGGCTTGAGGTCGGGTTCCTTCAATGCCAAGCGCACAATATTGTCGCCGTCTCCTTTTTCGATAGCCTTCTCCAGCCAAGGCCAAGCTTCCGCCGGGTTGTTGAGCCGGCAGGTATAACAGGCGAGGCAATAGGAAATGATGGGCAAATGCGAAAACTTGTCGGCCACATTTCGCAAGATGTCGCACGCCTTTTCGGTGTGAGCCATTTCATTGAGAGAATAGGCCTGGTGAATCCAGCCTGAGGGGCGGTCTGGATCGAGCTCGCAGATGGCCGTGGCGATCTCAAAGGCGGCCGTCCACATTTTGTTCAAAGCGAAAATCTGCCAGCGCACTTCCAATACATCCGGGTGGATGCGAAAGGCGGCGGTGACGCATTCGAGTTCACGATTTGCCTCGATGCAATTTCCGAGCTCCAGCCAGCCCCGCGCTGCATTGATGTGACATTTGTCCTTTTCGGAAAGCTGATTCATATCGCCCAAGAAACGGTGAAAATCGATTGTTGTTTGCCTAAGGTGGTCAGGCCGCTTTGGGAAATGCGGCTGCGATCTCTGCGAAGTCAGCTTCGAGAATAGTCGAATGATCAGGGCCACGGTCTTCTCTCGGTGGACCGCTTTCCAACCCGCGGACGTCCAAGCCTGCGACCAACGGGCTCAGGGGGCTGGCAGTTCTTTTGGTGGGAATATCCTCAACGTAACACGGGCAGGCGGTTAGTTCGCGCGGGTAATCATGCGCCTTTTCGTCGCGAGGAGACAAAGGGCTGGAGGATGTCGCCAATTCACCTGGAGATACCGGCGTGCAGCGATGCGGCAGCTGTGTTCCAGCCGACCCCGTATAAATATCGATCGTCATAGACAAATCCTTTTGTCTGTTACCGCGAATGGCTTCCATGCCATTGGAAAACTTTGGCGTCTTCCGTTGCCGGGCGTAACAAATAAGTTGACGCCGCCTAGCTTGTATCATCGGCTAACTCGCGGAGAACTTTAGGATAATTCCAATGCAATCGCTGCAGCGATCTTCGGAGCAAGGGGCAACGCCCAGGCGAGGGGACGTCCAAAAATTGACGGCGACAAGTCCCGGAGGGGCAGAATGATAATAGCCCGGCGTTTCAATTTCAACGCCGGGGACAACGACGAAGAGCAGATAAGTCCCGAATGGGACGGCTGAACGCCACTAAAATGAGCCAGCGCAATCGAAAGCCGCCAGGTCTTGGAGTGCGGCGATGGAGTCTGCGTAATCGCCGCTTTGGCGTTAAAGAGCCCGAGGACGTGTCCCGAACTGCGTAACTCTTTCGGAAGTGCGGACGCCAAACCGGTGACTGCGCAGACTCCGTCACCGCAGCACGACATCATCTGGGTGGCGCGCGATGGCTCTGAAGCTGTGGAACGCCGCGCCCGATCCCGGCCCGATTTAATTCTGATGGACATGGTGATGCCGGTCATGGACGGCGTCGAGGCAACCCGCCGGATCATTTCTCATACGCCATGCGGGATTCTGATTGTGACGGCTACGGTCAATACAAATTCGGCGCTCGTCTATGAAGCGCTCGGGGCCGGAGCCATTGACGCCGTTAAGACGCCAATTCTTGCTAGTTCTGATCACGCTAACGGGGCCGAAGCCTTTCTCAGCAAGATCGAAATGATCGGCAAACTCATCGAAGAACCACTGATCGCGAAGCGTTCCGGGCAGCGCGGCGCTTCGCTCCTGCAGCAGGCTCGAACGTCGCGGTTGATCGCCATTGGATCGTCGGCGGGTGGTCCGGCCGCAGTCGCGGAAATCCTGCGCGTGTTACCGGCTCATTTTCGGGCGAGTATTGTCGTAATTCAACATGTCGATGAGCAGTTCGCCGAAGGGCTGGCCGAATGGCTTGAAACACAATCGCAGCTGCCAGTGCGTTTGGCGCGCGATAGGGATCATCCAGAACCTGGCGTGGTTTTGATCGCGGGGCGGTCGGATCATCTTATCTTTGCTGATTCCACCACTCTGGCCTATGCGCCAGACCCTGTTGACCAGGCGTACCGGCCCTCAATAGACGTTTTCTTCCGGAGCGTGGTTCAACATTGGCGGGGTGAAGTCATTGGCGTTTTGCTGACCGGCATGGGCCAGGACGGTGCGGCTGGGTTGAAAGCTCTGCGCCAGGCACGTTATCACACGATTGCGCAAGACCGGGGATCAAGCGCGGTCTATGGCATGCCCAAAGCCGCCGCCGACATGCAGGCCGCCGTCGAAATTCTGCCGCTTGATCTGATCGGTCCGACATTGGCAAAACGGATTATGGGGAAAGAAAAATAGATTTATGACCGATACAACCCCTGAATTCTCTGGCATTAACCGGTATCGAATCACCGTGCTGCTGGTGGACGATCAAGGAATCATCGGAGAGGCGGTCCGGCGAATGCTGGCGGGCGAATCCGACCTCGATTTCCATTATTGCGGCCGGTCCACGGAGGCGTTGAATTACGCGAATCAATTCAAGCCAACGGTGATGAACAATTTCGCGGAGCTCAGCGGCATCAAAGAGCCGATCAGCATCAGTAATTGACCTCAAATCGCAAGGCGCGAATATGCAGTTAGTATCCCAACGGTGCCTCCCGAAGTTGTCGGCACATCGTAGCGGCGGGCATGCTGCCTGCCGTAGAGCCGAGGCATCCTGCCCGGCGGATCACGCGTACGCACTGGAACGCAGCCTCCTCGTTGCAAGCGTTGCTCCGGGCGGCAAGATGCACGCCCTCTGCGGCAGGCAGGATGCCCGCCGCTACCGACAACTGCGGGATGCACTGGTCTCCCAAGCGATGAACTGCAATGCCGTAGCACAGACGGCCCAGTCTGCTGTGTCGCGGGATGCTAGCCTGCAGTGTGGCGCTTCTTTGAACCTGCGCAAAACCAGCCGATTGGCAATCGCCGAAACAGCAGACTGGGCAGTCTGCGCTACGCTTGATCGCGGCGGACAAGGCTGTCCGCGCTCCATTCTCGCTACCTATGGACAAGCCTTTTGATTCACCCTCATCACGAACAGCGAGCGAATCGTCCGATTACCCAGTCATGGTTCTTCTCGTGGACGACCAAGCGATCATTGGCGAGGCCGTCCGCCGGGCGCTCGTTCACCAGCCCAGATTCAATTTCCATTTTTGGCCGGATCCAGCGCAGGCCATTTCCGTCGCCGAGCAAATTCGGCCGACGGTGATTCTCCTCGACCTGGTCATGCCGGGTGTCGACGGTTTGACATTGCTCCAACGGTTTCGCGCCAACCGAGCCACGCGCGACCTTCCGATTATTGTCCTTTCGACCAAAGAGGAGCCCGAGATGAAGAGCGAGGCGTTCGCTCTCGGCGCAAACGATTATTTGGTCAGGTTGCCGGATCAAATCGAGCTGATTGCCCGTGTGACATATCACTCGAAGAGCTACCTCAACCAGCTCCAGCGCGACGAAGCGTACCGCGCCTTGCGCGAAAGCCAGCAGCAATTGGTTGATAGCAATACCGCGCTTGTTTCCCTGAATCAGAAATTGGAGGAAGCCACGCGCGCCAAGTCCGAATTCTTGGCTAATATGAGCCACGAAATCCGGACCCCGATGAACGGGGTGATCGCGATGACCGCGTTGCTGCTCGATACCAGCTTGACCGCCGAACAGCGGGATTTTGCGGAAACGATTCGCGTCAGCGGCGACTCGTTGCTGACCATAATCAACGATATTCTCGACTTCTCCAAAATCGAGTCGGGCAAGATCAGTCTCGAACATCATCCGTTCGAGTTGCGCACGTGCATCGAGGAAACGCTCGACCTTCTGGGGCCGAGGGCGGGGGAGAAAAGCCTGGAGCTTTCCCACTTCCTTCCGGACGATTTGGCCGAAACAGTCGTTGGAGATGAAACTCGCTTGCGCCAGGTTTTGATCAACCTCGCGGGCAATGCCGTAAAATTCACGGCACGCGGCGAAGTGCTGATCGAAGTAAAGCACGCTGTGAGCACGGCCAACGCCGCGCACAAAGTCCTCAATCTTCAGTTCAGCGTGCGCGATACTGGCATCGGCATTCCGGCCGATAAATTGGATCGTCTGTTCAAGTCGTTCAGCCAGGTGGACAGCTCAACGACCCGGCAATATGGCGGAACAGGACTAGGACTCGCCATTAGCAAACGGCTCGCGGAATTGATGGGCGGAACGATCTGGGGTCGAAAGCGAGTCGGGCAAAGGCTCGACCTTTCATTTCACGATTGCCGTCGCCCGCACCGGCGACGAGCCGCGCAAGTCCGCTTCGCTGTCCCCGTGCTTGGCTGGCACGAGAGTGTTGGTCGTCGAAGGCAATTCCTCCAATCGCCGTTTTTTGGCCCAATCGCTGGAGCATTCGGGACTCATGCCACACGCGGTCGCGACGCGCAGCCAAGCCTTGGAATTGTTTCGATCTGCCACCTGTGACGCGGCGCTGATCGCGGCGGAATTGCCGGACGGAGATGGCTTCTCATTGGCTGAGAGAATTCGGGAACTGTCCGGCGCGGCGGCGATGCCTTTAGTTATTCTTTCCCGCAGCCGCCTCCAGACGGATGATCCAAGGTTAGCTAAGGCCGGCATCGCCGCCACGCTGCTCAAACCGCTTCGGCGCCCCCAATTGTTCGCCGCGCTGAACCGCGCCTTTGACCTTGAACAAGAAACGCCGGCCGCGCCTGCGTCATCGAGCTTCGATTCGGCAATGGCCAGTCGAATGCCTTTGAAGATTATCCTGGCCGATGACAGCCACGTGAACCAGAAGGTCGGAGTCCAATTGTTGCAACGGTTCGGTTATCGCTGCACGACCGTCGGCAACGGCCTCGAAACTATTGCGGCCTTGGAGGTTGATTCGTTCGATCTGCTCTTCTTGGATGTGCAAATGCCGGAATTGGACGGGTACGAAACAGCCCGGCGGATTCGCCAGAAGTGGTCCGCAGCACGGCCTAGAATCATCGCTATGACTGGCAGCGCTCTGCCGGGTGATCGAGAGAAATGCCTTGAAGCTGGCATGGATGATTACATCGCCAGGCCAGTGCGGATGGAAGAACTTCGGCGAGCCTTGGAGCGTTGGGGCCCGACGTGCCAGAAGCGTGCCGGCGCCGCGTCCGCCAGTCTGACACCTGACGCGCTTCTCGATGCAACGCGTCCGCCCTCATCGGTTCCGGCCAAAGGCACGGATGAACCACTTCTGGACCTCGATCGGTTGAAAGAGATGGCGGGCGATACCGCCGATGGCGTGCAGGAGCTGGCCGGGCTTTATTTGACCGAAGCGTCGCAGCAGATCCAACAAATGGGCAGAGCCATTGAATCCAAATCCGCCGCAGAGGTGGCACACTTGGCCCATAAATGCTTCGGAGCCAGCGCCACCTGCGGCATGACGGCGATCCTCCCTTCGCTGCGGGAGTTGGAGCGCCTTGGGCATTCAGGTCGATTATCGAACGCACAACATTTCTGGAACGAGGCGAATGAAGCGTTGGATCAATTGAAAGACCTTTACAATGGATGACACATGAAGAAGGTTCTCTTTATCGAAGACGATCCGATCGTTGGACGCATTTACGCGTGTCAATTAGAGTGGGCCGGCTATCAAGTCGAGCTCGCGGACGATGGCGAAACAGGGATGCGGGCGCTCAAACGTTTTCAACCAAACGCAGGCGCGGATCGATGCCTGGTCAGGCGGACACGAGCGCGAAAGAGATATTGAAGGTCATTGACGACACTTTGAAATCGGCGCAGTCCCGATCGGCTTTGGCCGCGCCGGCTTCCGAAAGGGAGCCCGCCGTGGCCAATGCAGAGCCACCGGACGTTCGTGGAGACTTTTTGAAGGGCGCTCCGCAGAGCATCATCGCCCTGCAGGAAAGTTTTAAGAAGCTCCCGAAGGCGGAGCCTGAGTCCGCCATTGGTCCACTGATTGAGGAGTTTTACCGGAAAGTTCATGCGTTCGCGACCGCCGCGGCTTTGGCTGAAACGGGATCGCTCGCGCATATTGCTTCAGCACTCGAAGCTTTGGTCAAAGAACTCCAAGAGAAACCCAAGAATATCAATGCATCGACCGTGCGCACGATCGGTCAAACGCTCGACTTGCTAGGGACGCCAGTTATTTTCGTCACCACGTTGAACAGCTTCGAAAGCCGCGTGCGCTCCGCGAAGAGCGGAAAGCGGCAGAGGACTGCCGCAAGCCAAGACGCTGTCGCGCGAACGTTATATCCCAACCAATATGAAACTGAACCTGATCGGGCCTAACTTTCTCTCGCAAGTTCCTCAATTAGCGCAAGCGTTCAATGTTACGACTGCGCTTTGCGTTTTGTGCAACTTGTTCGTTTCTCGCGCCGCCGCTTCTGAAGGAGCGAACTGGCCCTCATTCCGCGGACCGCAAGCCACTGGAGTGGCCGAGGGCCACAAAACCCCGGAGAAATGGGATGTTGAGCGAGGGGGGAACACACGATGGAAAACGCGCATTCCCGGACTGGGACATTCTTGTCCTGTGATCTGGGAGAACCGGCTTTTCGTGACCACAGCGGCAACCGAGAGCGACGACGCGAATCTCAGGATCGGACTTTACGGCGATATTCAGCCGGTGACCGAATCCTTCGAGCACCGTTGGACCGTATATTGCCTCAACAAGACCAACGGTTCAGTGCTTTGGAAAGAGGTCGCGCATACGGGCATCCCGAAGATCAAGCGCCATCCAAAGTCGAGCCACGCGAATTCAACGCCTGCGACCGACGGGAAACATGTTGTCGCATTCTTTGGCGCGGAAGGATTGTTCTGCTTCGACATGGATGGAAAGCGCCTTTGGCAAAAGGAGCTTGGCCCGCTAGATTCCGGTTACTTTGTTGTGCCCGCGGCGCAATGGGGTTTTGCCAGCTCGCCCATTATTCATCAAGACCGCGTGATCGTGCAATGCGATGTCCAAACCAATTCGTTTTTGGCGGCCTTCGAAATAAAGGACGGAAAGGAAGTGTGGCGGACGCGCCGCGCTGATGTGCCGACCTGGAGCACGCCCACGATCGAGACTGGCACAGGCCGCACTCAGATCTTGATCAATGGATTCAAGCACACAGGTGGCTACGACTTTGCAACGGGAAAGGAAATCTGGAAGTTAACGGGCGGCGGAGATATTCCCGTGCCGACGCCTATCGTCGCCCATGGTCTGACTTTCATGACGAGCTCGCATGGTCCAGTGAGGCCGATTTATGCGATTCGAAACGAGGCCAAGGGCGATATCACGCTGGCGAGCGGGCAATCGACCAATCAATACATTGTTTGGAGCCAGACTCGCGGCGGCAATTATATGCAAACACCGATCGTTTATGGTGATTATCTTTATTGCTCCAACGACGCGGGCGTCCTGGCTTGTTACCGAGCCAAGACCGGCGAAAATCTCTACACAGAACGCCTTGGCGATGGTAGGTCGGGATTCACCGCCTCAGCTGTCGCAGCGGATCAAAAAATCTATTTCACCAGTGAGCAAGGAACAGTCAGCGCAATCAAGGCTGGCCCTAAGTTCGAGGTTCTGGCTCGGAACGAAATGGGCGAGTCCTGTATGGCAACGCCGGCCATTTCCGGCGGAGCGCTCTTCTTCCGAACCCGGCATCACGTCGTGATGGTGGCTGAGAAATGAAGATTGCGCCCGTTTTGCCATGAGTAACCTGCTGGCTAAGCTCGGACTGCATCGCCCCGAATTGCGCGCTTGGGCCATGTACGATTGGGCGAACTCGGCCTTCATCACCGTGATTATCACGGCGGTTTATCCAGTTTATTTCTCGAAGATCGCTGGGGCAGACGTGCCGCCGGAAGTTTCCGAACTGCGCCATGGCATCGCGACCACTCTCGGTTTGCTCATCATCGCCGCGCTGGCGCCGATTCTGGGAGCGATTGCCGATTTTGCGCCCATCAAGAAACGAATGATCGGAACGTTTTTAGGCATCGGCGTTGTTTCGGTCGCTTTGATGTTTTTCATCCAGCGCGGTGATTGGTTGCTCGCTTGCGTGTTGTTTGTCATCGCGAACTTCGCCGCCAACGGGAGCTTTGTCTTCTACGACGCGCTTCTCCCGCACATCGCGAAGGAGGAGGAAATGGACCGCGTGTCGACGGCCGGTTATGCAATCGGATACGTTGGGGGCGGACTTTTGCTGGCGCTCAATCTTGCTTGGATTCTCAAGCCGCAATGGTTCGGCTTGCCGCACGGCCAGGGGCTGACGGCAGCGCAAGAGACTTTGCCAACGCGTCTGGCGTTTCTCTCGGTTGCGCTCTGGTGGTTGCTCTTTGCGATTCCGCTCTTTCGCCGAGTTCCTGAACCGGCCTTGAATATCCGTGCTGGCCAATTGACTTCGGGTGGCGCCGTTCGCAATGGCTTTCGTCAACTCGGCGAGACATTTCAAGAATTGCGCCGGTTCAAGAATGCGCTTCTCATGTTGATCGGCTTCCTGATTTACAACGATGGCATCGGCACAATCATTCGTATGGCGGTGATTTATGGGCAAGGAAAGGGAATAGGCCAAGACGCGCTCATCAGCGCGATCCTGATCACTCAATTTGTCGGCATTCCCTTCGCCTTTCTCTTCGGGCTCCTCGCCGGCAAAATCGGCGCAAAACCAGCAATCTTCCTGGCTTTGGCCGTTTATGGCGGCATCAGCATTTTCGGTTATTTCATGGAGACCGCCACACACTTCTTTATCCTCGCCATTTTGGTCGGCATGGTCCAAGGCGGCGCGCAAGCCTTAAGCCGCTCGCTCTTTGCCAGTATGATCCCGCGCCACAAGTCGGGACAATTCTTTGGCTTTTTTGCCGTGGTCGAAAAATTCGCGGGCATCTTCGGACCGTTTCTGTTCTCGGCCATGATTGCTGCGACGGGATCGAGCCGGAATGCCATACTCTCCGTCATCGCGTTTTTTGTCGTGGGCGGCGCCGTGTTTTATTTTGTCAATGTTGACGAAGGGCAGCGCTTGGCTCGCGAAGCAGAAGCAGAAACGCAGCCCCGGGCGAAGCTGAACAGTGAGCAAGGCGGTGACCAGCAGTTAACGCCTGACAAAACCTGAAAAACCTGAAAACCCGAAACCCGAAACCCGAAACAAATTCCAATAAGATAACGCCAAAATTGGCAAACAAGAGCTTGCTGCCATTGTTTGGAGAAAAGCACGCGCGGCTATTTTACTATTTTCATTTCTGATTTTTCTGGTTTGAGGTTTTGGATTTGTTTCGGATTTCGATATTCGGATTTCGGATTTAGAATTTCATTGCTCGTGTGCCTCAAACCAGCCCAATCGACAGTATCATTTCCACCAATTGCTCTTGGCGAACTCGCTCGCTTGTGGATTCAATCTCGTCATGCTTGCCACTGAACTTGTCGCCGCCCGGATCCCGACGTCGCGAAGCTTGATGGTCGTCTTACATGGCTTGGGCGATAGCATGGAAGGTTATCGCTGGCTGCCCTCCATGCTCGGACTGCCTTGGCTTAATTATCTGCTGGTGAATGCTCCCGACCTGTATTACGGCGGCTATTCCTGGTACGATTACACCGGCGACGCTGGACCTGGAGTCATTCGAAGCCGGCAGTTGCTCACCGCCGTTCTCGATCAACAGCGCGAGCGCGGGTTTCCGCCCGAGCAAACATTTCTATTTGGTTTTTCCCAAGGCTGTTTAATGACCATCGATGTCGGGCTGCGCTATCCTCATCGACTGTCCGGATTGATCGGTATTAGCGGCTACGTCTTCGAACCGGAGAAGTTGGTTCAAGCACTCTCACCCGTTGCCTTGCAGCAACGAGTGCTCCTGACACACGGGACGCAAGATGCGCTTATTCCGGCTGCTCCAGTCCGGGATCAGATTGCGCTTTTGAAAGCCGCGGGCATTAACCTCGAATGGCACGAGTTTGTGAAGGATCACACCATTGCTGGTGAAGAGGAAGTCAGAGTAATTCGCGATTTTGTGACAAGACAAGACAACCGCGCTCAAACAGGCGCTCCGTCGTAACGCAGAGTTTCACTCTGCCCTGGAGTTTGGACATTTCCAACCGACTTAATCCCCCACTTCATCTCGCACCCTGGAAACGGCAGTTAAACCACGAATAGACACGGATTCCGAAGAAGTTCCGTCATTCGATGTAGTTCATCGAGCAGGTGAGCTCTGCAACCGCGTTGGATTCGTGTTCATTTGTACCACTATAGGAAGAAATCTTCGTTTTTTGAGCAGAATTTTAAGCGCGCATAAACACTCACGAAACACTGCCTTCTTCCTTGCGTTTTCGTGTCTTTCGTGTTTTTCGTGGTAACCAATTCGGACCACCGCGATTTACGCCGAAGAGATGGACCACGAAAGACACGAAACACACGAAAAGGGAAATGACCTATGGAGGTGTTTGGGTATCTCAGTTACCAATTCATGCCTTGGGTTGGGGCTTTGCTGCTCCGTGTTCTCTGTTGCTCCCTGTGGCCAAACTGCTTTTCAAATCCTTCGCGGTCTTCGCGATCTTGGTGTTAGTCAGATTCTTCTCTGCGTTTTTCACGCCTCTGCGGTTCTTGGGTTGCGGCTCTCTCCCCGCTCTGTCCATTAGTGGTTTCCGTTCTTCTCCAGGCGCGTCTCAAACCAAACAACATCTTCAATGTTCAAGACCAGACTCTCGGAAGCGCGCAGCAGTTGATCCACGACGGCGTGGCGGTTGTCCCCGTCGGCCGAAAGCTGCGCCAACTTCGCCACACTGGCCAACGCTCGATCATAAACCTTGAGCTTCTCCCATGAGAACATCTTTACTTCCTTCGATTCGGGGCCACACCCTCCAATGGATTAAGTGTGAGATCAAGTGCAGGACTAAGTCCAGCCCGCAAAATGTCCAGACTCCGCGTTACGACCCCTTGCCGCTTGGCGCGCGAGAGGCTAATTTGACCGGCGGAAAGATTGCTGCCTCGGGAGAGGAATCTGGGATTCCGTTCGAATGAAATTGATTACCGGTTCATTGTTTCGTCGTGTCATTGGCGTGATCATGCCGTTATGGTTCGCACTCGGAGGCGATTGGGCCATCCACGCAGTTGGTAGCGCACGGCCTGCCATCGCGGCTTTCTCACCGGCGGGCGGCGAGCCCGGGACCAGCGTGATCATTACGGGCGCCAATTTTGCCGGCGTGCGGGAAGTTCGGTTCAATAACGTCCTGGCTGCGTTTACCATCGTCTCGCCTGACACGTTGGCGGCCACGGTTCCTTTGGAAGCAACCACCGGACCGCTTAGTGTCACCACTGCTTCCGGCACAGTCACGAGCCGGAGTCACTTTGTTGTGGCTCCGCGGATCGTCAGCCTTTCGCCGGACAGCGGATCGCCCGGCGCCATTGTGTTGCTCGAAGGCGCGAATTTCGAGGGCGCCACCGCGGTTACGTTCAATGGGCGCAATGCTTCCTCGTTCTCCGTGGTCAGCGCGACTCAAATCCGCTCTGCCGTGCCTATCGGCGCTAGCACAGGTCCAGTCAGTGTCACTACGCCTTTCGGCGCGGCGGCAAGCACAAGTAACTTCATCGTCACCGGAGCGGGACCGGTGATTGCTGATTTTTCTCCGGCCAACGGCGCGCCTGGTGTGGTTGTGACCATTGAAGGTCAGAATTTTCCAGGAGCCACCGCGGTGAGGTTCAATGGGGTTAACGCGAGCTTTTCCATTAATGCGCCGACGCAGATCGCAGCTACAGTTCCCGCTTCCGCAACGAGCGGGTTTATTACGATCGCTTCGCCCGCTGGAACAGGCACAAGTCCGAGAACATTCATCGTCACCTTGAATCCAATCGTCACAGAGTTCTCGCCTGCCATTGGCACACCGGGAACGACTGTGGTCATTGACGGCTCGAACTTCACCGGCGCCACTGCCGTCAGGTTCAACGGCGTGAACGCTGCGAGTTTCTCGGCAATATCGCCAACGCAGATTCGCGCTGTTGCGCCGGCGAATGCGACGACCGGACCTGTCAGCATCACGACTCCGAGGGGCACTGGAACCAGCGCGCAGGTCTTTCAAGTCGTGACGGGTCCTGCCATCACCGGGTTTTCGCCAGTGGCAGGTTCGCCTGGAACGCTCGTAGCCGTTGAAGGTTTCAACTTCAACAACGCGAGCGCGGTAAGGTTTGGCGACGTTGCTGCGCGGTTCACCATCGTGGCCGCATCGCAGATCAACGCCACAGTGCCGGCTGGCGCCGTTACAGCGCCGATTTCCGTCACCACGCCCGCAGGCGTCGCGACAAGCACAGATCGGTTTCTGGTGACGAGTGGCGCGCCGGTGATCACGAGCCTTTTTCCGGCGGCCGGGCTGCCTGGCGTGACGGTTATCATCGAAGGACTTCAGTTTGCCGGGGCAACCGCGGTGAGGTTCAATGGAACCAACGCGAGTTTTACGGTCACATCGGAAACGCAGATCCACGGCATTGTTCCCGAAGCTGCGACGACGGGCCCGATCAGTGTCACGACACCGTTGGGGACAGGCTCCAGTAGCACTGCGTTTATCGCTGCGCCCAGGATAGCCAGTTTCTCGCCAACGAACGGCTTCGTGGGGAGCAGTGTCACCATTCGTGGCGTAAATCTCGCTGAGGTTGCTGCGGTGAGGTTCGGCGGTGCAGCGGCCGATTTCGTCATTCCCTCATCTACGGAGGTTCGAGCCACCGTTCCAAACAACACTCGAACCGGGACGATTAGCGTTGCGAACGCAGCCGGCATCGTTGCGACGACGAACGTCTTCACTATCGTGTCCAGCCCAGCTGTTCTAGATATTGAAGAAACGACCGGCAACCGGATCACCATTTCCTGGCCGGCGGCTGCAGCGGATTTCGTTCTTCAAACCACAGATCAACTGGCCGTTCCCGTTCGATGGGTGACTGTGACAAACTCGCCGGTTGTGGTCGGTTTCGAAAAAACCGTTTCTCTGCCAGCGCAGGAGAAGGCGAGATTCTATCGCTTAGTCCGGCATTGACCGAACATCCGCGCATTATTCCTCGCCATCATAGTAATCGAGCGACTCGGAGCGGATCAGCTTGCGTTCGGGCGACCGCACCAGCGACTTCTTGCTGTCGGGATAGCAGCATGATTCTCCAATCGGATTATCCGCGACGATGTAGAGGACCAAATCTTCAGCGCTATTGTTCGTGAGTTGGTGAGGTTGGCCCGGTTCGAAAATGAATGCGTCGCCTGATTCGATTACGGTCGCGCCGTCTTTGTGTCGGACGATGACTCGGCCTGAGATCACGTGATAAACTCCCACTGCGCACTGTGCGAATGATAGGGACAATGGCTTTTGCCCGGCGGAATCCGGCAAATCTCTGCGTCGAATGGATGCCGTTCCTTTAAGTCCGTGGAGGCCGGTTTGCGCCCCAATGCCACCGAGATTCCCTTGCTGGCGCCACCGAATTTCCCCTTCGGTGATGACCAGGTCTCTTCCGCGATAACTTTGGTGTTAGTTTTTCGCATAGCTGAATTTCAATCCTTCAACGGAACAGGCGCGGCGCAACCTCGGCGAGGTGCTTTCGCCAAAGCGCGAAATTGTGATGCCCGGCTGAGTCATGAAATGTGTGCTCGATCCCCCGTTTCTTCAGCAGCTCTGGTAATCGCTCCGTTTGATCGAACATTCCATCCTGACGCCCACATCCGTTCCCGTTTGGCGGAGTCTGCCATGGCGCGACGGAGGAAGAAACGTATCACCAACTCTGTGCCCTCGCGGCAGAGGAGGTGGAGGAGTTGCAGCGCAACGGCAAGGAACTACCTCCAGCCAGCACGCGCCCCATGCGCGAAGCGGCGCCCACTTGATCGTCATCGGGCAGGCAACGCTGCTTTCTCCGCGATTGCCTCCCGGCAAGGAACGTGAGAACATCCGCGCCACGACATGCGCAAGAAATCCGCCAACGCCAAGATTCGGGCTTTGTTCAGAAAATTGCAGGCGCTCGCCGAACGAGGCCTCGACGGCGAAAAGGCCGTCGCACAACGCAAACTCGAGCGCCTCATGGCGCGCTATGATCTCAGTGTCCTTGCCGCGCATGACACGCCCGATTTGTTCTCCGGGAGATTCGCGCCTTCGTCCGCAGCACGGCCAATCTATTCCTTCAAAAGCAACGAGCTCGAAGTCGCCAACGCGGTGAAATGGGCGATCGAATCGGCAACCAAAATCAATTGCGTCCATCGGGGCGCAGAGCTGCTCGCCGAGGCGACTCCCGCCACGGCGCGAAAGTTGGTCGAAATCGCTGATCACATTGCTCAAAGTTTTCGCGTGCTCTTGGCTAAGTTTTGCGTGCTTGACGGCGTCAGCGCGCTGGATCAAAGCGCATTTCTCATGGGGTTGTACGACGGCATGATGAACGAAACCCGGAACCCTGGACAACGATTGCCCGGACGAACCCAGAGCGCGAAGAAGCGAAAAGCCAGGAAGTCTGCTCCGAGCGATCTCGCGGGCATGAACGTCCATCCCTACGCGATTGCCGTCGGTCTCGGCAAACAAATACGTTTCTCAGCCTCTTTGGAGCAAATCACCGCGGAGCTGGATGCCGTTGCGACCAAGTACCTGGCTCAGGCCGGTTCATCGCGTCCTGTCTGAAGTTTGCTGCCAGGAAACTCACGAGCGAAACTCGGCGCCAGGACCAAGAGTTAGCCGATGCCGAATATGCGATCCTCGGCAGGTCCGGGGTTCAGATATCGACGATCAACACCTCCCGGGGACAATTCCATCGCAGAGGCAGCGTGTCCTGAACTCCCCGGCTGATCAGCAGAGTCCTTCCATTGTTATCGTCGAAACGCAGTCCATTCCATCGATAGACGAACGCGCCTGGATAGAATTTTCCATTGCGCTGATAGAAAACAAATTGTCCACCGTGGAGATGTCCGCTGAGAGTCAGATCGAAAGAGCGAGCAAACGCGCCGGGATGATGGGTGTAGAGCAGATGGCAGCTCGCAGCCTGGACCGGTTGTTCCCTAGAACCGTAGATGGCGCAGGTGGGAGTCAGGAACAACGGCGCGTCTTCCAGCCAGCGCCCGCCACCATCCAACACGGCGGCACGCGCCTTGGCCACGCCGATCCAGCGGTCATGGTTTCCAGCCACCGCGCAGAGTGGAGCAACACGCGACAAGCTTCGGACTAGCAATTGCAGCGCCTCGAGGCCGTTCGTCCAATCCACCAGGTCTCCGCCAAGCAGGACAAGGTCCGGACATTCCCTCGACGCGATCTCCACCAATCCATCAACGATGTGGCGGGGTCCATTCTTTCTCAAATGAAGATCACTTGCAAACAGGAGACGTTTCCTCGCGCCAATGCGCGCGACGCTTTCATGCCGGACCAGCAGCGGCTTTCGCGCACCCACCTCGATCCTGTCCAGTAATCCACGCAGGAGCTTCATTGCGGGAACCGCATCTTGAGCAGCGCGACAACGAACGTCCATGTCACCACGCCCGCAATCGCAAAAGGGACCGCGCCCGCATTTTGTCTCGCCGCGCCAACCGTGCGCCGCAGCAGCGCGTCCGCCTGAGCACCCAACGGCATTGCAATGCCCGTGCGGGGACGCTCCAGCAAAAATGCGGTGACGTAACTGGGACGCCTGCCGGCCTGATCGTCCTTCCGCGCAGGCGCGCAAGATATTCAAAGGCGGCGATACAAAACACCCGCAGCGGAGTTCGCGGACACGCCTGCAGCAACATCGGAAAACAAACCACCGCCGCAGACACCGCCGTTCCTGCGATACGCACTAATTTCGTGATGCCCGTCATCAATCCTTCGTGTTGTTTTTTGTTTCCAGGTGATTCTCCAGAATGGCAGGCCCACGTCCTTCTGCGCTTTGCACGGCGTTGGAACCACTCTTCGGTGTGTTGCGAATGTCTAACTCCATAACGGAATCTCGTTGCCACAATGCCTGCGATTCATAAGCTCAGACGTTCAAGAATCACTGACTTTGCAACACGGAGTAAGTGAATATTTAGGTTCACTTCATCATGCTTGAGTCAACAAGATGTAAGCAACATCTACTTTGCATTGCAGAGTAAAGATTGCCATTGGTTTTCTTCAATTGATTTTCGAAGCTTCGAGTTCGCTCGTCAGCCAGTTCGCAGTCTAAGTCAAAACACGGGACATTGGATCCAACCGGCGTGGGCGCCATGATACGGATGAACGAAGAAAAGTTTTTCGCCATCGCCGTGTGTGTGATCAACACTCGGACTTGACTGAAGATGCGGTCAAACAACGGCTGGCACGGGGACGAAAAATCTTGCAGGCGCCAGTCCTGTCCTTTCTGGAAGGCCCGCGTCAATCTCCGGCCTTGAGGTTTACACAGCCAGCAGTAACCTCGACAGCCGAAGACCGGAATTCCCTTCGATGAAAACAGTCTCTCTCCTCGCCTTTCTCGCCGGAATGTTCATCGCCAACTGGTCGACCACCGCTGCGGAAGCGCCAGCGCCACGAAGCCGCGCTGAAGTGGAAGCTGTGCTCGCGCGCGCACCGCGGCCGGATGCCAATGCTCAGTTGCGACCTCTCCACGTGTTGCTGGTCGCCGGTCCTAAGGATCACGGTCCGGGCGAACACGATTATCCGGCGTGGCAAAAACAGTGGGCGACATTGCTGGCCAAGGCGGCGGGCGTCCGCGTGTCCACGGCCTTTCCCTGGCCCAAACCGGAGCAATGGGACGGCGTTGATCTCGCGGTGTTTTACTTGAAGACGCGCTGGGATGCGCGGCAGCTCGCTGACATCCAGCGGCACCAAGCGCGCGGCGGCGGGGCGGTGACCATTCATTGGGCCATCGGGTGCGATCAGGAATGGGAAAACCACGCGCGGCACTTCGGGCTCTCCTACAAAGCCGCATCGTATCGGCACGGTGACACCGAACTGCGCCTGCCCAACCCAGATGATCCGTTGCTCATCGGGCTGCCCCGCTCCATGCGTTTCGTGGATGAACCGTATTGGCCATTCATCGGCGATCGGTCTCGGATCACTGTGCTGGCGACCTCCGACGAAAAGATCAATCAAGGCGACGACCGCCGACGGAATCCTGGCGATGCAACGGTCGAGACCGTGCCGGTGTTTTGGACTTACGAACCGCCTGGCGCCGACGCCCGGGTGTTCGTCTCGATCTTCGGCCATTACATGTGGACGTTTGACGATCCATTTTTTCGGCTGATGCTTCTCCGAGGCATGGCTTGGGCCGCCAAGCAGAATCCGTATCGGCTGGATCCGCTGGCGTTGGATGGCGTGAAACTGGCGGGCAGTGTGCCGCCCAGCGTTGGAAAACTAGAGAGAATCATCACTCCGCCCGTCGTCCAATCGGTGGACGACACTGTCTATGCGGACCAGCCGTACTGGTACAAGCCCGGACATCCGCTGAATCCCGCCGAGTCTTCCACGATCAAGACCTTGCCTGGCTTCAAAGCGGAACGAATCTTCACTATGCCGCGAGATGGTGGTTCGCTGACCGCGCTGGCCGTGGATCCACATGGGCGTTTGCTGGCCGCGACGCAGCATCATCCCGGCATCTACCGCATCACGCCGCCAACCATTGGGAGTGCAGACGCGGAGACGAAAGTCGAGAAACTTGGTGGCGCTGCGGCCGGGCTGGGCTGGTCGCATGGGCTGTTGCATGCCTTCGACAGCCTTTACGTCACGGTCGCGGAAGGCAACACCAACTCGCCGAAGAAAGGTGTGCACCGCCTGCGCGATGCGGATGGGGACGATCAGTTCGACCAAAGCGAGTTACTGTTCGAACTCAAGGGAGGCGGCGAACATGGGCCGCACAATCTTGTTGTCAGTCCAGATGGCAGGTCGCTTCATCTGATGGGCGGAAACGGCACGGCGCTGCCGCCGGGCGTCGTTTTGCGTCGACCAGTCACTACCGAAGGCATTGACCGTCCCATGCCGCCGGGCTTTGAAAGCGCCAATTACTCGGTCCAAGGCTGGGTGTTGCGCTTCGATCCGGCGGGCGGCCAGCGTGAGTTGATCGCGAGCGGACTGCGCAACAGCTTTGATCTCGCGTTCAACCGCGCGGGCGACTTGTTCACGTTCGATTCAGACATGGAATGGGACCTCGGCACACCGTGGTATCGGCCGACACGAATATGTCACTTGGCTGGCGGCGGCGAGTTCGGCTGGCGCGGAGGCTCGGCCATGTGGCCGGAGCACTTCGAAGATGGCGTGCCACCCGTCGTGAACATCGGCCCGGCATCGCCGACCGGCATTGTGTTTGGTTACCGCACAAAGTTTCCGGCGAAGTACCAGCGGGCGCTCTATGCCTGCGACTGGACGTTCGCGACAATTCACGCGGTCCACATGCGGCCGCATGGAGCGAGTTACCGCGCGGAGGTCGAGGAATTTATTGGCGGAACCGGCTTGCCTCTGACCGACATCGTGGTCGCAAAGGATGGCGCACTCTACTTCACTGTGGGTGGGCGCCAGCTTGGGTCGGCCATTTATCGAGTCCGTTATGTCGGTGACGAAAGCATTGCTCCAGCCGGAAGCGAGGAGTTTTCCGCGCCGGAACAAGCCCTCCACTCACTCCGGCGCGAACTCGAGGCCTTGCACGGTCGCAAAGCTGCCGCGACGCCGGCGAAAGCATGGCCGCACCTAGGTCACCCAGACCGGTCGATTCGTTTTGCCGCACGCGTCGCACTCGAAGCCCAGCCGGTCGAGGCTTGGCGGGAACGGGCGTTGGCCGAAACAAATCTCGAAGCATCCCTCACCGCGCTGTTGGCTCTCGCGCGCCAAGGCTCGCCGGACCATCAACCGCGGGTCATCGGCCAATTGAGCAAGGTTCCTTGGAGTTCTCTTTCGTTCGGCCAGAAACTCCGCGCCTTGCGCGCCTATGAACTAGCCTTCGCGCGCGGCCAGGAGGCCGTCGCTGGAACGCGAACCACCACGGCGCAGCAACTGCGTCCGCATTTCCCGGACGCGGACGGTTTGGTCAATCGCGAACTTTCCCGAACGCTCTGTTTCCTCGGTGACACCACGATGATCGGGCCGTTGCTCGAACGGATGGAAGCCGACACCGGCGACCGGCCCCTTCTTGGCTCAGGTTACTTTGTGCGCAATCCGAAATACGGCGCAGCGGTCAGCGACATGCTCCAATCCGCGCCGCGCCTCGAACGAATGCACTGCGCTTTGACGTTGCTTTGGCTCGATGACGGCTGGACCAAGGATCAGCGTCGCCGGTACTTCAGCTCGATCGCCGACGCCGTGGCCAACTCTCGTGGAGGACATCAATACCGCGAATCTTGGGGCCGCATCCGTGAGAATGCCTTGAAACAAATTCCGCCGGATCAACGCATCGAGTTCGAGGCCATCAAAGCGCCCTCGAAGATGCTCGCCGAAGGATTGCCTGCGGCAAAAGGACCGGGTCGCGACTGGGCCTTGGATGAGGCACTGGCCGTTGCCGGACGCGGATTGAAGGGACGTGATGCACAGCACGGGCGCACCATGTTCGCCGCAGCCGGCTGCGCGCTCTGTCATCAGATCAACGGAGAAGGCGGCGCGATCGGTCCGGACCTTTCGACTTTGGGCCAGCGCTTCACGGTGCGGGACATCCTCGAAGCGACTATTCACCCCAGCAAAGCCATCTCGGACCAATATCAAGTCATGACGTTAGAATTGGCCGATGGCAGGACGCTATCCGGACGCATCGTTTCCCGCGACGAGCAGATGACCCGTATTGCCACGGATCTGATGCGTCCAACCGAATCAGTCGTTGTTACTAACGCCACGATCCGCAAAACCATCGCGCAACCAATTTCCACAATGCCCACCGGCCTTCTGAACCCGCTCAATGAGGATGAATTGCTGGACCTGCTAGCTTACCTGAAAGGCGGAGGACCTTAAAGCACTTCGTTGACTTCGGCCGTCCTCGACGACGCGGGGCTTCGCCAGTGGTTGGTTGGTTCGCGCGTGTTGTGGTTGACCTGTGGGAGGTTGCGGAGCTTGGCGGTCGTACTTCGCGGCCTTCGATTTCGCCGCGCCATGCGCCCGTTTCGGCGCCACGCAATTCGATGAACTCTTTGAAACGTTCCAGGTCTCCCTCCTCAACGATTTCCGCGTTCCATTCCTTTTCTTTGCCTCCAACCTTGGCTCCCCAATGCAGCCGCTTATCATCGAGTTGCCGGACTTCCTCGACCCCTTCCATAAATAAATTCGGGAAAGTCCTCGAACTGGGTCCATTGATTATAGACGATGCTTAGGGGTGCATTTACGTCGATGGATTTTTCGCTTGTTTCCATTACGCTGCTCCTTTTTTCAGTCGCTGCCTTTCAACGAAACCAAGCAGACCCAGAACCAATCGTTCCGGTCCAAACGTCTGTCCACTCAGCGGCATTTTCGGGACGCTTTACTTTTCCTCCGAGTGAAACTCGAACGTTCTTTGCGCAAGCCGCGCATTAGGATTCCGCGGAGTCGCCATTTCGTAATAGCTCTCTTCTAGAATAGTTCGAAAGCGCGCGGCGGATTTCAGCGCGTAATCCGACGAGTTGTTGTTGTAAAGGACGTGGGTTTCTTCTGCTTCGCCAGCCATCGCGGCCGCGCGGGCGGCAATTTCTTGGAGCTCTTCTTCCGAGTACTGATAATCAAAGCGCTCGGCGACTGTTTTCCCCGCGATGAAGCCCCGCGTGTTCCGGCCATGCAGGCGCATGTAAGCGAGCGTAGGATTGGTTACCAAATCCAACCGCGGCATCACCATGAAATGCTCGCTCTCGGGCGCATCGACCGCAACAAAGCTAATCCGGCGTTCCTTGAAGTAACGGGTTGTGTCCGCGGCTTGCCCATCATCGAGCCACTTGCGATTGCGAAGCTCAACTGCGACGCGATGGCTGCTCAGCACTTCCAGCAAAGGATCGAGCTCGGCGAGTTGATGCTCCGTTGGACTGAAGGATGGGCTCAGTTGCAAGAGCAAAGCTCCCATTTTGCCGCATTCCAAGAATGGTTTGATCTGCTCCAAGAAATAAAGGGCCACCATCTTTTCCAATTTGGCATCCAGAACAAGCTTGCCATTTCTAATTTCGGCTTCGGCGCGGAGCACTGTTGGCAGGCTATTGGGCATCGCGCTGTGACGCGAAAGCAACCGGTGCAACTTCACATCAAAGAGAAAGTCCGATGGCGTTTGTTCGCACCACCGTTTCACCATCCTCTGAACTGGAATCCCATAGAAGCTTGAATTGAGCTCTACCAGGTTGAAATGCTCGGCATAGTACGGCAATCGTTCCGACGCCGGTAACGTTTTCGGATACCAATCGGCAATGAAACCGGGATCCGACCAGCTCGATGTGCCTACAAAAATTTTTCCAGGCATAACCAATGGACGCGCGACTCTCTGGAGCCATGATCGGACCGCCAATTCGGTCTGTCCACTCAGAATGCGAAGCCGCTAGGGCGCATCCTGTCAGTGCCACCTCGCTTTGGCGCCGGCAACGCCCTGTTGTAGCGCAGACTTGCAGTCTGCCGTATCGCCGATTTGCAATCGGCAAAACGTTCGCCAGTTCCGCGCCCGCCTGGATTGGCCGGAAGCTCTGCAGGTTGGAAACCTGCGATACAGCAGAGTGAAACTCTGCGTTACAAGAAAGGTGCATCCTGGGGTGGTACGGTCGAGATGCGACGCTGGCGCGAGTTCCGAAGCCTCAAAAACCATCTTCGATCTTGACCTGGTCCGACTTGACACTGCACTGGTTTGGCCCTCCGTTGGACGCGTTTTCGAATTTTGAGCACGTGCTCAAAATCAAGCAATTGTGAGCGGCCACTCACCGGTAGCGGCGGGCATCCTGCCTGCCGCAGAGGGCGTGCATCTTGCCGCCCGGAGCAGCGGTTGAAACGAGGAGGCTGCGTTCTAGTGCGTGCGCGTGACCCGCCGGGCAGGATGCCTCGGCTCTACGGCAGGCAGGATGCCCGCCGCTACAATGTGCCGAAGACTTCGGGATGCGCCGCTTCGACAACCAGCTCGAACTAATTCATTTCAGCAGGGTGGCGCGTGTGATAGATTGCCCGAAACATTTTGGCATTCTGGTTGTCGAATATGGGTGTGAGCCGCGTACAGGCGATTATTCTGTGTCTTGGAGTCGTCTTCAGCAGCCGAGCAATTCTCGGCGCGACAGCTGAAAGCGTCGCATCAGACCCGGAATCAGGCCGAGAAGGGGTTGAATTTTTCGAGAAAAAAAATCCGTCCGGCGTTAGTCGAACGCTGTTACAAGTGCCACAGCACCGACGCGGAAAAAACTAAAGGCGGTCTGCTTCTCGATAGCCGTGAAAGTCTGTTGAAGGGGGGCGATACCGGTCCCGCCGTAGTCGCCGGCGAACCTGAAAAGAGCCGGCTCATTCAAGCTATTCGTTACCTTGACGACGACTTGCAAATGCCCCCGAAGGAAAAGCTCTCGCCTGCGCAAATTACGGACTTTGAGACCTGGGTCAAAATGGGCGCGCCTTATCCCGAAAAGACAAAGGCGCCTGGCGACGCATCACGCATCACGCATCACGCGTCACGCGTCACGCGTCACGCGTCACGCGTCACGCACCGCTGCCTCCGGCCATTGGGCCTTTCGCCCGCCTAAAAAACCTTCGATCCCATCCGTCGCCAACAAGGCTTGGCCCAAGCATCCAATTGACCATTTCATCCTGGCGGAACTTGAAGACAAGAAACTCACGCCCGCCTCGCCCGCAGACAAACGGTCTCTCCTTCGCCGCGCCATATTCGATCTGATCGGGTTGCCGCCAACGCCGGAAGAGATCGGGAGTTTCCTGAACGATTCGTCACCGAACGCTTTCGCCAAAGTGGTCGATCGACTGCTCGATTCCCGGCACTTCGGCGAACGCTGGGGACGGCACTGGCTCGATGTGGTGCGTTATGCCGATTCGAATGGGCTCGAAGTTAACCTTCCTTATCCGAACGCCTGGCGGTACCGCGACTATGTCGTGGATTCGTTCAATAACAACAAGCCGTTCGATCAATTCATCCGCGAGCAACTCGCCGGCGATTTGCTGCCGCACAAGACCGATGAAGAACGGTTCGAACATCTGATCGCGACCGGCTTTCTCGTTCTCGGGCCAAAGGCGTTGGGCGAGCCGAATCGAACGAAGCTCACCATGGATTTCGCCGACGAGCAGATTGACGTGACGACGCGGGCATTCTTGGGCCTCACCGCGAGTTGCGCGCGCTGTCACGATCACAAGTATGATCCTATTCCCACCAAAGATTACTACGCGCTCGCCGGCATCTTCAAAAGCACCGCAAGGCTTTCCACCGCCGGGCCTGGCCCACAGAATCCATTTGGGACTCGTTGGATCGAACGCCCTTTAGCCGGCGCTGATAAAGCCAAGGAAGTCGAAGATTACTTTGCCAAACTGAACAAGCTCACCGCGGAACTCAGAGATTTGCAGGAATACCCAGGCGGCCTTCGCTCGGGCCAGCTGCCGGGAATCGTCGTGGATAACTCGGCGGCGCAGTTGCAAGGGCGATGGAAGAAATCGGATTACGTCGGAACATTTGTCGATAAGGACTATCACCATGACGCGAAGTCGGACAAAGGCAAAATGTCGGCGCGCTACGTTCCGAACCTTCCTCATGCTGGCCAGGACGAAGTGCTTGTCGGTTACGTCCCTCGTTTTGATCGCGCCACCAATGTTCCAGTGACGATTCAGAGCGTCGACAAAACCAACCAGGTGGCGCTGAACCAAACGCTTCCGCCGATGTACAAGAATTCGTTTGTCTCCGTCGGAACATACGAGTTCCAAACCGGCACGAACGGTTCCGTCATCATCTCGAACGAAAACACGAAAGGCTTTGTCACCGTCGATTCGGTGATCTTTGTTCCCATCGACGAATGGAAGCTGGAGATGAGCATGAACGAGCCAGTCTCAATGAAGGCTTCCGGTTCCGCGATGATGGCAGCCTCGAGCCGATCAATGACTGAAAATGCGCGGGACGAACTCGGCTATGCGTTATCCAGCCTAAGAACAAGCGCTCCGCCGCCCATGCCAAGCGCCATGGCCGTCCAGGAGGGAACAATCGAGAATTGCCGGATTAACATTCGCGGCGATCCCGACAAGCTGGGCGAAGAAGTGCCGCGCGGTTTTTTGACGGTGTTGAGCGGATCAAAAGCAAGTTCGTTGTTTAATGGCAAAGAGAGTGGCCGACTCGAATTGGCCAACTGGGTTGCGAGCGTCGGCAACCCATTGACCACGCGAGTCGCCGTCAATCGGATTTGGCTGCATCTGTTTGGAAAAGGCTTGGTCGATACTCCCGATAACTTTGGGCTCCTCAGCGAACGTCCGACGCATCCGGAACTGCTCGATTACCTCGCTGTCCAATTCGTGCAGGACGGCTGGTCTTGCAAGAAAACGATCCGCACGATCATGCTCACCAGCGCTTATCAAATGAGTTGCGAACATGACGCCAAGGCCTACGCCAAAGACCCGGACAATCGCTACCTGTGGCGGATGAATCGACGGCGTCTCGAAGCCGAGGCGATTCGAGATGCAGTCCTCGCGGTGAGCGGCGAGCTTGATTCGGCGCGCGGAGTTTCGTTGATCTCGACCAACGACATGCGGATGAATAATCCCATTGCGGGAATGCAATTACCCCCCGTGACCAGCAATCGGCGGAGCATTTATTTGCCCGTGGTCCGGAATGACGTGCCTGATCTATTTCAAGTGTTTGACTTCGCGGATCCCCATACGATTGCCGGGAAACGCCACGTGACTACCGCCGCGACGCAAGCCTTGTTCATGATGAATAGCGAGTTCGTCCAGGAACAGGCGCGCCAGTGGGCCCAAGCGCTCCTTGCCCAACCAACCAACGACGACCAACGCATTGCCAACGCCTACATGCGGGCTTTCGGACGCCCGATCACTTCGGAAGAAAAGCAGCGAGCGCTCGACTCGATCGCCAAACTCGAAAAAACCGCCGCGCAAAACGAAGCTGCTAAGAATCGGCTGACCGCGTGGCAGTGCTTTTGTCAAGCCCTCTTGGCTTCAACTGAATTCCGTTTCCTGAATTGATTGCTATGAATCTTTCTTCCTCGTTCTCGCGTCGCGAATTGCTCCGCAAGTACGGATGCGGTTTCGGCTATCTGGCATTGACCAGTTAGTTCGCCGACGCCGCCCGTCACGCTTTGGCGGCCGAGGCCAACCCGCTTTCTCCCAAGCCGCCCCATTTTCTGCCGCGCGCCAAGCGCATCATTTTTCTGTTCATGCACGGCGGACCATCGCACCTCGACACATTCGATCCGAAACCGCTGCTCGTCCGCGACAATGGCAAACTGCTCTCGCAGGACAAGGTCAAGGCCGGCGATTTGATCGCGCCCAACAGCAAATTGCTGGCGTCGAAATGGGATTTTCAAAAGCATGGGCAAAGCGGCCTCGAAATCAGCAGCGTGTTCCCCGAGGTGGCCAGATTTGCCGATGACCTCTGCCTGATCAGGAGCATGCACACCAACGGCCAAGACCATGGCCAAGCCGTCTTGAGATTGCACACCGGGGCCAACACACAGCTTCGGCCCAGCGTCGGATCGTGGCTTATCTACGGGCTCGGCACCGAGAACCAGAATTTGCCGGGCTTCGTCACCATCAGCCCGCCCCTGGTCAATGGCGGCCCGCAGAATTACGGCTCCGCATTTTTGCCCGCGGTTTATCAGGGCACGCCGATTGGCCGCGAGAACGCGTCGTTGAGTGAAGCGCAAATCCGCCACATCAAGAACACGCAGCTTTCATCAGAAATGCAGCGCGAACAGCTCGATCTGCTGCAACAGATCAACCAGGAACATCTTCGCCAAGCGAAACTCGACAGCCAGTTGGAAGGCGTCATCGAATCGTACGAGCTCGCCTTCCGCATGCAGACTGAGGCGCCGAAGCTCACCGATCTTTCATCCGAATCAAAGGCGACGCTGGAACTTTACGGGATCGACCAACAACCGACCGATAACTTTGGCCGCCAATGCTTGCTCGCGCGCCGGCTCGCTCAGCGAGGCGTGCGATTCATTCAAGTCAACCATGCGTTCAAGTGGGATCAATACATGAACTTGAAACGTGACCTCGAGCGTAATTGCCTCGAAGTGGACAAACCAATCGCAGCATTGTTGTACGACCTGAAATCACTCGGCCTTCTGAAGGACACGCTCGTGCTTTGGGGCGGCGAGTTTGGCCGGACACCAACTGCGCAAGGCGGCGCCGATGGCCGCGACCATAACCCCCACGGGTTCGCCGTCTGGCTGGCCGGTGGTGGAGTGAAAGGCGGCTTTGCTTATGGCGCGACGGATGATTACGGTTATCGCGCTCTCGAGAATAAAGTCCACATGCACGACCTTCATGCGACGCTGCTGCACCTTTTGGGCATGGACCACACGAAGTTGACCTATCGCTATGCCGGTCGCGATTATCGCCTCACCGATGTGCATGGGAACGTCGTTGACGCCATCGTGTCATAACCTTCAACCATGTCAAAGGAACTCAATCTGAAGCTTAAAGAAGGTGACGGGGCTCCTGCGTTTTCAGCAGAGACAACTAGCGGCGAGAAGGTTTCCCTCGCCGATTTCAAGAGGAAGCATGTCGTCCTTTATTTTTATCCCAGAGATGACACACCGGGTTGCACAAAGGAAGCCTGCGCCTTCCGCGACCTCTACGAGTCCTACAAACACAAAGGAGTCGTCGTTTTAGGTGTCAGCACCGATTCGATCAAGTCGCATGAGAAATTCGCGACGAAATTCAAACTGCCGTTTCCATTGCTCGCCGACGAAGATCGCCGCATCGTGAACGCCTATGGCGTCTGGGGGGAGAAACGGTTCTTAGGCAGAAAATACATGGGCGCTCACCGAATCACGTTTCTGATTGGCCCCGATGGTCGAATCAAGCGCATCTGGCCCAAGGTCAAACCTGAAAAACACGCTGCCGAAATCCTGGCCGAAATATAACCCATGAATCTCGCAGGACAGGGCGTCTCGCCTGTCCTACGGCCGGCAGCCCTTTTTCTTGCGCGCGCGGCGCGGCCAAAGCATTTTCGCCGTAACCAATACCCCAAACCCTCTGTCATCTCTACCATGAGAGCCAACGAAATCCTGTTCGGCGTCCTGTTGTTTGCGAGCCAAATCATCTTTCAACAGCGCGCTTCGGCCCAACCCACTTCAAGTCCCCCGCAAGATGGCTTGACCAAAGTATTGGCCGAAGAACTCGACTATTCGATGCGCCATTTGGTCACGGAGGATAAGAGCAAGCCTTACTATCTTGGATTTACCGTCACGGATAACACCACGATCTCGCTGACCGCGAGTCTTGGCGCACTCTTCCGGAACGACGACAGCCGCCAACGTTTGCTCGATGTGGATCTGCGCGTCGGTGATTTCGCTCTGGACAGCACGCATCAAATCCGCGGCGGCGCCGGTGGTAGAGGCGGATTTGGCGGATCCAGCGCCGTTCCTTTGGAAAACGATCCCATCGCCGTAAAACAGGCGATTTGGCAAACCACGGATCGCGCCTTCAAATCCGCGGTCGAGCGTTTTCAGCGCGTGAAAACCGACCTGAAAACCACCGTGGAAGAAGAAAGCAAAGCGCACGATTTCTCACGCGAAGAACCGAGTGTCTGCGCGGAAACAGACGCCGTGTTGTCGCTGGACCGCGAACAATGAGCCGAACGCCTCCGCAAAGTCTCGCGCCAGGGGAATCTCATGGTGAAGTCGGCCAAGACAGTTCCGTTTGCCAAGCTCCGCGAGATGCTCGTCGATGAATGCAAGAAGCAAAACAAACCATACGGCTACCTTTTCGAAGACATCACCGGTGGTTTCACCACAACCTCGCGCGGCGGGCCGCAAGCTTTCAAAGTTTTGCCTGTCGTCGTTTACCGCGTTTACCCGGACGGACGGCCGGATGAATTGGTGCGCGGTGTTGATATCGTCGGCACGCCGCTTTCCTGTTTCTCGAAGATCACAGCGACGGGCGATGATTACGCTGTTTTCAACGGAACGTGTGGAGCCGAGTCCGGTTGGGTCCCGGTTTCGGCGGTGTCACCGAGCATCCGCATGACTTCATCAAGGTGAACGGGACGACCGTGATCAAAGACAAGGTTAGCTTGTCTTCCGATCGCAACGCTTGGGAAGATTATGCTCGTCGCATCTCTGCGAAGTTCAGTGAATACCGGCATATTCACAATGCTGACGTCAGCCTCGCGGCTGGGGCGGAGAACCGTTACATGCTGAACTCCGAGGGTTCACGTTTGCGCTTCCGCGATACTGAGACCGTGCTTCGAATCAGTGCCGAGGCTCAAGCTGACGATGGCGAACGTTTGGCCGATGCGTTGGCATACTATGCTCCAACTCCCGAGCAACTGCCGGCGATTGCGAAGGTCCTCGAGGATGCAGCTCAACTGGCCGAACGTTTGAAGACGACCATGCAAGCGCGCGTGCTCGAGGATTATACCGGACCGGTGTTGATCGAGGGGGTCGCCGCGGCGCAGTTTTTTCGTCAGTTGCTCGCACGAGGCATCACTGGCCAGGTTGATCCTGTTGGTGCTCCGAGGCGTGGTGCGCAAGGGATCGACGATCTCGAAAGCCGCTTGGGCAAGCGCATTCTGCCCCCGACATTTCAGATTTGCCACGATCCGCGCCAAGACAGATTTCAAGACATCTTTCTCGCAGGTCATTACGAGTTCGATGACGAAGGCGCCTCCGCCCAGCGAGTCAACGTTGTGGTCGATGGGAAGCTGGAAGGCATGGTGATGTCCCGCACGCCAACCAAACAATTTGCGCAATCGAACTGACACGGCCGGCGTGCCGGTGGCGAAGTGCCTCGCTCCATCATCGGTTGCCTTTATGTCGAATCCAGCAAAGGTCTAAGTCCCGACGATTTGAAGAAGGAATTGCGCGATGCGGCAGATTCTGAAGGGTTGAAATTTGGGTTGCGTGTCACGAGCCTGCGCTCGGCGGCATCCGGTGGGGGCGGCTTCGGAGGGCGAGGCGGCTTTGGACGCGGAGGCGGCGGTGGCGCCGCACGCGCCATCGGTGATCCGATCTCGATCTTTAAGGTGTATGTCGCTGATGGTCGCGAGGAACCGGTGCGAGGTTGCGAGTTTGGCGCCGTCGATCTGAGAAGCCTTCGCAGGATCATCGCGACTGGAAGCGCGCAATTTGTTCACAACAGCGTCGGAGGCGCAGCTCCATCGTCTTCCGTAATCGCACCTGACATTCTCTTCGAAGAGCTCGAGCTATCTCGCATCAAACGGGAAAGCGAAAAGAAACCGATCATGGAAGCACCGCACGCGCGAAAAATCCTTGATCGATGATATCACAACATCGCCCTAGCTTGTTGGCGAAGTGAGACGAAAAATGTTTCGCGAATTGAAACGGAAGTTGGTGCAAGCGCGCGCTGAACATCGAGAAGAGAAACACGGGTAGATAGGCGACAAAAGGAGACGAGAGGGCGCGCAAAGCGCGTCACTGCGATTTCACCAGCCCGGCACGAAAGACTTCGCGAGCCTGCCGCCAGGAACGGATCGCTGCGCAGCGCGCAATCAATGAAACGTCCAAGTCTTGGAGAAGCGGGCTCCTTTCGGCTGGCCGATAGTTGCCGTCAGGAGCTAGCGCGAAAATCTCCAACCGATTTTGACGCCAGAACCAGACTTCCGGGACGTTGAATCGCCGGTATATTTCCAGTTTATTGACGCCGCCGCTGGTCAACGCAATTTCCGGCACGAGATCAGGAAATTCTTTTTCAACGCCAATACACCAAGACTCGTCCGGCTCGGCGCCCGCTGCTTTCAAAGCCTGCCGGATGGTCGCCTGTCCACGAGGCATGATTTCGATTCCTATGCTGTCGAAGTAAATTTCGAGCAGACCGCCAAGCCATTTCTTGATCCGCTCGTGCTCGTTGGAAGTCGTCATGATTTCTAGGTCCCCATCCAAGTAATAGAAGCGCGGAGCGGACCGGTCGTCACCCACAGCTTTGTCGAGCGCGAGATAACGTTCCCAAGAAATTCCGCAGATGATAACGCGTTCCTCGGGCTCGGTGCCATCGTCAAGCGGATCGGGTCTAAGCAATTCCGCCAAGGCTCGGGTCTCACTTTGATTGGTCAGCAGCGAGGCAACCATAAGATCATCCTATCCGACGCTCGGATGCGACGCAACAGCGTTGCTCCCTCAAGCCGGCTTTAGCCGGAGCGGTTGCAATCCGCTAAAGCTATTTCGCTGCCAGCAAATGCTGCCGCCTTAAGGCCAATGCCTTTCGGTAATTCAAGGCCGTGTGGCAAATGGTTGTCCCGAAGGGACAAGCGCCTTCTGAATTACCGAAAGGCATTACCCTCAAGCCAGCACTATGTCATGGAGTTCTCGGTGGGCGCAGCTTTGGGCTGGGTTTGTATTCCACGTGTTTAAGTGAATGGCCTATTGAACCGCCGGTACGATGGCAGACAACGCCCGGTTTGCACTCCCATAGACGTTCATAGACGTTTGACATGGGATCGTGTCCTGCGGCATCCTGCAAACGCGTTCCATTTCCCAAGCCTCTTGTGAAGACAAGAGCTCTCGTTAATCTGTGCGCCGCCGTTGCCGCGGTAATGGTTATTGGCTTGATTGCAGCTCAGCCGGTGCTTTCGAAAGATTCTCCCGATATTACTTCGGACGAATTGGCGCGTGGGAAGCGCCTGTTCCAGAATTACTGCGGACGCTGCCACGGAATGCGAGGGGCGGGCGGGCTTGGTCCGAGTCTGGCTCGCGTTTCGTTGCGTCATGCGCCTGATCAAGCCGGCTTGATGTCAGTCATCAGTAATGGCATTCCTGGAACCGAGATGCCGGGCACTTGGGCATTTTCGTCGGCCGATACGAAAGCGGTGGCAGCCTATGTTTGCTCGTTGGGACAAGTGGTTCAGACGCCCACGATGGGTGATCGATTCCGCGGCGAAGCGATTTGCAATGGCAAAAGAGCTTGTGCGACGTGTCATATCATTCGAGGAATCGGTGGCACCCGCGGTCCCGATTTGACGGACGTGGGCCGCCGCCGCGGTTCCGATCACTTGCGTCGAGCGCTTGTCGATCCCGGTGCTGCCCATCGCGAAGAGTCTTCGGAGGAGCTTTCCGTCTGGGGATACGTCCGATTTTTGTCGGTTCGAGCCGCGACGCTTGATGGCCGGGGGATTGAAGGAGTGCGCGTGAATGAAGACGCCTTCACGATCCAAATCCGGGATGCGGAGAACCGCCTTTATTCTTTGCGAAAGGCCGAACTCAAGGAGGTCCGAAAGGAATTTGGAAAAAGCATCATGCCAAGTTACGGCTCAATTCTTTCAGATGGGGAGTTGGAGGATCTGCTCGCGTACTTGGCCGGTCTGCGAGGTAACGAATGAAGATTGTCAAATAGTTCAATGATTACACGGTTAAATAGTCCGTCAAAGAATTTGCGCCGCGCGCACAAATCTTCCCCGAAAGACCAAGGCCTTCACCCTCGAACCGGAAACTCCGTAAGTGAAAAAGGCTCTTTCTCAAGCTCATATCTTTTCGTGTGTTTCATGTGTTTCGTGGTTTCAACGTCTTTTTCGAGGATAGCTGAGGGCCAAGCGCCGTACGCTCGGATTCGCGATGCCGAGCGCGAACCCGGAAGTTGGTTAACCTATTCGGGCAGCTACCGGTCACAGCGCTTCTCGACGTTGCGGCAGATTAACGTGGCAAATGTCGCGTCGCTCAAACCGGTCTGGGTTTACCAATTAAGAAGCCCAGGCACATTCGAAGCCTCGCCTATTGTCGCAGATGGCATCATTCATATCGTGGAGCCGCCCAGCACCGTGACCGCGCTTGATCTGCGCACAGGACGTCAACTCTGGTCCTGGAGACCTTCCATGCCCAGAGATGTCAAAGCGCTCGGCTTTCCCAAAACCAATCGCGGTATGGCCATTCTCGACGAGATGGTGTTCGTCGGCACATTGGATGCCCATCTCGTTGCGCTGGACGCGAAAACGGGCGCCGTCCGCGGGGATGTGGTTGTGGCCGACAACAAAACCGGCCATGCCATCACGTGCGCCCCGTTGGCTCTCGATGGGAAAATCATTATTGGCATCAGCGGTGGCGAAGCGGGCATTCGCGGTTTTTTAGACGCTTACGAACCATCGACCGGAAAACGTCTTTGGCGTTTTTGGACTACTCCCGCCACGGGCGAACCAGGCAACGAGACCTGGGGCGGCGACAGTTGGAAGAGAGGCGGCGGCGCGACTTGGGTGACCGGTTCGTACGATCCCGAGTTAAATCTGCTGCACTGGGGCATCGGAAATCCAGGGCCGGACTGGAACGGCGACGTGCGCCCCGGCGACAATTTGCACACCTGCGCGCTAGTCGCGTTGGACGCTTCGATGGGAAAGCTAAAATGGCATTTCCAATTCACACCGCACGACACGCATGACTGGGACGCAAATCAAATACCGGTTTTGGTTGATGCAGCCATCGGCGGCCGGATGCGCAAGCTCGTCGCGATGGCGAATCGCAATGCTTTCTACTACTTGCTGGACCGCGAGACCGGCGAATTTCTGATGGGCGTGCCATTTGCGAAACAAAACTGGGCGAAAGGATTGGACGCTCGTGGGCGTCCAATCGTTCTGCCAAATACCGAACCATCCGAGAAAGGGACGTTGGTTTTTCCGAGCCTGCAAGGAGCGGCCAACTGGCACAGTCCGAGTTACAGTCCAATGACCGGTCTGTTCTACGTCGCGGCGCGGGAAATGGGATCGTATTACTTCAAGACCGAAGTCGAGTTTGAACCGGGCTCGCTTTATCTGGGCGGAGGCGAACAGGCGCTGAGCGGCGACCAATCATCCGGCGCGGTGCGAGCGCTCGACCTGACGACCGGACAGATGAAATGGGAGTTCCGGCTTCATTCACCGCCTTGGGCAGGCCTGATGGCTGCGGCCGGCGGACTTCTCTTTGGAGGCACGAATGAAGGCAACTTTTTTGCGCTCGATGCTCAGACTGGAAAAACGTTGTGGGAGTTTCAGGCTGGCGGTCCTATTCGCGCCAACCCTGTGACTTTTCTAGCTGGCGAACAGCAACGCGTCGCGATTGCGGCGGGCAACGCCCTTTTCGTCTTCGGCTTGTAAGGCTCTCGATGAGTGCAATTAATTAACACTGTCGGCCATGTCGGCCAGGAGCGCAGCGTTCACAACTTGCCGACCCAACCTTCCTGGTTTATTGTCCGCCCCCTTGAAGAAGACGAACCGTCCGGAGATTCCGCGCAAGGCGATTTATCGCCTCTCGATCTATTTGCGCTGCCTGTTGCGTTTGAAACAGAACAGCATTCGGACCGTTTCGAGCGAAGCTTTGGCCCGCGCGGCCCGAGTGAAATCGACGCAGTTGCGCAAGGACCTGACCTACTTCGGCCAATTCGGAACGCGTGGTCTCGGGTACGATGTCGAGCAGTTGAGCAAGATGATTTCGGACGTGCTCCGAACGACCAGCTTGCAACCGGTCATTCTGGTCGGCGTTGGCAATCTCGGTTTGGCGCTGCTTTCTTATCTGGGTTTTGAACAGGAAGGCTTCGAGATTATTGCTGCGTTCGATATCGACACACAGCGCAAGCGCAACAAGCAGCTCTCGCAACCGATCTACAGCATGGACCGGCTGCGTCAGATTGTCACGGAACGCGGTGTTAAGATGGCCATTGTCACGGTGCCGGCCGCGGTCGCTCAGGAGGTCACCAATACACTGGTCGAATGCGGGATCACAGGCATCTTGAATTTTGCGCCGATCGTGTTGCAAGTTCCCGACGATGTCATCGTGAACGACGTCAACCTTGCCATTGAATTGGAGAATCTGAGTTACTTTATTCAGCAGTAAAGCTGGACCGCGTTCCGCAGCTAAGAAACAAGAGAAAACGCGGAGAGTTCCGACGGAAACCACCGCAGAGACGCGAAAGACGCAGAGGCGAGGCCGCAGCCCAAATCCGAAACTCGAAATCCGAAATCCGAAACAAAACAGCAATAGCAAATTCAAAAATCCCAACCCAGCCCGCGGGACGTTCGCTGCATTTCCCAATTGGAATTTTGGATTTGTTTCGAATTTCGGACTTTCCCCCGCATTTATCGTGTCTCTGCGGCGCCTTTCGGCCGCAACCAAACATGAGCTGCCTTGCAAATGAGCGAGGATGACGTTTAATTCGGAAAACAAAATTGCCTGCCCGTTCACACGCCTAGCCATTGAATTATGCGACTCTCAATCTCCTTGGCAGTTCTCACGCTCGGTCTTTGTCAGTCTGGTTTCAGCCAGACCAACGCGCCCGCCACAGCGGCGAAAACAAATCGCGTTAACCGCATTGCCGACATCCCGTTTGAAGGTCACCGGGCCGCGCCGGAGTTTCCCGAATCGCTTGAGTGGCTGAACACGGGACGATCGCTGACGCTCAGCGAACTGCGCGGCAAAATCGTCCTGCTCGATTTCTGGACCTATTGCTGCATCAACTGCATGCATATCATTCCCGATTTGAAAAGGTTGGAGACGAAGTATGCCAAGGAACTCGTCGTCATCGGTGTGCATTCCGCGAAATTCGAAAATGAAAAACAGACGGACAATATCCGTGAAGCCATCAAGCGCTATGAAATCGAACATCCCGTCGTCAACGACAAAGATTTCCTGGTCTGGCGTTCCTATGGCGCGCGGGCTTGGCCGACCTTAATCCTCATCAACCCGCAAGGCCGCGTGATCGGTGGCCATTCGGGAGAAGGCATCTACGATCTGTTCGATGAAGTCATCCGCGAAACGGTCAAGCATTTCGATGCCAAGGCCCAGATCGATCGCAAGCCGATCAGTTTTCAGCTTGAGAAGGACAAACAGCCTCAATCGCTCCTTTCGTATCCAGGAAAAATCGTCGCCAACGAAAAATCGAAGCGTCTTTTCTTCACCGACTCGAATCACAATCGTGTTGTCGTCGCCTCGCAAAGTGGAGAGATATTGGACGTGATTGGCGAGGGAAATATTGGTTTGAAAGATGGATCGTTCGAGACCGCTCTCTTCTACAGACCCCAAGGTCTTTTCTTCGATTCGACGAACGATGTCGTGTATGTCGCCGACACGGAAAATCACGCCATCCGGAAGATCGACCTGAAAGCGCGAACCGTAACGACTCTGGCCGGGACCGGCAAACAGGCCCGGCAGCACAATAAGGAAGGCAAAGGCGTCGAGGTTGACCTCAATAGTCCTTGGGATCTGCTCTCGATCAGCAACAAGCTCTATATCGCCATGGCAGGACCCCATCAAATCTGGACCCTGGACATGAAAACGCTCGAAGCCAAGGTCTATGCCGGGTCTGCCAAGGAAAATATCACCGACGCCGCCTTGAAGGATAGCGCACTCGCTCAGCCCAGCGGCATCACCACCGATGGAAAGAAGCTCTACTTTGCCGACAGCGAAGTCAGCGCGGTACGAACTGCTGACCTTGATCCAAAGGGCCGTGTCGAAACCTTGATTGGCGAGGGATTGTTTGAGTTCGGCGATGTGGATGGGAAGCATCCTCACGCTCGACTGCAACATCCGCTTGGCGTCGCTTATTACGACGGCTTGGTTTACGTCGCGGACACTTACAATCACAAGATCAAAAAACTGGACCCCAAAACAAAAGAGCTGACTTCGTTTATTGGAACCGGCAAACGCGGAACAGCAGACGGCCCCGCTTCCTCTGCTTCACTCAACGAACCTTCCGGTCTCTGTTTTGCCGACGCGAAGATGTACATTGCTGACGCCAACAATCACCTCATCCGAATTTACGACATGAAGTCCGGATTGGTTTCGACGATGGAGTGGAAAGGACTGGAGAAACTTACTCAGAAAAGTTCAGCTCCGAGCGGGACAGCAGAAATTGAGTGGTCTTCTCAAAGAGTTTCGTCGGCGGCTCGTGTCCTGGACCTTAAGCTCGCACTTCCGCCGGGAACAAAAATCAATCCGAACGCTGCGTCGCAGGTAATCGTGAAGAGCCAAGACGCCGAAATCCTTCGGCTCGTGCAGGCAGAACACAAGGTTGAGAATGAAACGATTTCGATTCCAATCAGTGCGCGTCCTGGCAAAACGAAACTCAATCTGGAACTGACGGTCTATTACTGCGACAAAGGCAACGCCGGTCTTTGTTACTTCAAGGACGCTGCTCTTGTCGTCCCCATCGAAGTCGCCGCTGGAGTGGAGGACCGGCTCACTTTAACCTACGCCATTGGCACACGGTGAGTGGACGTGCACTGAAGCCCATGAACCAACGAACATTCAACAATCGTTTTGAGGCATTCACAGACCGACCGCAGCCCTCCGCAGCCCTTGCCAGCGCCGATTTTGTCCTTGCACCGCAGTTTTGAAACGTTTTAATTACGCACAAGTCGCACACGACTTCACCAAACCTAAATTAACAATTATATGGCAAAACCGCTTACCAAATCGCAGATTGCAGCCGCTATTGCAGAGAAGACAGGGGTCACCAAGAAGAACGCCGCGGAAACCCTCGATTACATTGCCGAGTTGGCGTATAAGAATGCCAAGAACAGCTTTACCCTGCCGGGATTGGGCAAACTCGTGTTGGTTAATCGCAAAGCACGCGTTGGACGAAATCCCGCAACCGGACAGCCGATTAACATTCCAGCGAAGAAGGTCGTGAAATTCCGCGTCGCGAAAGCCGCGAAAGATTCCATCCTCGGCAAGAAGTAATTGCCTCGCCCCACGTTTTCCAAAGGGCGCTCCGCTGTCGGAGTGCCCTTTTTGTTTTCACGATTGGAGACGCGGCGCCGAAAGCTAGCCGAAATGGATCACCCACCCACCGCTGTGTACCGTCGCAGACCGCGGCTCCAAACAAATCGGGCCAACGCATAAAATGCAGCAACCCACAAGGCCTGGATCAGCAGGCCTCGCCAGAGTTCCGAACCAGTCGTGCGCCCTAGATAAATACTGACGGGAAAAAAGAGCTGATAAGGGAACGGCGTAAAACCCAGCAGGCGCTCCACCCACGGAGGAAGGATATCCAGCGGGAAGAGATGGCCGCCCGCGATGTACTCGAAAGCAAAAAGGATGAAGATAAACGTAGAGACTTCGAGCACCCAAAAGGCCAGCAATGCCATCGTGAAGGAAATGAAGAACTGAAGCAGTGCAGTCAGCACTATCGAAACCAGGAAGCAAACCCAAGTGACCGCGTCGTCTGGCATCACGAAATAATGCCTTTGAAAGAAAATGAAGAGAGTGACCGGGGCAATTGCTACAGCCGTGTAAATCATCCGGCCTGCTCCAAATAGACAAAGGCGATAACTTAAATAATCAATTGGTTTAAGGAGAAATTGATTGATGTTGCCGTCCTTGATATCGGCCGCAATTTGCCAATCATCTTCGTTCACTGCCGTCAACATATCCACGATCGTGACGATCAGATAATAGGACGTCATGCTCGCCAAGGTGTAGCCCGCCACTTGATCGCCTGCTTCCTTCGTTGCATATACTGCTCGCCACAGAAAAATTGTCGCCATCAGGGGTATGAGGCCGAAAACACTGCGAAAGAAAAAATTGACGCGGTAAACGAGAATGTTCTGCAATCCGACGTTAACGACGTGCCAATATTTCTTCACTTGCGTTTCAAAATCTTCCGCGATGATTGCTTGAACCTCTGCATCCGGAACAGAAACGATGAATAAATAAGCAAAGGCCGTTTGTCACGCTGGCATTAAGTCTGAGCCGAGATCCGATAATCGTGGAACGATGATGGTATCGACCGGGGCGATCGGGTGAGTGGCGAATTTTCCCTTTGCACTTGGTCTAAACCACGTTAATTTTTCCCAGCTTGTCCGATGGTGTAACGGTAGCACACTGCCCTTTGGAGGCATTTGTCATGGTTCGAATCCATGTCGGACAGCCAGTCTTCCTGCGGAAATCAACGGTTCGACAGAATCCCGCACAGATTCCGCACAAAAAACCGCTGAATCCGAGACTCAAAAGTTGAGATTTCCGATTACAGTCAAACACCGCAAAGCCGAGGCCAGAATCTGCGGCAAAACGAAAGCATACCCGTTTTATCGTGTCTGTGCTTACGTCGCCGGCAAGCGGAAGATGAGCCACTTTGCGACCTACTCGGAAGCCAAAGCAAAGGCTGACAAACTCGTACGTGAGATAGCGGATGGCTCGCAAGTTGCCGCGCTGAACGCGCACCAATCCCATGATGCCCTGGCAGCCTTGGAACGCCTTGAGTCCTTCCGTCAGTCCAGTGGCAAGCGCGTGTCGCTACTGGGAGCAGTCTCTGAGTTCGTCGAGGCGGCCGGCAAGCTCAACGGCCGCAGTCTTGGCGATGCTGTGGACGGCTATCTGAACACTGTTGCCAGCGTGAAGCGGAAAGATATTGCGGAAGCCGTCGAGGACTTCGTTGCGGGCCGACAGCCGAAGACAAGGTCGCTAGACGGAAAACGAGCGCAGTTGAGCGCGGGCTACGCTTATCAGGTCGGTCTGTGGCTGCGAGATTTCGCCAAGACATTTCCTGGCACGGCCGTTGCCGACCTTACCAAGGAGCATTTGAACCTCTTCATGGCCAAGTTTGCGGAGCAATCCGGCAAAAGCCGCAACCACTACAGGCAAACGGTCAAGATGTTCCTCCGCTGGGCCGTGAAGCGTGACTACCTTTCGCCGTCGCACAGGTTGCTTGAAGCAGACGGCATGGCTGCCGAACTTTCGGACGCGCCGGAAACCGAAATCTACAGCCCCATCGAATTGCGAGCGCTGCTTGAAGCTGCCGATAAGGAATTGCGGCCCGTGCTGGCGCTCCAAGCTTTGGGTGGCGTGCGCTTGCAAGAATGCTTGCGGCTCACGTGGCAGGACGTGTGGCGTGTGCCAGGGCATATCGAAGTTTTGTCGGCCAAGAGCAAAACCCGCTCACGACGGCTTTGCGAAAGGGGCGAGGCGTTGGGTCAGTGGCTCGAACCCTATCGCGAGCATTCTGGGCAGGTGTTCGCGAAACACCGCGACACTTTCCACGAATCTCTTTCGAGTCTGCTCAAAACGCTTAGGATTCCAGCCAAGCGAAACGGCTTGCGTCATGGATTTTGCACCTACCACTTTGCTCTCTACGCGAACGAGAACCTGACCGCCGCCCAAGCGGGAAATTCACCCGCGATGATTCCTGCCTCTTATAAAGGACTCGCGACGAAAGCAGAAGCAGAGAAGTGGTTTGCTGTGGCGCCGTTGCAGTCGGCGGAAAACGTGATTCCCTTGTCGATAAGAAAACCTTGAACAGCCCAAA
>VHDE01000019.1 GCA_016871515.1 Verrucomicrobiota bacterium
TTGCCGATACGAAGGTTAGCATTTTGTTTGGAACATTCCGTTTTCAGTTCTTTACGCTTGCGGCATGAGTAAACCCAAATGCCGCGACATTTCTGCTGAAGCACAACACGTTTTAGACCATGGCCATCTTCGGTTGCTGACTTCTCCCGAGGACATCCAACGGTGCGACGCACTAATCGTCGAACACCATTACCTGCACGCTGTGACTTTGGCAGGTGAGCATCTGCGCTATGCTTCTGTGTGCAAGGGACGGTGGCAGGATCAGATCGTCATCGTCGACGGCAAGAAAGTGCGTCATGCCGGAGTAGAGATCGTCAATGCGGCCGATTCCCAGGGTCGATTTCTGGGGAGCACGGTGACGGCCCGCAAAAGCAACGAGATCCCGGCCTTTCAAAGCCGGTTCAAATCCGCTCATGGCGGACGCGAACGACTCCATGCGCTCATTCACCCCAAATTGCCGAGCGTGCTCGACTTAGGAAACAGAAAAGACGCGTCCTATCCGCCCGAAATCGGTTTGACATCTTCACCGAAACTTAACAGCTTTTCGACTTACCGTGAATCGGGCAAACCACCCTCACCATGATTGAATCATTACAAGACTTAGCTCAGTACGTTCGCCAGGCTGTTCCTGATCCGAAATCGATCTTAAACCTGAAGATCAAAGAGAAAATGGGAGCTGTGGAGTTCATTTGGCACGGGGTGGAATTTCTGGTGAAGCCATCACTGCATGTTTTCGAAGTCCGCGGATATAACCTCTACATCACTGGCATCTCGACTCTCCTGCAAGTGATTCTCATGCGTCGGAGCCAAAATGAGAAGGTTCTCGAGAATGCTCTCGATACGATCATGAAAGCCCAAGAATTGATTCGATCGAAGAAGGAAACTCAGTCCGGTGTTAAGCTGGTGGAAACCGTCCGTGATATTCTCCGCAAACTTACTGGGAAATAGGCATTGTAGGACAGGCGTCCCGCCTGTTCAGTTTCTTGTTGCTTGAGATGATGCGCTGCGCCGTGACAGGCTGGACGCCTGTCCTACGGGACCGGTCGCGGCAACGTCCTCCAGCGAGTAACAGATCCATTCGCAAAGGCTATTTCCGCGCGGATGTACTGCCGCGGAAAATAGTCGCTTTCCAGGTGGCGCTCCAGAAAGACCGCGCCATCCTGTGCGACTTCACGGAAAGTCCAGTAGCGGCTTTCTTGGAGCCATTGACCGTGATAAATCCACGTGGTGACGCGTCCTTGCTCAGTTTCACTCTCGAGAACTTCTGACGGCGGACCCCAGGCGATATAGACCGCGTCCTGGTTCATGCCGATCTTGATCTGGCCTTGATCGACGAGTTGCTTCTGTTCTGGCAGCAATGCCATGTAAGCTGAGAGCCGTTCCTTGCGCCGCGATTCAACCGTGGATTGCGCGCAACCCAACAACAGGCAGACGGCGAATAATAAACATAAAATTAGAGCGTTTCTCGAAACAGATTTCCGGACAGGTGGGGGAAGCGCTGCTGCGCTTCCGGCAAACCAGCAAGTTTGCCCTGCCTGTCCGGAAATCCGTTTCGAGAAAGAGGACAGCAACTTCATTGAGCAATCGAGAATTTCCTGACCCAATTGGTCGCCGACTGCGCGAAAACGAGAAACGATTCTCCCACGCGTAGCTGGGGTTCCGATGGCGTCCAGGCATTGTCCGGACCGAAAGTGAATTGTTCGAACTTACGCTGGTTCCAAAGAAAGACGTGATCGCCAGGCGATGGCCTGAATTCGAGCTTTGAGGTCACACCACCAGCTTGCAGAACCATTGACGAACGAATGGAAAGTCCGACCGGAATAACGTTCGTCAAATTCCCCTGCATCACTTCGCCGGCAAACGGAATTGTCACTGTTTCCATGCTCGGATTAAAGATGATCGCGCCTTCGCCCGGTTTCAGCATTTCCGCAGGGTTGCTCCATTCTCCAAGTTCGAACGTGTTGGCCGTAAATCGGGAAAAATCGACCGTGCGTTTCCGAGCTCGCCAGAATTTGCGAGGCTCGATGGGCGTCCACGTTTGCGGACTAACGGCGTCGGGCACTGCCACGTACGGTCCGGTTACCTCACTTGCCGACTGTAATGCGCCGTTCCAAGTCATCGTCAGGTTCGGCTTCGAAAATGCGATGCAGATCGGGGCAGCCATCTCTGGCGGCAAATGGCGGGTCATTTCTTGAAGTTGCGCAAGGTGAGCCTCGTTCAGTCCGCCCCGTCCGTTCGGCTCCGCGAGCTTGAAAAGAATGGTTCCTTCGGGAACCTCCTTGATGAGTTCGCCGATGCTATTGTCCGTGGCGTTTAAGGGATTGGCGAGCATGTGAAACCCCGGCGTAATTTTAACATTCGCAAAGCCCACAGATTGTTTGGTTGGTTGTGCCGAATGGAAACAAACGACCGCATTGAAGACCGCGAGATAAAACAAAACTTTCACTAAATTCACTGACATATAACTATTAATGGCACAAACGACACCAGAAATGAAGGCTCTTTAAGTAGCACTAAGCAGCACCCCTCAAGTTGACTTGCAGCGCCGGAGCAAATGGCGCCAAACCGCCAGCACTTGGTTCGCGGGCCGGACATACCATCACTCAAGAATCAAAAGAATCATACGTATAGGTATTATTATGTTGCAAACTGCCAGGCCTTGTTCAATAGTTTTGAGGCGAAACATGCTCGCCAAGATGAGCCGCTGTTTCAATAAACGTTATTCGCCGCGGCGATGAACTCATTTTCCGTAACACAACGGTTCACCCAGATCGCTTCAGCGATTATTCTCGCGACTAGTTCCAACATCACCGCAGCGCCAGCTAGCTCGTCCGCGCAAAAACCTGCCGCACCGAACACGCCCGCGTCGAGTTGGCCAATGTTCCGCGGAAGTCCGGGCTTGCTTGGGTTAGCTCCTAGCCAACTCCCAGATGCCTTGACCTTGCTCTGGAGCTTCAAGACGGAAGGGCCTGTCAAGTCATCGGCCGCTATAGAAGCTGGTCAGGCTTTTATCGGTTCTGATGACGGCCATGTTTACGCCATAGACCTTGCGAAAGGCCAGAAGACCTGGGCCTTCAAAACGGGCGGCCCGATCGAATCCTCTCCGCTAATCCTACAAGGAAAGGTTTTCATCGGATCAAGTGACGCTAATCTTTACGCCATTGAGGCTTCTTCTGGGAAACAACTGTGGAAGTACGCCACGAGTGAAAAGATTCTCGGCGCCCCCAATTGGGTGAAATCTCCCACCAATAATGCGACCTGGATTTTGGTGGGCAGCTACGATTTTAAGCTCCACTGCGTCGATTCGGAAACAGGACAAGCCGTCTGGACTTATGAAACTGGGAATTACATTAATGGCTCACCAGCTGTGTCCGATGGGAAAACCATGTTCGGAGGTTGTGATGCGCTCTTGCACGTGATCTCCCTGGCTGATGGAAAAAAATTTAAGGAGATTGAAGCTGGCGCCTATATCGCCGGGTCCGGCGCCGCCGCGGAGAATCGGGTTTATATTGGGCATTACGATAACGAGGTGCTGTGTATTGACATCGCGGAAGGCAAAATCGTTTGGCGGTACAAGGATCGCGCTTTTCCCTATTTTTCTTCTCCGGCGGTCGCGAGTGATCGCGTCGTCTTTGGAGGTCGTGACAAGCGGCTCCATTGCGTGCGCAAGGCGGATGGCCAAGGCATCTGGACGTTTGGGACGAAGGGCAAGGTGGATAGTTCGCCAGTTATTTGCGGTGAGAAAGTCGTCGTTGGGTCTGACGACGGGCGTCTGTACGTCGTTTCTTTAGCGAATGGTAAAGAACTCTGGTCCTACGAAATTGGGCAACCCGTGACTAGTTCGCCGGCCATTGCCAACGGTCGAATCGTCGTCGGCTCCGAAGACGGCAGAGTCTATGCCTTCGGAGCGAAAGCGCCGAATCAAAAGAACTAGATGTGAGCCATGAGATCAGATTTGCCCCTCTCCCTAACCCTCGCCCCATCCGATGGGACGAGGGAAAAGCGCCTCTCGAAGCGCTGGCATATGCAGAATTGGGGTTCCCTCGCCCCATCGGATGGGGCGAGGATTAGAGAGAGAGGCAAATGACCACTGCCGTTGCACCAGTTCAACCGGCGCCTGTCCAACCAGACAAGGAAACGACGGTCGGAAACTATTTTGTTTCCAATTATCCGCCGTTTTCCTTTTGGAAACCTGAATTCGTTGGTGATGCTTTCGCGGCTTTGGAACGTCCTCCAAACGATGGAACGCATCTTGGCGTTTATCTGCACATTCCCTTTTGCCGAAAGCGCTGTCATTTCTGCTACTTCCGCGTTTACACCGATAAGAATTCGACAGCTATAAAAGGCTATATCGAGGCGGCGCTTAAGGAACTTCGGCTGTACGCCGGTAAACCGTTCCTTGGCGGCCGGAAGCCAAGCTTTATCTACTTCGGCGGCGGAACACCATCGTATCTTTCAGTGGACCAATTGCGGCATCTGAGCGATGGGATGAAGGCCATCTTGCCGTGGGACCAGGCTGATGAGATCACATTCGAATGTGAACCGGGAACTTTGACCGATCACAAGCTCAAGGCTATCCGCGAAATGGGAGTCACTCGACTCAGTCTCGGTGTCGAGAATTTCGACGATCATATTCTCGAGATCAATGGCCGCGCGCACCATAGCAAGGAAATTGCGCGCGCCTACAGATACGCGCGAGAACTCGACTTTCCTCAAGTTAACATCGATCTCATTGCGGGCATGGTCGAAGAGACCGAGGCGAATTGGCGGGAATGCATTCGCAAGACGATCGATCTCCAGCCGGACAGTGTCACCATTTACCAGATGGAAGTTCCGTACAACACGACCATCTACAAACAGATGAAAGCCGAAGGCCGGCTGGTGGCGCCGGTCGCCGATTGGGAGACGAAGCGGCATTGGGTGGCGGAAGCGTTCGCTGAACTGGAAAAGGCGGGTTACACGGTGGCGAGCGCGTACACCGCGGTGAAGGATAAGGAGAAGGCGCGGTTCCTGTATCGCGATAGACTCTGGGCGGGCGCGGACTTGCTCGGATTGGGCGTTGCCTCATTCGGGCATGTCGGCGGCACGCATTTCCAGAACCATCACGATTTCGAGCCTTACGTTAATGCGCTGACCGACGACAAGCTTCCGATTTATCGCGCGTTGACGCCGACGGCAGACGAACGTCTGATTCGCGAACTGGTGCTGCAGTTAAAACTTGGCCAGATTCGCTGCTCGTACTTTCACGACAAGTTTGGCGTCGGTATCCGGGAACGCTTTCAGGCGCCGTTCCGAATTTTGCAAGACTGGGGTTTTCTAACTCTTCGAGATGACATCGTCAGTCTGAATCGCGACGGCCTCCTGCAAGTCGATCGGTTGCTCCATGAATTCTTTCTGCCCCAGCATAAGAATGTCCGATACGCCTGAATCCATTCCAAGATTGAACTCTCCGGAGATGTCTTCGTCCGCACCCACTACTGCACCACGCCCTGCATTGATCGTCAGTCCTTTTGCCTATCCGCTGGACGAATTCTACGCGCAGGCGAACCGGACGCTCCCGATGATCGAGCAGGTCACGGAGACCGCCATTCCCGAACCCTGCCGGTCGTTGCTGGTTCATAAGGATGACATGACGCCTACCTTGGAGCGATTCCACGGGCGGAAGATTCATCTCCATCTCCTCCGCCGCCAACAGCGGGACGACGTTTATTTCCGTGAAGTGGTTTTGCTGCTCGATGAGACCGAGACGCCGGTCGAATTTGGCGCGATCAAGATCAATCTTGGTCTTTTTCCGCCCAGCGCCCGGCGGGCTATTTTGGAAGAACGAGCGCCGCTCGGCCGGATTCTTTCAGAGAATGAGATTATCCATGCGAGCCGCCCAAAGGCCTTTCTGCGCCTGAAGGCAGACGCTTTCATCGCAAACGCGCTCCAATTAACCGGTTCGCCGCTGCTCTTTGGCCGGCGAAATTCATTGGTGGACCCGATGCAGCGGTCGCTCGCGGAAATCGTCGAAATCTTGCCGCCAGCACAAACATGAACGAGCCATCCCGTTACGACACTATTGTGATCGGAGGCGGCCCGGCGGGAGCGTCTGCCTCTGCGGTGCTGGCCGAGCGTGGCCGTCGCGTGCTGGTTCTCGAACGGGAGAAGTTCCCGCGCTATCACATTGGGGAATCGTTGCTGCCGTTCACATTTTATCCGCTGCAACGTCTCGGGCTAATTGATGCGATGCGAAAATCGGCGTTCATCAAAAAGTACAGCGTCCAGTTCGTGTCGCCATCGGGCAAAGCTTCTCAACCTTTCTATTTCTTCAATCGTTACGATCAGGACGTGGCCCAAACGTGGCAGGTGTTGCGCTCTGAGTTCGATTGTCTGCTCCTCGACAACGCGCGCGCCAAAGGGGCGACGATCAAGGAAGAAACGATGGTCAAGGAATTGATCAAAGACGGCGAACGCGTCATCGGTGTCCGTGCGCAGAGGAAAACCGGTGCGATCGAGGAATACTTTGCGCCCATCACGCTGGATTGTTCGGGCCGGGAAGCGTTCAGCGCCGTGCGCAATCGCTGGCGCATGGGTGACCCGAAACTTCACAAGGTGGCCGTCTGGACCTACTACAAACGCGCCAAACGCGATGCAGGCATCGACGCGGGCGCGACGACGGTCGCATTCGTTCCGGAAAAGGGATGGTTCTGGTACATTCCATTGCATGAAGACGTCGTGAGCGTTGGCGTTGTGGCAGAGGGAAAGTACCTGAGCCGCGATGGAGTGCGCGATCCAGAGCAAATCTTCAAACGCGAGATCGGCCAAAACGTTTGGATTCAAGAGCACTTGGCTTGCGGCGAGCCAACGGGCCCGTACTTCCTTACGGGTGAGTATTCTTTTCATGCGCGTCATTGCGCGGCGCCTGGATTGCTGTTGGTTGGTGACGCGTTTTGCTTTCTTGATCCGGTCTTTTCATCCGGTCTCATGCTCGCGCTTAAAAGTGGCATCCTGGCTGGAGATGCCGTCCATGAAGCCATCGCAACGCAGGACTTCTCGCCCGCTCGCTTCGCTGAATATGGCTCTATTCTGCGCCAAGGCATCGAGAACATGCGCAAGTTGGTTTACGCCTTTTACGACGAGAACTTCAGCTTTCGCGCCTTGACGGACAAGTACCCCGAGCTCGCCGGGGATGTGACGGATTGCTTGTCGGGCGACGTGAACAAGGATTTCTCGAAACTGTTCAATGCGATTTCGGAATTCGCCGAAGTTCCCGAACCGCTGCCCTACGGAGAACCGCTAACAAACGAGTCTCGGATCGAATGCGCCCAGGCGTGAGCCGATCCCGTAGCGCGGACCTTCCGTTCTTCGAGTCGCGGAACCTTCGCGCATCGGCAGAGGGATAACGCGGCAGGTGTGAATGAGGCTCATGAACAGGTCACCGGTTCGGGCGCTTTGAGGCGTTTTATAGGACAGAGAGTTCTTCCGGTGCAGGATGGCCATCTGGAGAGCCCGTTCGCAAATGTTATTATCCAAGGGAGCTCCGCCCTGGCGCAGGAAGAGCGTCAATGGTTCCCAGTGCCTGAGCGCGTAACCGATCGCCTGCCCCAGGCCGGAGTTGGGCTCGACTTTCTTTTGCTCCAACTGCTGATTCATCCACTGATGCAGATGGTCCGTAACGGGCTGGCTATGGGTTTGGTGATGGAGCAACCTTTGTTGGTTTGGCAGTGCCCGCAGTGCAGTGGGCCCGCATCTCTGCATTTGATAAATGCCTCTTGCCTTCGGTCCGTTTGGACAGCCAACGCAGAGTCCGCCTCGAAGCATTTGTCAAATGCCGAGATGCGACCCCAACGATTCTTAGAAGGATGCATAGTAAAGGGCGTACCCTGGAATTTCGACGCGCGCGGACCTGGCTTCCGCTGGCGTTTTTATCTCAAATTCAATCCGGCGTTCCTCCTGGCTCGTCGCCTGCGGCGGATTCTCAAGATGGACGGTCCGGTTCTCCACAATCCAGCCCGCCGGCGGATTGAGCCACAAAACCAGACCCGCTGCCTCGTGTCAGGTCATTAGGGTCACATCTTAACATGTAACATTTCATGCCCATGGCGCAATTCTTTCCCTAAAGCGTTGTCCGCCTCCAATCGTTTCCGTAACGCCGGTCGCGCCATGCCAGCGACGCTACCTGCCTTTGGCAGTCGGGGTCAACGCCTGACCGGTTACATGTGAATATATGACCCTATGCCGTCCTAGCGTCCTAGTTTTGCCGACGCGAATCTGATGGAATATTCCTTTCAGCCAAGTGAAGTGATTGGCGGGTCGGCCCAAAAGGCTGCGCAACCGTGCCAGCAGTAACGCTTTAAGATTGCGAAGCAAGGATGGCCATGACTTCGTCGTCGGTGGTCTGGGAAAACGATCGGTAGTAATGGCCGACTGCTTCGAACCCCGGATCAATCTCCAATGCAATTACCTGGTCGCAAACTCTGGTCAAACGTTGGAAGCCACTTTCCGATGCGACTGGCACAGCGAGCAGCACCTTTGCTGCGCCTTGTTGTTTGGCCGATCGGACGGCCGCTTCGGTGGTTGCGCCCGTCGCAAGGCCATCGTCAACTACAAGGACGCGTTTGCCCGGAATCGTGGCACGCGGACGCGTCGTAAACTTTCTGAGGTAATCGGCCAAGCGAAAGCTCTCTTCTTCAATGACCTCTTCGAGGTCAACCGGCTTGATGTGCGAACGTTTGAGCGCGTCATCATCTAAGACGACTATCGACGCTTCAGCGAGAGCTCCCACGGCAAACTCTCGAAAGCGAGGGTGCCCAATCTTGCGGACCACCAATACATCCAATGGGCAGCGAAGGGCCTGCGCGACGCCTTCGGCTACAACGACACCGCCGCGCGGCAAGCCAAGAACCACTTCCGAGTGAATTCCAATCGACGTGAGATGGCGGCCCAATGCTTCTCCTGCTTCGTGGCGGGATGCGAATGTCATGTCATAGGCCACTCAGAGCGATTTCACCCAGAGCGCCAATCCCCGCCGATATCGCTCGCGGTTTGACGCGTCGTAGAATTCGATAGGATTGTAATCATCGGAAATCTCGGCGCCCTCTTGGGGTAGTGGCGGGTTGACACCTGCGAAAGCGCCTTTGGTCGATTGGATTAACAAATGGTGAACATGCCGAAAGTCAGGGGGATGCAGGATGTTGAGGTTCTGCCGCTGCGACGCCACAAAGAATACGTTGCCACCCCCCTCGCTGTGAATTCGGACACTCTTAAATACTTTCTTGAGGGTCTGGTCGAGCGACGCGGTAAAAAAACATTCGCCCGGCGAGAAGTCACCAAAGCTGTTAATGACAAGCGTGCCATCAGGCTTGAGAATGCGTTGCATGTCCTCGAACGCCTCGCGGCTCATCAAATGCGACGGTGACGAGTCACCCAGAAACGCGTCGAGCACGATGGTATCGTACTGGCTCTTGGCTTGGCGGACAAAGTAACGGCCGTCACCGATCACCAAATTTAGCATGCTCGCGTCGCAATCAAAGTAGTTAGTCGCCACCTTCACGACGGCCGGGTTGATTTCCACCACATCCACTTTGATTCCGTCGCGCACGAATTGCATCGGCACAATCCCAACGCCTAAACCGATGCAGAGGGCTGTCTCTATGCGCGGCGTATAAGCATGTGCCAACCCGTGCAGCATGTAAGTGAAGAGCGCCAGGCTTTTCTTCTCCGCCGGATCGTACGTGTTTTGAACGAGGTGATCGTTGAGGTAATAGCGCTTGTCTCCTTGTTTCGTTTGCAAGACTTGCAGCAGGCCGAAATTGGAATTGGCTCGATACAATTCTTCCCACGAGGCGAACCGACGAACACTTTCTTTGGTTGTGGCGCCGTAGCCAAGCAACCCTCCCAGAGCGATTCCTCCAACGACGGCGGCGCTCGCGACAGGATTCCTTTCCCAGCTGAAAAAAAATCCGGCGACCAAGGCCATCAAAGCGCCGGCGGTCAAATACATCGTCCAGGAGTTCGGCAGGAAGGGAATCAAGACATAGCCAATAAGGACGGTTCCCACGACGCTTCCCAACGTGCTGATCGCGGTGAGGCGTCCGATGTTGCCCCCGACCGTCTCGACGGACAGCGTTAGCACCCGAATGAAAAACGGGCCGACCATGGCCAGCAACGCGAGCGGCACAAAAAACAAAAAAAGGGAAGCCAGGAGCGATCCCATCGCCAGCTTAAATCGGGGGAGACACCAGTAAGCCACAGGTTCCACGAACACGATCGTCAAGGCGAGATAGATGGCGGCCAGAAGAATGCACGCGTAAAGACGGCTCAAATCGCGGAAACCTCGCGACCGGTCCACAAGAAATCCGCCCGCATAATAGCCGGTTGCCAGCGCCACCAATGTCACGGCGATCTGCGCGGTCCAGACGAAATGGGAAGTGCCCACGAAGGGCGCCAGCATTTTCGCTCCCAGAATTTCGATGATCATGATCGCGGCGCCGGTGATCGCAGCGGAAAAATAGAGATAACGGCGCAAAGCTGCGGACATCATCGAGTCAGGTGGCTGCGTGATTTTCTTCTTCACGCGCTGTTTCTACGGGTTAATCGCGATGGGAGCAAGCCGCGGATCGTTTGCCCTGCGACGCGGGATTCTTGACACTATGACTTGGTAAGCAATACTTACTCCAGTGATCGCTACGATGCCCAGCCACGTCATTGCCGAGATACAAGCAGGTATCTCATTGCTGGCCGAAAGCTCGAAACGGCGCGAGCTCGAAGCTTGGCTACAGCGGCTAATCGAAGCGATGGAAGGCCGAATCAATCCTGCGGCCTGATTCTGCGGCCGCCGCTAAGCCGGCACGCGCTGCGAAGTGCGGCGCTGTAAGAGCGCTGTTCTTTCTGACCGGACATTGACATGAACTGTTCGATGAAACCCCGATACATATTTACCAGTCTCGACTCACTTTTGGCATCAGGTGTGATTTTGTGTGCGTGCCTGATCGCGTTCGGTCCTGCATCAGCCCAAGAGCAGCCCTTCATTTACGAATCAAACGTCATGATTCCGATGCGTGACGGGACCAAACTTGCTGCGAACATCTTCCGGCCGAAAGCCGAAGGACGGTTTCCGGTGATTCTGATGCGTTCGCCCTACGGAAAACCTGACGAAAAGTTTGGTGACGCCAAACGTTATACCTCGGCTGATTTTGTTATGGTTGTGCAGGACTGCCGCGGTCGCGGGCGTTCAGAGGGAATTTGGGATCCATTTCGTTACGACGTCGAAGATGGTTTTGACACGCAGGAATGGGTTGGCAAACAACCGTGGTCGAGCGGTGAGATCGGCACGGCGGGCGGCTCCTACGTTGGGTGGACGCAATGGGCATCGGCGGCCAATGCCAGCCGGCATCTCAAGGCTATGGTTCCCGTCGTGCCATTCGCGCACGTCTTCGATGACATTGCTTATCCTGGGGGCGCATTTCAGCTTGCCTTGTTGATGGGCTGGGGCGCGAGTGTCGGCGGAGTTCAATTGAGTTCGGACAAACTTCAGGAAGCCTATCGGCATCTCCCATTGCGGACCTTGGGCGATCAGTTCGAGAAAAAAGTTCCTTACATCAACGATTGGGTCCAACACGCGGCCTATGACGATTACTGGAAGAAGCGCGGGATCGATCGTCGCTATCGCGATGTGACCGTTCCAACGCTCAACATCGGCGGTTGGTATGACATTTTTTCGAAGACGACGATCGAATTGGTGGATCGCGTGCGGGCCGAGTCTCGGGATCGGGCAGTGCGCCGCAATCAATTTGTCGTTTTGGGACCGTGGGCGCATGGGGTTGGCGTGAGGAAGGTTGGCGAACTCGATTTCGGAAGCGAAGCGGCGCTCAATGTTGGCGATCTCCAATTTCGCTGGTTTCAATATTGGCTGCAGGGCAAAGAAACGGGCATCGAAGATTGGCCGGCCTATTATCTGTTCGTCATGGGTGAAAATCGTTGGCGGGGTGAGAATGAATGGCCACTCAAACGCACGCAATTTGCGAATTATTTCCTCCACAGCGGCGGCGGCGCGAATTCAATCAAGGGCGACGGAGCATTGAGCGCCACAAAACCTGAGACAGAGAAAGCGGATACGTTCATTTATGATGCTGCCAATCCGGCGCCAACTCTGGGCGGCAACAATCTCGTGGGCGCCGCGGCCGGCCCGTTTGATCAAACCAAAATTGAAGAGCGCAACGACATTCTCGTTTATACGACTTCGCCGCTCGAGGCCGACGTTGAAGTGACGGGGCCAGTCAAAATGATTCTTTATGCAGCCTCGACCGCGCGCGACACGGACTTCACTGCGAAACTCATGGACGTGCATCCGGATGGCAAAGCTTACAATCTCTGCGATGGCATTATCCGAGCGCGATACCGTGAAGGCATGGACAAGCCAAATCTGATCGAGCCTGGCCAAGTTCAGCGGTATGAAATCGATCTTTGGGTGACGAGCAACTTATTCAAACGCGGCCATCGCATCCGCGCTGAGGTTTCAAGCAGCAACTTTCCGCGCTTCGATCGGAATCCGAATAGCGGCAAACCATTCGGCACGGACACGGAACTGCTCAAGGCCACGCAGACGATTTATCATGATGCGGAGCGCCCCTCGCGCTTGGTGCTGCCGGTGATACCGCGATAACCTAAGCGCAATAACTCGAAACGCACAACAATCGATGAATGCTCACGACGAATCCGACGCGACGATGGCGGTATTTCTCGACTTGGAGAACATAGCGCGCGGCGCGCAAGACGCCCAGTACCCGCGCTTCGATATCGAGAAGGTGCTCGAACGTCTTCTCCTGAAAGGGCACATCGTCGTCAAGAAAGCTTACTGTGATTTCGATCGCTTCAAAGAGTTCAAACGCGATTTGCATGGAGCCGCGTTCGAGCTGATCGAGATTCCTCATCTCCGCCAGTCCGGCAAGAATTCAGCAGACATTCGGATGGTAGTCGATGCGCTGGATCTCTGTTACACCAAGAGTCATGTCGATACGTTTGCCATCATCAGCGGGGACTCTGATTTTTCACCTTTGGTGAGCAAGTTGCGCGAGAACGCGAAAACGGTAATCGGCGTTGGCGTCAAGAATTCGACGGCCGACATCTTCATCAGCAATTGCGACGAGTTTATTTACTACGACGATCTCGTGCGCGAGGCGCCGACCAAGGCCCGGCAACGGAGCAAAGTGGCCGCGGCGGTCGTGAAAGCTCAGGCGCAGCCAGCGAAAGGGCCCGACCCGTCCGAAGCGGTGGATGTGGTCGTGAAAACGCTCGATGCGATTGCGGCGGAGCGCAACAAAGACGAACGCATCTGGGGTTCGATGATCAAAGAAACCATCAAGCGCCGCAACCCTGGTTTCAACGAACGCTATTATGGATTCCGTTCTTTCAATGATCTGCTGCGAGAGGTGGAAAAGCGCGGCCTGTTGAAATTAAAAGCCGATGAGAAATCCGGCGGCTACATCGTCAGCAGCGTTGATTAACCGACCCGGCAGGACAGGGCGTCCCGCCTGTCCTGCTTTTGGTGTGCGCAGATGCTGGACAGGCGGGATGCCTATCCTACGACCTGTTCATGGGGAGCCTTCACGTTCTTTCTAAGGCGCATTGCGACGATGAACCAACAAGTGGTAGGGCGGCGTTGCTGCGCCGCCGCAATGACGGTTCGCAGGCTGCGGAGCACCGCAGCCCTACCTCGCGGTTCATGGAAAGCCTTCAAAGACTTGCCGTCGCGCCTTAAGCATTGCCAGGGACATTTTCCCGCAGCTCCTTGAGCCAGACAACCGCCTCGGAATCGCTCGGCGCCCGCCAGTCGCCGCGGGGCGAAAGCGAGCCGCCTGATCCGACTTTCGGACCGTTGGGAATGGCCGAACGTTTGAATTGGCTGGTTTTGAAAAAGCGCTGCACAAAAACTTCGAGCCATTTCTTGATCGTGGCCAAGTCATATTGATTGTGCTTTTCGGAAGGCAATAAGTCTGGCCAAACGCCTTTGTTCTTATCGCTCCACGCATGATGGCTGAGAAAAGCGACCTTGCTCGGACGAAAACCAAATCGCGTGATGTAATAGAGATTGAAGTCCTGGAGTTCGTATGGGCCGACTTTATCGGCCGTGCTCTGCGCCGGCTTGCTCGATGCGCCGTCAGCATGTGGAACCAGCTCCGGTGAAATCTCCGTGTCGAGAATCGAAAGCAGCACTTCATTGGCCTTCGAGTCGAATTGCTTTGATAACACCACCCAGCGGATCAAATGTTGAATGAGCGTTTTCGGCACCGACACGTTGACGTTGTAATGCGACATGTGATCGCCGACGCCGTAAGTCATCCAGCCGAGCGCCAGCTCGCTCAGGTCGCCCGTGCCTAGGACGAGCGCGTTGCGCATGTTGGCGAGCCTAAATAAATGCGACGTGCGTTCGCCGGCTTGGACGTTTTCGAACGTGATGTCGTAGACCGGTTCACCTTTGCCAAATGGATGGCCGATGTCGCGGAACATTTGATGACAAGCGGGCTTGATATCAATTTCATCCGCCGTAACGCCAAGTGCGAGCATGAGGCGGCGCGCATTTCCGAGCGTTAGTTCGCTCGTGGCGAATCCTGGCATCGTGCAGGCAAGAACGTTCCGGCGCGGGAGTTTCATCCGGTCCATGGTTTTGGCCGCGACGATCAGCGCTTGCGTGGAGTCGAGTCCGCCCGAGACGCCAATGACGACCTTATTCAACTCAGCGCTGGAAAGACGCTTCAACAAGCTGTGGACTTGGATGTTGTAAGCTTCGAAGCAGCGTTCGTCCCGCTTTTGCGGATCACTCGGCACGTACGGAAATCGTGCGATTTCACGCCGCAAGCGAACTTCGGCGTCCGGGACCTGAAACTCGAATGGCACAAGACGCGCGCTCTGAACCCGCTCACGACAGTCGTGCGCGCAATCGCTGAAGCTCGTCAAACGCATACGTTCTTGCAGGAGGCGTTCCACATCGATGTCGGCCATGATCACTTGTTCGGTGTCTGCGAAGCGCTCTGCTTCCGCCAGCAATTCTCCGTTTTCATAGATCAAGGCTTGGCCATCCCACGCTAGGTCAGTGGTCGATTCCCCGGGCCCGGCCGCGGAATAAAGATACGCCGCGACGCATTTTCCGGATTGGGAGGCGCAGAGGTTGCGGCGATATTCGGCTTTGCCAATGGTGATGTTGCTCGCGGAGAGGTTGGCGAGAATGGTCGCGCCCGCAAGCGCCGCGTAGCTGCTGGGTGGAATTGGCGTCCAGACATCTTCACAGATTTCCACATGCAGCCGGAAGCCTTCGATATTGCTCGCGTCGAACACGAGGTCATTGCCCAGTGGCACGCGTTCGCCGAATAGCTCGAAGTCGGAATTGAGCGCCTGCCGGCCTGGAGTGAATTGCCGCCGTTCGTAAAACTCGCGGTAATTCGGCAAATAGGTCTTTGGCGCAACCCCCAGGACACGCCCGCGATAAATAACAATACCGCAATTAAGAAGCTTGGCCTCGATTCGCAATGGCGCGCCCACAACGATGATTGAAGATAAAGCCCGGCTTTCTTGCACGAGCTTGGCCAGAGCGTCTTTCGCCGCGCTCAGCAACGCGTCCTGGTGAAAAAGGTCCTCATTCGAATAAGCCGAAAGGCCGAGTTCCGGAAAGAGAGTAACCGCAGCATGGTTCGCTGAGGCGCGGCGGGCCAATTCAATCGTTCTTGCCAGATTGAACTCTGGGTCAGCGACGCGCAGAGCCGGAACAGCGACCGCCGCTCGGATAAATCCGTGCGAATAGATCGATGAGAAATGAGTTTGCATAGCATCGGCTCAACTGTTCTACGATACGGCGGTTGCTATTCAATCAGTGATTGGGCTTCGGTTCAACCGTTCGCTTGAGCCCTGAAACTGTCACCGATGACAGGACCGTGCGGTGCGCTCATGCTTTTCAGTAATTCAAGGTCGCTCTGCGCGAATAGTTGTCCTGCAGGGACAGCTGACAATTAGCCCGGCGTTTCAACGACGGGAACTGATTGGCCAGATGTTTCCAGTCCCGAGGGACGATTTAATCGTCTGGATCTCCCAACGACGTTCAGCCGTCCCTTTCGGGGTTCACATGCTCTCTCTCACTCTCCCGGCCTTGAAACGGCCTTGAAACGCCGGGCTATTCTCACTCAGTCCCGTACGGGACGCGATTGCCGCAAACATCCGCAATAGCTTGAAGTGATGTGATTGGCCGGCTTGCGCAAAGCTTCCGCGTAGGTTCGTTTTCCCTGGACCACATCCGTCACGAATTCGCTGGGGACCGGACGAGTCCAACTGAGTTAGACAGGCGGGACGCCTGTCCTACTAGAGTGGCACAACGGCGAGCCAGTGTGTTTCGCCGAATTTCCGTTTAAACATTTCGGCCAGGGCTCTGGCGCCAGCGTCGTCGCGCGTGATGGCAAAGGTTGTCGAACCACTTCCGGACATCAACGTTGCTGTGGCGCCGTTGCTCCTCAAGAATTCCTGGAACATCACCAGCAACGGATATTTCTTGAGCGCTGGCGCCTCGAGTGAGTTGTAAAAGCTTTTCGATGCAACGGAGAGATCTTCTTCTTGCAGCAGAGCAATCAGTTTCTGTCCGCGTCCAGGTTCACCATTGAGCGCTTCCGGGAATCGCGCCAGCTGCCCGTAAGCCCACGCCGTCGAAATCCCGAAGCCAGGATAAATCAGCAAAATGAAGGCGCCGTGCAAAGCAGGAAGAGCATCCAATGGAACGATGCGTTCACCGCGGCCCGTCGCGAGCGCCGCACAGGGCTGAAGGAAGAATGGGACATCGGAACCAAGGGAAGCCGCGGCACTCGTCAATCGGTCGGCAGCGAGTGGAAAGCCGAACAATTCGTTTAAGCCGAGCAACGTGTTTGCTGCATTGCTGCTGCCGCCGCCCAGGCCGGCTGCGAGCGGGACGCGCTTCTGCAAGTGAATTCGAACTCCGCCACGAAGGCTCGCAGCCTGAAAAAAAGCAGTCGCGGCTCGGTGCACGAGATTCGTGGAATCGATGGGGAGCGTCGGGTTGTCACAGGTCAATTCGACGCCTTCGCGGTCCAGCCGTGAGAATTGCAAATGGTCGCACACTCGGACGGGCTGCATCAGCGTCTCAAGCTCGTGAAAGCCATCCGAACGTTTTCCGAGGATGTTCAGCAGCAGGTTGACCTTGCAGGGAGATGATCGTTCCACTGTCATGAAGACTGAATCCGGCGGTTCGGAACCAACGGACCGCAGATGGACACGAATTGACGCGAATCTTGAACTGAATCGAGCTTCATCCCCCGAGTCAACGGATCAAAACCCGAAGCTCTGCGGGATCCGTGTTTATTAGTGTTCATTAGTGGTTACACCGCCCGTTCAGGTTGAACGCACTTTCGGCGGAAACAAAAAAGCGCCAACACAGCCGTCCGTGTTGGCGCCAAGGGAAGCCAGCAATTTAGTAGTCGAAAATGCGAAACCGGCTGCCGGGAATCATGGGCGCAATGTCGCCGCCGCTGAAACCCAACGCAGAATCAGGACCAAAGACCGGATCGGCGATTCGATTTGGACGATAGCTATCGGGATGAACATTCGCTTCCGGATAGAAGACCGGATCGTAACTCGGGAAGGGGAAGGTGACAATTTCGTAGGCGCCCACCGCGGTGCGCGCCAGGCTGCGGTTAAAACCGCGGATCAAACCCCTCGTAAAGGGACCATCGGGTTGATCCCAAAGCCAAGTCTGTTCCATCGAGCGGCGGACTTCCCCCATGCGGGCAAATTCAGAGACGTTGCGCATGCCGCGACCAAGCTTGCGTTCTGGCCCCGCGCATCCGGAAGTCAAAATAACCATAGCTGCAACGGCTGCTACCGAAGAAAGAGTGATACGCATAGTTCGTATGATTTTTCGGAAGGTTATCCGGAGTTGTTGCGTTGTAAAGCGCGATTTCGATAAATGAGCATCGGCGGCAGCAGTTGGCAGGATAGGCGTCCCGAAGTTGTCGGCACAATCGTAGCGGCGGGCATCCTGCCTGCCGTAGAGCCGAGGCATCTTGCCCGGCGGATTACGCGCACGCACTACAACGCAGCCTCCTCGTTTCAAGCGTTGCTCCGGGCGGCAAGATGCACGCCCTCTACGGCAGGCAGGATGCCCGCCGCTGCCGACAACTTCGGGATGCACTGGGCGAGACGCGCTGTCCTACCATATTCTTGCTTTTATCTCTCGCCCGGGCAACAGTCCCTTGGCTCGGGTATGGATATCGAAACAGGGAAGAAAACATCGAACTTTCGGCGCTGGTCGAGAGTCGTTGTTTGGACCGCATTCACGGTCATCGTGTTTGTCCGGTACGGATTCTTTCGGGACCGATTCGAGCCTCCGCCGAGGCAGCGAGTCGCCTTCCAGCAACCCGGACGATTTCAACGACCGCCCACGCAGGTGCGCGCTGCAACCTCGGAAGTGCCCAGTGACCTTTGGCGCATCCAAATCGAAATCGGCTCGCGGGACGTCCAAAAACTGCGCGGTTATTGGTGGCAAGGCCAGCGTGGTTCGCCTCAGGGCCGGCCGGAGGTTTTCGCGACGGTGCGGGAAGGCGGCGTGACTTACACAAATGTCGCCATCCACTTGAAAGGCGCCGCAGGGAGCTTTCGGCATTTCGATGACAAGCCGGCGCTGACGCTGAATTTTTCCAAGCACGCGAATGACCAGCAATTTCACGGCTACACCAAAATCTCGCTGAACAATTCCGTTCAAGATCCGTCGTATCTATCCGAGGCCCTGACCCGCGAGATGTTTGACGCCGCTGACGTTCCAGTTCCGCGCGCCGATCACGCCACGGTCTTGATTAATGGGCGCGATCTCGGCCTTTATGTCCTGACCGAAGGCTTTGGCAAAACCTTTCTCAAACGGTATTTCAAAAACGTCAAAGGCAATCTTTATGACAGCGGTTTTGTCCAGGACATCAATGGAGACTTGGGCGTTAATTCGGGCGATCATCCAGATGACCGGGCGGGGTTGGAACGCCTGATCACAGCCGCGACGACACCTGCCGGCACCAACCAATGGCAACGCCTAAATGAAGTGCTGGACATGGACCGGTTCATCACCTTTCTCGCTCTGGAAATGATGACGTGTCATTGGGATGGTTATGCTTTAAACCGAAATAACTATCGAGTGTTTCACGACCTGGAAACCGATCGCATGGTTTTTATGCCGCACGGGCTCGACCAGATGTTTGGTTGGCCGCAGGGGAGATTTAGTGTTGAGGCGCCGATCGATCCGGCCAGATTGCATCCAGATGGAATGGTGGCGCGCGCGGTGTTGAACACCCCGCAAGGTTATCAACTTTACTTCAAGCGCCTCGATGAGCTGCAGGCAAACATTTTTGACGAGGAGCGTTTGACGAAACGCTTGGGGGAATTGGCGCAACGCATCCGGCCGACCTTGGCCTCCTATGATCTGGAGGACGAGCATGACAGAGCCGTGTCGAATCTCCGGCGGCGCATGATTGAACGGACGCGAATCGTCAAACGCCTCTTAACCGAGCCGCGGCAATCACCGCAAGTCCAGGAGCCGATTCAATTCGACCGCGACGGCAGTGCCAGGTTGTCAAATTGGAGGCCTCATACCGGACAGCAAGGGGGAACACTGCGGTTTAATAGAACCGACGAGAAAGACGGAAGCCTGCTTCATGTCACGGCCAATCGCGGTGGCGGAGTGGGCTCGTGGCGTTCCTCAGTTTTGCTCGGCCGCGGACGCTATCGATTCGAGGGACGCGCTCGAGTGCAAGGGGTGGTCAACGGCGGAGTCTGTCTGAGAATTTCGGGAACGCAAGTCGGCCCGCAGTCGATCGCGGCTGGCGAGTGGGTTCCGTTGCAATTCCAATTCTCGATAGCCGAGCCAGTGAGGAATCTGGTTCTCGTATGCGAACTAAGCGCGCCGCGAGGCGAAGCTTGGTTCGACGTCAACTCCCTGCGGCTCGTCCGCGAGTGATTCACTGGATGTAATCGGAGAAGCGCAGCATTATGCTGCAGACAGGTGACAATCATGGAGACTGTATTATGCGAATCAATCGGACAGCGGCCTTCACGCTGATCGAACTGCTGGTGGTCATCGCAATTATTGCGATTCTCGCGGGCATGCTCTTGCCGGCGCTGGCCCGTTCGAAAGCCAATTCCCTTAGGATCAAGTGCGTCAGCAATGAGCGCCAGATCGGGCTCGGCTATCACCTCTATGCCGATGACAACGCCGACTTCTATCCCACGCACGACGATTGGGCATCAGCAGGCGGGCGCATCCACGGCAACAAAGGTCCATGGCCCTGGCGATTTGCCGACTTCAAGACTTTTCCAGAAACCAACCGCCCCCTGAACCTTTACTGCCAGACCGTCGAAGTCTTTCGTTGCCCAGCCGACAAAGGCGATTCCTATTGGCCGCAAGCCAAAACGTGCTGGGACGGATGGGGCAACAGTTATTTGCCGATGTGGTCGGTGGATTGGTATCGGGTGAAACATGTCACGGGAGATTCACGCGCCGTGCGCGGCTCAAAGGAATCGCTCCCGATTAAGACGAGCGAGATCGCCAAAAATCCTTCGAACAAAATTGTTCAAGGTGATTGGCACTGGAACGGTTCGCGCGACGTCAACGACCCAAAGAGCGTCTGGCACAATTACAAGGGCCGCCGAACGTACAACATGCTCTTTGGCGATGGGCACGTGGAGAATTACATTTTCCCGAAGGAGTACATCGGCTGGCAACAGGGGCCGGCGCCGGACCCGAACTTTCGCTGGTGGTGATCGGCTTGGAACCGCGGATTTCGCCGATAGCGCAGATAACGAAGAAGCTGGAGAAAGGCGCCCCTGAAGCTGCGTCGTAGGACAGGCGTCCCGCCTGTCCGGCACTTGCGTACACCAACAAAGAATAAATAAAGACAGGCGAGACGCGCTGTCCTACGCATCCCGAGCGCAATGCGCTGGTCTATCTTCCCGCACTGTCTGAGTCCGCGGCGCCGAACGGCAAGCAAGAACTGTTTAACCAAATGCGGGCCGGGTCCACGAACGGTTTCCACGGTGGCTGAACGCCAGTGAGGAAAGATTGCCGCGATGCAGCGCAAACTGGGGAATTGCAATAAGCGCGGTCGAAGCGCATTCCCTAGGAGGCGAGGCGATCAAGATTCGGCGTGCGGGCCTTTGTGTTTCCATGCAGTGTCATGGCGGCCTTCTCCGCCTCATTCGATGAACCGGGGGCGATCTCAGGCCGCCAGGTTTTGGACTGCGCCAGTCCTCTAGTCCTCTGGCGCTTTTGGGAAACAGCGAGTCAAAGCGGCAGAGGACTGCCGCAGTCCAAGACGCTGTCGCGCAGACGAATGCCCAATGGGTTCGTGGCCAATATCGTGTGTTTCGAGTCCGGCCGTTCGTTGCGCACTCGACCAAACGTCGATTGCGATCGGCTATCGAGATGTGCGAGATGTGCTGACAAAACTGGTTTGCAGCGTCACTCTGGAAATGAATCCGCTATGAACATTCCAGCCGCCACTCTCGCGAACAAAGAACGATGTCTGTCAGCAATCGCACGCCCGGGCATCGATCCCACGCCTATTTTTGAAATGTTCCGCGGCAATTACGGGACGGAGTTGCTCGCGGTGGCGGTCACGCATTTCAACCTGTTCGGACGCTTGTCGGAACGCGCTCTTTCGTTCGACGACTTGCGTCGCGCCTTAGGTTTGGCCGAACGTCCCGCGAATGTATTATTGACCGCTCTGCAATCTATGGGACTGCTCCTCAAAGATGGCGAGGGACGATTCGATCTTTCACCGCTGGCGCGGGAACACCTTGTGCCCGGCGCGGCTTTCGACGTCAGTGATTACATCGGTTTGGCTGCGAAATCGCCGGGCGTTCAGCTCATGATTGAACGATTGGAATCGAATCGCCCGGCTGGCTTCAAAGCAGCTGAACCCGGCGCCGCCTTCATTTACAAAGAAGGCATGGACTCCGCGATGGAGAAAGAAGCGAGCGCTCGGTCGCTAACCCTGGCCTTGGCGGGACGCGCGAAGAACGTCGCGCCGCTCCTGGCTGAGCGAATTCCATTGCAAAGCGAGCGGACGCTTTTGGACGTTGGCGGAGGCGCCGGAATTTATAGCATCGCGTTTCTGCAGAAGAATCCGCAACTGCAGGCGATCGTGCTGGATCGGCCCGAGGTGCTGAAAGTCGCCGCGGAATTTGCGATGGCATACGGTGTGGCAGACCGTTTGGAATGCCGGGCCGGCGACATGTTTGCCGGTTCATTCCCTTCCGGCATCGACGTCGTTTTGCTGTCGAATGTTCTGCATGATTGGGATGTGCCAGAAGGCCGGAGTTTGGTGAGGCGTTGCGCGGACACGCTTCCCACCGGGGGGCGACTCTTGATTCACGATGTTTTCCTTAACGACAGTCTCGACGGTCCGCCAGCCATTGCGCTATATTCCGCCGCGTTGTTCAGTGTCACGGAAGGTCGAGCTTACAGCGCGGCCGAATACCGTGATTGGATGGAGGCCGCTGGACTTGTGACCGCCGACGTGGTTCCTACCTTGATTCACTGCGGCGTGCTGGTTGGAACGAAGAAAGGATTGACATGAAACTATGCCGCAACCGCTGCGCATTTACGCTGATTGAACTCTTGGTCGTGATTGCGATCATCGCGATCCTTGCTGGGATGCTTTTGCCCGCGTTGAGCAAGGCGAAGCTCAAGGGCCAACAGACAGTCTGCCTGAGCAATCTCAAGCAACTACAGCTTTGTTGGACCATGTACGCCGATGACAATCACGACAAGATCATCTCGAATGATCCCAACGTCGGCCCGGGCTCGCGCTCGTGGATTCTTGGTTACATGCAAGATAGCCACGTGGACTCGACCAACAAGACACTGATCGAGAAAGGGACTTTGTTTCCCTACAATTCATCAACCGCGATCTATCGTTGCCCGAGTGATGTCGGACGCTCGACAATCGGCGGGAAGAAATATTTACGGGTTCGCAGTTATGCAATGAACGGTTACATGAATGGTGTCGATGTCGGTCTCGTATTTCACAATCAAAAGGGCTACAAAGTGAACCTGAAGACTTCCGAAATTGCTTCGCCGCCGCCCTCGCAAGCTTTTGTTTTTCTCGACGAACACCAGAACAGCATTGACGACGGGCATTATGGCTTCGCCCCCGAAGGGGACATTTGGATGAATCTTCCCGCGATGTGGCACAATAGCGGATGCAACTTCTCGTTTGCCGACGGCCACTCGGACGTCATCAAGTGGCGCGATCCGCGAACGCTGGCCATCAAAGTAATCAATTCGGTTCGAACCGCGAACAACGCGGATTTGAAGCGGCTCCAGTCGATTGTTGCAACGAAAGTCAATTGATGAAATGATTCATCGTCACTCTTTCTCTTCTCATCACAGCAAGTCACCTTGCGCAAGCGGCCTCAGACCTGCGGGACGCGCTCAAAGACAGCGTCGGCGCCCATTGGATCTATGATGACCTTCAGCAAGCCAAAGCGCGCGCCAAAGAAACAGGCAAGCCACTGCTGGTTCTCTTCCGCTGCGTTCCGTGAATTGCCTGCAAAAGTTTAGACGAACAGGTTGTTCGTCAGGACGCGGAACTTCAGAAGCGCGAACAGCAATTTGTCTGCGTGCGTCTCGTGCAAATGAAAGGCGTCGATCTGCATCTTTTTCAATTCGATTACGATCAAAGCTGGGCTGCCTTTTTCCTCAATGCCAGCGGAACGATCTGCGGCCGATACGGCACGCGGGCCGGAGACAAGAAGAACGCCGCGACACACATCTCGATTCCTTCCTTCAAGAAGGCGATCGAGCGCGCGCTCGAATTGCATAAGGCTTACCCATCCAACCGCGGCCAGCTTGCAGGCAAAGTTGGGGCAAAGCCGCAATATCCCGTGGCCGAACAGATTCCTGGTTTGGAAGATCGCGCGGTTGGCCTAACCACGGCGAAGAATTGCATTCATTGCCACATGGCAGGCGAGCGCCTTCGGAAAGTGAAGTATCAGGAGAAACGACTGAGTTCCTCCGACATTTGGATTTATCCGCTGCCTGAAAACATCGGTTTGAAAATCGATGTCGATGATGGTCTCCGCGTCGAGAAGGTGCTTCCGAGGTCGCCCGCGGAACGAGCTGCCATCAAACCGGGCGATGAACTCGTCCTCATGAATGGCCAAGCGCTCATTTCCCAAGCGGACATCCAGTGGGTGCTGCACAATGCAGCCGTCGAGACACAGCTTGAAACGACTGTCAGGCGTGGCGTTCAGACGCTGCCCAAAAGAATTGCATTAAGCGGTTCCTGGAAGGAATCGGATTTAAGCTGGCGCGAATCGTCCTGGAGTTTTCGTCCGGGGCTCTGGACGATTCCGCTCATGAATGAGGAGAAAACAAAGCGAAAGGTTCCGGAAAACGACTCGGGCTTATTCGTGAAATGGGTTTTTGGCCAAGGGCAAGTGGCGAAGCGGGCCGGGCTGAGAGATGGCGACATCATCCTCGCGCTGGACGGCGAACCGGTCCCAGCGGACGAAAGTCACTTTCTGGCCAATGTGCGCCTCAAGCACGCGCCGGGTGACAAAGTAAAACTCACACTTTGGCGCAACGGCCGACGCGAGGACCTTTTACTGCCGCTAGAGTAGGACAGGCGTCCCGCGTGCCCTGGTGCACGTCAACGCTTGGACAGGCGGGACGCACTGTCCTATCAGACGACGGGCCGGTGGGCGGAGTCGCAGTTGCGTTCAAACACGCTTCAACCAGTCAGTCACATTTTCCCTCGCTGCCGCAAAGCCTCATAAAGAAACACCGCCGCGGCACTTCCAACGTTCAATGAGTCAACCGGGTGCGCCATGGGGACGGCGACGGCGGTTGTGCACGCGTCCAAAACGGTTGTGCTAATGCCGTAACCTTCGCTCCCGAAGACGACGCAGCAATCACCGGCGAGATCAGCTTGAGCCAGCGTCTTCCCTTCAGCGTGAGGGTGAGCGGCAATGACGTGGATGTCGCGCGATTTCAATTGCTGGAGCGCTTGCGCGAGATTGGCCACTTCAATCGCCGGCAATTGGAAGATTGTTCCCATCGAGCTCCGGACAGCTCGGCGCAGATAGGGGCTGCTGGATGTTTCACCGACCAAGAGAGCTTGGACGCCGAACGCTGCGCAGTTACGGACCACAGCTCCGAGGTTTTCCGCGCTGGAAAGACTGTCCACGGCGGCTAACAAGTAAGGGCGAGGCCGGTTCTTTAGGATGGTTGAGAGTGCGATGGGATCTGGAACTTTGCCAATGGCCAGCACTCCTTGGTACATTGAATAGCCGGTCAGTTGTTCCAAGCGGTGTTTCTCCGCGAGAAAAACGTCAATCTTCTCGGGGCGCGAGTTCAATAACGGCTCCAGATCGCGAAACCATTTCTCCGGAAGCAGGAGAGAAAGCACCGAGAGCGAGCTTTCGAGCAAGCGCCGGACGACTTTTTCGCCTTCTGCTACAAAAATGCCCTGTTGCCGTTGTTCGAGCGACCTCTTCATAGTCCGGTACGGCTCCAATTCGGGGAGTTCGAGAGAATCGACAGAGCGAACGTGCAGCATGCGCGCGAGTGTACAAGCCGGGCAAAAGTGAAGACAAGTCCCGCGTATTCAACCATTCAACCGCCTGGTGAATGCGCCCCTCTCCCTAACCCTAACCCAACCCTAACCCTAACCCCATCCGATGGAGAGAGGGAATAGAGCTTTTGCGATAGTCGATGCCTGATGGCTGAACGTGTCCAATGCCCAAGTCTTTTCCCTCTCCTCATCGGATGGAGAGAGGGTTAGGGAGAGGGGCGCCTCGATTACGCCTTGGCGAGCTGTTCGATTTCGCTGACGACGCGTTCGAGTTCGTCAGCCAAGGCCGTGGGGCCTGCCGATCTAAAGGCGTTCACGAGCGCGCGGTAATACCAGAGCGTTCCATCTTTGCCGCCGCTGTACCGTTCCCAGATACATTCCCCGAGTGAACGCAAAGTCCTCAGCAACGCGCGGGCGTTGTGCAACTTGTCCGCCGCGGAAACAAGGCGGATTGACGCTGAAGCTTGCGGGATGTGCGCCACGTAAGCTTCCTTGCGCTCACGCCAGGGCGGCCGGGGAAAAACTTCCGAGTCAGTGCAGCCGATAACAATCGCAGCGACGGCGTCGCCAAAGCGTTCCTCGATATCGTGGAGTCGAGATTTGCCACCGGCATCCTCAACCGCATCGTGCAGGAGCGCGCCAATGGCTTCTTCCTCATTGCCGCCAAATTCCAAGACAATACCCGCCACGCCTAGGAGGTGAGCGATGTAGGGCATCCCCGTTTTGCGGCGAACCTGTCCCGAATGGATGGTCGCGGCATAAACCAACGAAGCTTCAAATCGCGAGGAGAACGGCATACCGGTTGTTCTATACGAAGCATGGCCAATGCCAAGCCGATTAAACAGGGTGTGTCTTGACGGGCGGTAATTTTTATGGCCATTCGGCGGCTATCTGCTAAAGGCTCTGCTCGTGCACTTGACCGCCGAGCTGAAGAGAAAAGCCGACCCCGTAGCAACCTCTGCGCCCACGCCGGCCATAGAGATGGCAGAGATCAGCCGGCGATTCGGAGATGTAACGGCGTTAGCACAAGTAAGCTTAAGCGTACGTCGCGGAGAGTTTTTTTCGCTGCTGGGTCCGTCCGGGTGCGGCAAGACGACGTTGCTGCGCATCATTGCCGGCCTTGATATTCCAGACGAGGGCATCCTGCGCATCGCCGGGCAGGATGCAGCCGGCCTTCCGGCACACAAGCGACCGGTCAATACTGTTTTCCAATCTTACGCTCTCTTTCCTCATCTAAACGTTCGCGAGAATCTCGAGTTCGGTTTACGGATGAAAAAAACGCCGCCCGCGGAACGCGCTCGGCGCGTCAGCGAGATCATGGAGTTAGTCGAGATCTCCGAACTATCCAGCCGGCGTCCATCGCAGCTCTCGGGCGGTCAAATGCAGCGCGTGGCCTTGGCTCGGGCGATTGTGAATCAGCCACAGGTTCTCTTGCTCGACGAACCTTTGGGCGCCCTCGATCTAAAGCTTCGAAAACAACTGCAGCTTGAATTGCACGCGCTCCAGCAGCGTCTCGGCACGACCTTCATTTACGTAACGCACGACCAAGAGGAAGCGCTGGTCATGAGCGATCGCATCGCGGTAATGAACGCGGGACGGATCGAGCAACTGGGCGCGGGTTGCGATTTGTACGAACGGCCCCGGACTCGGTTCATCGCGCAATTTCTAGGTTCCTGCAACATCCTGGAGGCGGCGGTGCAGGGGCGGACGGGTGGCCGGTTGGAAGTGCGAACGAAGTTTGGCAATCTTGAAATGGATCTGGGTCCATCGGCTCGCCCCCTAAGTCCAGGAGATGCATGCACGTTGGCCGTGCGCCCGGAAAAAGTCGCTCTGCGTGTCGACCGAAATCCGCACAACGCGAACTGCTTTCCTGCGCGTGTGGCCGAGCTGATTTACACAGGCTCCGAAACCCAGTATCACTTGGAAGCAGCTGGTGGGATGCTCAAAGCCTGGGTGTTAAACACTCGGGTCGGTCATCAAGGACTGCACGCTGGCGAGGAAATCCAAGTGCAGCTTCGGTCCGACGCGTTAATTCTGCTGGATGATTAACGCAATGAGGGCAAACCTTCAAACCGCGGTTCATCATGGCGAGACACTGACGCCGCGCGCGTACTCGCTGCGAACCGGGGCCAGTGTTGGCCCCGGCCTCGCCTGGTTAGGCGCCTTGTTCCTCGGCCCTCTCGCGCTCATTGCGCTCATTAGCCTTCTGTCGCGTGGCGAGTACGGAACGGTAGGCGGGGCATGGACATTCGAGAATTACCGGCGTTTGGCTGGCTTCGGTCTTTTGGGATTCGATTCATTGTATCCACTGATAATCGCGAGGAGCGTGCTCCTGGGGCTGACGACAGCGATGCTTTGTTTGTCCGCTGGCCTGCCACTGGCGTTCTTTATTGCCTCATGCAAAGGCCGATATAAGAACCTCGCTCTCACGCTCGTGGTGGTTCCGCTCTGGACCAACTTGCTCATTCGCACGTATGCCTGGCAAATGTTGCTCGGACCCGAAAGCTCGCTGACTCAAGTCGCCGCTCTCTTTGGTTTGGCTGAGGCCGACGAGGGGCTTTATCCGGGATTGTTTGCGGTGTCCCTATGTATGGTTTGTGATTTTCTGCCCTTCGCGGTCTTGCCCATCTACGCATCAGTCGAGAAATTGAATTGGAGCCTGGTAGAAGCGGCGATGGACCTGGGCGCGAATCGCGTGAGTGCTTTTCGGCATGGCATCGTGCCGCAGATCAAGCCTGGGCTGACCGCGGGATTCATTCTAGTCTTCCTGCCGGCCATGGGACAATTTGTGATTCCGGATTTATTGGGAGGGGCGAAAACGATGCTGCTGGGGAATGCGATTCAACAACAATTTGGCGCCGCGTCGGATTGGCCCTTCGGCTCGGCGGTGGCCATGGTGAGCCTGTTGGTTGCGATGTTGGCCTTGTGGCTCATGGCGCGGCACACAGGCGATGACGAGTTAAATATCCTGTGAATGCTGTCAATGAACTGGGACAAACTGATGCCGCCAGGTTTTGGAGTGCGCCAGTCGTCTGGCGCTTTCTGGCCGCAGCATCCAAAGCGGCAGAGGACTGCCGCAGTCCAAGACGCTGTCGCGCCGACGCACAGCCCATTGTTCCTGATCCTCCGGACGTGAATAAGGTGCGGTCAATCGTTCCATGTCGTGCATGCGCGCTCTAAAACTCTGACGACTTCGGCGGCGGTCATTTACGCCTTTTTGTATGCGCCGATTGCGATCGTCGTTGTGTTCTCATTCAACGCCGCACGCCACGGAGCAGGCTGGCAAGGCTTCACGCTGCATTGGTATCGCACGCTCCTCGCAAACGAGCAGGCCTTATCCGCAGCGCGCAACTCGCTATTGCTTGCTATATGCAGCACAGTTATCGCAACCGTTCTGGGAACAATGCTCGGTTTCGGACTGAACCGTTACCGGTTTCGCGGTCACCGCTTCGTCTCACGGATTCTTTATCTGCCGGTCTTCATCCCCGATATCGTCATGGCCGTCTCGTTGCTGCTTCTCTATTCGCTGCTTCGTCAATGGTCCGGGCTCTTTCAGCTCGGCATGACCACGATGGTGTTGGGACACGTCACATTTCAAATCCCATTTGTGGCCATCATCGTGCGCGCCCGATTGGCCGGCCTGAATCCGGCCCTGGAGGAAGCGGCGCATGACTTGGGCGCCAATGGCTGGCAAACGTTCTGGCGCGTCACTTTTCCACTAATGATCCCTGGCGTTCTGGCGGGCGCAATGCTTGCGTTCACTTTGAGCCTGGACGATTTCGTCGTGAGCTTTTTCACGAGCGGCCCCGGATCGACCACACTGCCGATTCTGATTTACTCGTCGGTCAAGCGCGGCATTACACCGGATATTAACGCGCTCTCGACCTTGATGATTGCCGCATCGGCGCTGGCAGCAGTGACTGTGACCTTGCTTCAACGCAATCGAAAGGTATAAGTACAGCCCATGAAACTTTCGATGAACTTCCTTGTGAACTGTGGCTGGCGAAGGCAAAAAGCGGCCCCTCTCCCTAACCCTCTCCCCATCGGATGGGGCGAGGGAAAAGATGCGGGCGCGTATTCCTTGGATGAGTGTGAATCGATTAGATTACGCAAAAACATTCCCTCGCCCCATCCGATAGGGAGAGGGGCTTTATGCGCCAGGTTAATGGCCGCCCTGAGAATCGTTCTGGTTCTTTGCTGGCTCTCATTAACCGGAGCGGCCTGGGCTGCGCAAGGCAAACTCAACTTGTTCATTTGGAGCGAATATATCGATCCCGATGTCGTGGCTGATTTTGAGAAGCAGTTTGATTGCAAGGTAACAATCGATTTGTACGAAGAGGAAGCGGCGATGATGGCCAAGTTGCGCGGCGGCGGCGCATCGTTGTACGACGTCGTCGTGCCCCCGGATCACACCGTGCCCGGACTGATCAAGTTGAATCTCATCGCTCCGCTCCGTCACGAGAACATTCCGAACCTCAGCAATCTCGACGAAAAATTCCGCAATCCTTCTTACGATCCGGGCAACAAGCACACGGTCGCGTATCAATGGGGCACGGTGGGACTGTACGTGCGGCATCGTCGCGGACAGCATCTCCCAAACACATGGGGCGTTGTTTTCGATCCAAAGCAGCAGCCGGGACGATTTGCCTTGATTGACAACCCACGCGATATGATCGGCGCCGCGTTGAAGTACAAAGGGTACAGTCTCAATTCGATCAATCCAGCGCAGCTCAAGGAAGCGCGCGACTTGATTTTGGAAGCGAAGAAACGTTGCGTCGGATTCGAAAATAGTGTGAGCGGCAAGAACAAAGTCCTGAGCAAGAACATCCGCGCAGCCATTGTTTATAGCGGCGAAGCAGCGCGAGGCATGACGGAAGACCGGGAAACAAACTACATCATCCCGCGGGAAGGGAGTCAGATTTGGCAGGACAATCTCGCTGTGCTCGCCAAAGCGCCGCATCGCGACCTCGCCGAGAAATTCGTTAACTTTGTCCTCGATGCCAAAATCGGCGCGCGCATTTCGAACTTCACCCAATTTGCCACGCCAAATAAAGCAGCACGTCCGTTTATCAATCCGAATGATTTGAAGAACCCCGCCATTTATCCTCCGCCCGACATCATGGCGAAACTCGAGACACTCGAAGATTTGGGAGCAAACAGCCGTCTCTATGACGAGATCTGGACACAGATTAAGGCGAAGTGAAAGGCTGCAAGTTATGCTCTACCAAGTCTAGGGCTTGCCCAAAGAATTGAGTTTTAGCGCCAGATGACATCGGCTGGGCTGGTTAAAGCATTCGACTCAGTTTAGAGTGCTGCTGTCGATGAACAATTTGTCCCGTGCGCTGCAATTCTTCCGGCCTGACTTAAGGCGTATTTCGTTCGCATTGGGTTTGTTGATTCTGAGCGCTGGCGCAAACTTGCTCAAGCCATGGCCCGTGGCCCTCATCGTCGATCATCTGCTGGGGGGAAAGCCATTTCCCCGGCCACTCGAATTCCTCAACGGCTGGGAGAGACCGATCTTGCTCGCGGTGCTGGCGGCAAGCATTCTTCTCTTTCACGCCAGCCAGGGCGCTCTTTCGGCTTGGCACAATTTCATTTCGATCAAGGTCGGCTTACAGGGATTGGCGCGCGTTCGAAACCAAGTTTTTCACCGCTTGCAGCGCTTGTCATTGCGGTTCCATCAAGGAAGCAATCTGGGTGATGTGATCTATCGCGCGAGTTGGGATACGTACGCGTTTCAGACGTTGTTTCAACAAGGATTCTTTACTCTGGCTCAAGCATCGCTGACGCTGTTGCTGATGGTGGCCGTGATGTGGCAATTGAATTTAACATTGACCATTGTCTCGCTGGCCACCATACCGCTGCTTCTCTTGGCGATAAGGCTGTTCGCCCATCGAATGAAGGAGCGCAGCCTTGCCGCTCATCAAGCAGACAGCCAAGTCACTTCACAGATTCAACAAAGCCTGATGGCAGCGCCGCTCATTCAGAGTTACACACGCGAGGAGGACGAAGAACGGCGCTTTGTTGGGCGCGTGGCGACCGCACTGCAAAGGCGCGTTGCTCAGCACGGTTACGAAGTTCTCTACTGGGTCATAATCACGATCACCATCGGACTTGGCGCCGCCAGCATTGCATGGATCGGCGCGTCCGAAGTCGTGGCGCAGCGGTTGACGGTGGGCGAATTAATTATCTTTCTGGCTTATCTAACTCAGCTGTACGAACCGCTGAATCAGCTTTCACACGTAGGCACAACTTGGTCGGACGCCAACGCCGGCATCCACCGCGTCTTGGAACTGTTGGACACGCCGCAAGAAATAACCGAAGTGCCAACCCCTCGTCCTCTCGACCGGCCTGCTCGAGATAAGGCCGGGAAGGTTGAGTTCCACCAAGTCTTGTTTGGATACGAGAAGAATCGACTTGTCCTGCAGGATATTAACTTATCCATTTCACCTGGCGAATCCGTGGCGATCATTGGACCGAGCGGCAGTGGGAAAACGACCTTGCTCCAATTATTACCGCGTTTCTACGATCCTATCGCAGGTAAAATCTGCCTCGACGGCATCGATATTCGCGAACTCCGTTTGAAAGAGTTGCGCTCGCAAATCGCGCTCGTGTTGCAAGAGCCCATTCTATTGTCAGCCACGGTCGCCGAAAATATCGCCTATGGAAAACCGGGCGCGGCCGAGTCAGAAATCGAAGCGGCCGCGCGGGCAGCGAATGCCGATGAGTTCATTCAAAGGCTGCCGAATCGATACGAGACGCTCATTGGGGAAGGTGGCATTCGATTAAGCGTGGGCGAGAAACAACGGATCAATCTCGCGCGCGCGTTTTTGAAAGATGCCCCGATCTTGGCCCTCGATGAGCCGACGAGCGCACTCGATGCCGAGAGTGAAGCACTCGTGGTCGACAGTCTCAGCAAGCTGCTTCGGCATCGCACGGCCTTGTTGGTGGCGCATCGTTTGAGCACCATCCGCCAGGTCGATAAGGTAGTCGTTCTCGAAGGAGGACGTGTGACGCAGATGGGATCGCCGGAAGAATTGACCCTTCGGCCAGGATACTATTCACGAGTGGCGGCCCATCATGTTTCAGCGGTACACGACGCATGCGCATGAAGTTAGTGACGAGACATTGGGCACGCAGATTCTGGATGAATCCGCTTAAGTCAGTCCTGTTTGCTATCTGCCTCGCAGGTCAATCTGGTTTATCGTTCGTTTCTAATGTCGATGAATTCGGCCAAGTCCGGCGCTGGCCGCTCGAGACCCCTCATCCATCGATCAGCACAAATGTCATCAATCCGGCCACTCGAGCGATTCGCTATTTCTTGAGAGTTGATGGATATTCACGCACGAATACAACAGCCGAGCTTGATGCGATTCGATCCTGCCTCGGTCAATGGGAAAGCGTCCCTGGCACGAGTCTCAAGTTCGAGGATGCTGGGGTGGTCAGCCCCGATACGGATGTAAACACGGCGGACCAAACCAATGTCGTGTTCTGGGCAAAGGAGAGCACCTGGGTCAATGGTGGAAAAGACAATATCTTCGGCACGTTGGCCATCACTTTTCCTCGACTGACCAATAACGTTCTGCTCGAAGCCGACGTTGTTTTGAACGGAACGCAATTTTCCTGGATTGCCAATCTCGATACGACGAACAACGTTGATCAATTCATCGAGGCATCGGCATTGCGCGAGATCGGTCATTTCCTTGGACTGGACCATTCGCCCGTCGGCGGGGTGACGAATGTTCAGAATCTTTCCGTCAGCGCGGGAAATCCAACGTTCCGCATCACTCGAATCGCTCGGCCGGACCGAACCGTCGATGATCTCGCGGCGATCAACGCACCCGTCTCAATTCGATTGGGCGAAAGCAATCTGGCTGTGGGTGTCTATTCACCAGGTTTGACCAGCGAAGCGACCCTAAGCTGCACGGGCTCCGGCATTACTCTGGGCCCTTCGACTTTTGTTCGCGATGCCTTTCCGGGCTCGAATCCAAGTCTGAACCTGGTTTCCGCGTCGATCACCATTGCGTCCAACGCTCTGCCGGGCCTGCGCAGTCTTGTCGTCCGCCAGGGCAATCATATAGCAATCGCCAGCGGTTTTCTTGAAATCGTTCCACGATTCCGGGACGATAATTTCGATGGGTTGGACGATGCTTTTCAGCGCCGCTTCTTCCCTGTGTTTACGATGCTCAGCGCGGGTCCGAAGGCTGATCCAGACAGCGATGGGTTCAACAACGCGAACGAATTTGTGGCCGGATCGAGCCCGATTGATGGACGGTCTTTGCTCAAAATCGAACAGCTGGAAGCCACAAGAATGGGAACCACGATCACATGGCAAAGCGAACCGGGAAAACGGTACAGGCTTTTGAGCCGCCCACAATTGGGAGTTGGTGAGTGGTCGCCGGTGGGCGGGGTAATCGCCGCTACAACGCGTTCAACAACCTATGTGGACAATTCCGCCAGCGGCGCGTTCCGCTTTTATCAAATTCAATTACTCTATGAATAAACAGACATTAGCCTTCTTTTTTTGGTTAGCACTGTTTCTAAGCAGTCCGCTTGAAGCCGTGGTAATGATTCCATTGTCGCTTGCAGACTTGACAGCGAGGGCCGATGCGGTTGTGCGCGGCGTGGTTCTGAGTAAGGAATGCCAGCGCGACGCCTCAGGCCGCATTTACACAAAGGTGGAGTTGAAAGTGTCGGAGGTCTGGAAAGGCCAGTTGCCCTCAGAACGGTTAACGGTCGTTCATGGTGGCGGCGTCCTGGGTCGGGAGCGAGTCGAGATCGCGGGGCAAGTTGAATACAAGGCAGGCGAAGAAGTAGTGACATTTGTTGTTTTCAACCAACGTCACGAGGCCGTCACACTGGGACTAGCTCAAGGCAAATTTCATGTTTGGAAAGATTCAGGCAGCAACACACTGCTCGTTCGCAATCCTTTTCATGGCAGCGCAACTGTTTCCCCTTCAAAAGAAACCGAGAACAATCCAACGCCGGAGCTCCTTGCCGCAGGCCGAAACACAAATTCCAAGATTCAACAGCGATTGACGCTGGCCGAACTCCGCGACCAAGTGAAAGGAGCAGCGAAGTGACCTCACGTTGTTTGGCGGCGCGGATATTGGATTGGTCGGTGGCAGCGGTTTTGTGGTTCCTGATAACTTCCGCGCCAAGTGCTCATGCATTTGTCACGTACGCCAATCAGTCCGGGCAGCTGTTGCGTTGGAAGTTGTCCGTGCCGAGCTCATTCGTGCACACGAACGTCGTTAACCGCAACACGAAAGCTATCCGCTATTTTGTGGCGTCGGACCTTTACTCTCAGGCCAATAGAACTGCAGAACTCAATGCCGTTCGCGCCTGCTTCGGCCAGTGGGAATCGGTCCCGAACACGATTTTGAAATTCGAAGAGGGCGGCATGATTGGCGCCGGCGCGGACATCAATACAGCCGACAATACCAACGTTGTCTTCTGGACCAAAGGCACGACACTCGTTAATGGCGGGCGCGACGACATTAGCGGTTTGCGCGGCTACACGCTCGTTGCTTTTGCCGACGATAATACATTGCTCGAAGCCGACATCGTCTTGAACGCGTTCGACCACCAATGGTTCGCAGACGTCAATGATTCTGTGAATGCTGGCCAGTTCATCGAGGCGACACTGCTGCATGAGATCGGGCACTTAATCGGGCTCGATCACTCGCCGGTCGGAGCCGCCACAGTGACGATTGGCGCTCCGGGCGTGAGCACTGAAGCCGGTCTTTCCGCGGATGAAGTCGCCGCTGCCCAATGGCTTTATTCGCCAGCGTCCTTTCTCGCAACTTTAGGCGCAATCCGCGGACGCGTGATCATGAATGGCGTTGGCGTGTTCGGCGCCATGGTGACCGCTGAAAACTCGGCTGGCAATGTAGCGGCCGGCACGGTGACTCGCGTTAATGGCGGCTATGAATTGCCAGCTTTGCCTCCAGGGAATTACCTGGTCCGCGCCAGTCCACTCGATCCGTCAAACGTGGACGTCACCGCTTCGTTGATGCGCGGTCCAGACATCGCTCCTGATTATGAAGCTGTGGTCACAGCGTTTCATGCTGCTTCTAACAGACCGGTCACGGTTACAGCCGGCGCAAACGCGAATCTCGATTTCAATGTTACGGCTGGAAATCCTCCATTTCGGATCACCGGCATCAGCGCTGCGGCTGATCATCCGGATGCGGATACGGCCGATCGATATGCCACGTCTGTTCGGCAAGGCCAGCGCAATCTGTTTGTCGGCGTTTCATCAACGACGTTGCCCACGAGCGGGGCCACGCTGTCCGTGACCGGTGACGGTCTGACGGTAGGACCCACAACCTTCGAACCTCTCCGATTTCAAGATGGACGTCATTTGCTCTCGGTTCAGATCAGCGTTGCGTCCAATGCGACTCCGGGTTTGCGCACCTTCGTTGTTCAGCAAGGAAATAATTTCGCGTACGCGAACGGCTATCTGGAAGTGTTGCCGCCGTTCTCAGATTTTAATTTCGACGGCTTTGACGATGCGTTTCAACGCCGGTTCTTTCCGCTCTTCACGGCGCCCGAAGCCAAACCCGAGGCCGATCCGGATCAGGACGGATTCAATAATCGATACGAACATGAGACAGGTACGGACCCGACAAATCCGCGCTCGGCCCAATTCGCGATTGAGAGTGTCAAACTTACTAGCGCTGGAACTGCGGTCATGTGGCGGAGCGCACCAGGAAAGAGGTACCAATTATTCAGCCGGTCGGATCTGTCGAATAGTTCCTGGCAAGCCGCCGGCCCGCCCGTCACAGCAAGTGCCTCAACGATGCAAGCAGTCGATGCACTTGCGACAAATGTCATTCGGTTTTATCGCGTCCAGCAATTGCCGAATTCTTCTCCCTAACACATAGCATTTCTGCGCGGTAATAGTACGGATAAAGAATCGTAGTTTCCGGCTTTGCCTTTTTCAGCGCTCCCGGCGTTAATGTGAGGCGTCAATTCTAGATTAGGATTAGAAAGAATTTTGACGCCAGGGTTAAGGTGGAGGAGGGAGACTAACTGTTCGGGCAATTCTTCCACCGTTTTTCCCCAGCCTTTCCAGCCACCTCCATGGAAAGTGCAAACGGTGGGAGACTGCCCGTTTCATCGACCTGAAATTGGTTTGGCTTTTTGTGAGGGCCGTGGAATCATCGCGCGCGAAAAGCAAACACAACTTTAACCCAGGCTTTCATCATGAAATGTGTCCTCGCCCTCGCCATGTTTTCTTTGGCTGTGAGTCTTTCGTTGGCCGCCGAAAAATCCCAATCGATTTCTCTTTTCGACGGCAAAACATTTCAAGGTTGGGAAGGGGATACGAACAAGACATGGCGAATTGAGAACCGCGCGATCGTGGGCGGCACGTTGAAGGAACGAGTGCCGCACAATGAATTCATTTGCACGACCCGTGGCTACACCAATTTTGTCTTGCGCCTGAAGTTCAAGATTGTCGGGACGGAAGGATTCGTAAACGGCGGTGTCCAGGTGCAGAGCCAGCGCATCACAAATCCAGCCTACGAGATGAGAGGGTATCAAATCGATATTGGCGATCCGGAATGGTGGGGCTGCATCTATGACGAATCGCGACGGAACAAGGTGGTGGCGAAATCCGACATGACCGAGGTGAACAAAGTTTTGAAACGCAACGACTGGAACGAATACGTGATCCGTTGTGAAGGCAAACGGATTCGCGTTTCGCTGAATGGTTATCAAACTGTGGATTACACCGAACCTGACAACACGATTCCGCAACATGGCCTGATCGGACTGCAAGTTCACGGTGGGGGCAAAACCGAGATTTCATACAAAGACATCTCGATTGAAGAACTGTGAAGTCAAATCGGGTTAAATGGTTGACTGGTTACATGGTTAGATGAGTTGCATGTTTGCATCGTTGCTGAGTTCGTCAGACATTCGGTTGACAAAGCGTCTCGTCTCTTGGCTCGCCGGCATGCCAGGTGACGATTTAACAATTAATGATTAATGACGCAGCCTCTGGACCCGTTCGAAAGAATCAAAGCCGCCCAAGAACGTCTGCGCGGCCAGGCCCATGTTACGCCAGTTGTTGCGTCGCGAACGTTGGATCGCCAGTTAGGTGCGCAGGTCTTTTTCAAATGCGAAAATCTCCAGCGCGTGGGCGCTTTCAAGTTTCGTGGAGCGTACAACGCAATCTCCCAGCTTTCCGATGCCCAAAAATCGCGCGGTGTCATCGCCTATTCTTCCGGGAATCACGCGCAAGCCGTCGCGTTGGTAGGCCAACTGCTCGGCGTTCGCACGACGGTCGTGATGCCCAAAGATGCGCCGGCCACAAAGCGAGCTGCCACAGAAGGATATGGAGCGGCGGTTGTGGAATACGACCCACAAACGACGGCTCGCGAAGAAATCGCGCGAACCTTGGCAGACCAACATGGCTATACCACTGTGCCGCCGTTCGATCATCCGGAGATCGTCGCAGGACAAGGCACCGCCGCGCTTGAGTTATTCCAGGAAGTAAAGAATCTAGATATGTTGCTCGTTCCGTGCGGGGGGGCGGGCCTGTTGAGCGGGTCTGCTATTGCGAGTAAGGCGGTCAATCCAACTTGCCGAGTCATTGGAATCGAGCCTGAACTGGGCGATGATGCGACGAGGTCTTTTCATGCCAAGACCCTTCACACAATTAAACCGCCACAGACGATTGCTGATGGCACGCGGACGACGTCACTAGGCAAACTCACCTTCCCGCTCGTGCTGCAATATGTCGACGACATGAAAACAGTTTCCGAGCCGGCGATTGCCGAGGCCGTGCGATTCTTATTCTATCGAATGAAGCTTGTGGTTGAACCGTCCGGGGCGCTGGGGTTAGCTGCGTTGTTGAGCCGAGTCGTTGCGCCGTCAGGACGCGCCGGTGTCATTCTCAGCGGAGGCAATGTCGATGGTCCGACGATGACGGCGATCCTCGCCATGTAGCTCTAGATGGCAGTTTGCGGGGTAGGGCGAACCTGCTGGTGAGCCGTCAACCAGTAATCGCGGATTGTTTTTGGAGGCTCACCAGCAGGTTCGTCCTGGCTCGATGATGAGTTAGTTCAAGATCGGCCAGACGCGCTGTCCTACTTGGTTATTCCGTTGGCGAGGAACGATCAGGCGATCGCGTCGCTAGACTCATTTCAGAAGCGCTTTTTTTTTGCCGTTCCCAGTATCCCGAGACCATCACGCAAACTTCGTAAACAAGCTGCATCGCCAGGGTCATCAGAAACGTGGTGACAATGTCTGCGGGCGTCAGCACTGCGCAAATGATAAAGTTCACGACAAACATGTAAGAGCGGCCCTTAACCAGCATTCGATGGGTAATGATTTCCAGGCGAATCAAGGTCAGAATCAATACGGGCACCTCGCAGATCAATCCGACGCCGAGCATGAACTTAACGGCAAATTGAAAATATCCCTCTCCGCGCCAAATGCTCGTATCGAAGCCGAGGTACTTGTTGTATTTAACCAAGGCTTCCAGCGATACCGGCAAGATAACAAAATAGCAAAGGATGACGCCTGCCAGAAAGAATCCAGAACCAACGGTGAAAGCCGTGAGCAGATACTTCTTCTCCTTGGCCTTGAGAGCCGGAATAACAAACTCTCCAATAAAATACAGAATGAAGGGAAGACCTAACATCAGACCGGCGTAGAACGCTATCTTCAAGCTAACCATGAACCCTCCGATCGGTTCCAACAGTTCCAGCTTGGTGGCATCGAGGCCAGCCTTATCCATTGGCCACTTCATGATCTGAATGAGCTGCTTCGCCGCAAGCAGACACACGATCATGCCGACAACTAATGCCGAGCTGGCTTTGATGATTGTCCAGCGAAGGTCTTCGAGATGTTCTAGAAACGACTTAACCGGGCCGCCCTCTCCATCCTCCTCTTCTACCTGTGGATGGGAATGGGAATGAGAATGAGAATGATAATGCTGATCTTCCGGTTCATCAGCCATGGTAAAACCCCGACGAAACTCGGTTTAGGCTTTGGATTCCGACGAATGCACGGCCGATTCAGTCGTCCTCGCGTGTGTCTCGGGGGGAAGTTTCTTCGGCGTCGGCGGAGGGGCATCCATATCGATTGCCGACTCGAGTTCTTCCTGAACCTCGCGTGTGGATTTCTTGAACTCGCGGATGCCTTGTCCTAAACCGCGGGCCAATTCCGGGAGTTTCTTGGCGCCAAACAAAATTAGAATTGCGGCGAGAATAAGTAGAATCTCCCAGCCGTTCAGCCATGCGAACATCATATTCATAAAAACGCTATTTTCAGAGTTGCCCGAAGCTAAGCCAGCAAACTCGAATAGTAAAGAGTCAAAAGCCTATGTTTGGCAGGGCGCGTCACTCGGTGCGCGCCATTTTCGCCAAGCAAGCAAGCTGCGCTGAGTGCAGTTGCGGGCGCGCACGGAGTGACGCGCCCTGCCAAACATTATCACTGCGCTGCCGCTTTTGGCTTCAACAGAATAAATTCAGCGCGCCGGTTTTTCGCCCAAGCTGACTCATCGCTTCCGAGCACGGCTGGCTTGTCTTCGCCGAAGCTAATCGTGCTGACACGTTCCGGCGCGATTCCAAGTGCAACGAGCGCTTCCCGGACAGACAACGCGCGGCGTTCGCCGAGAGCCCGGTTGTACTCAGGTGTTCCGCGTTCGTCACAATGACCTTCTACTTCCAGTTTGAAGGCCGGTTCGTTTTTTAGATAGGCCGCTACCGCGTCCACTTTTGCTTTCTCATTCGCTCGAACTGCTGAGCTGTCGAATTCAAAATAGACCGTGCTTTGCTTGAAAGTCTCACGGTCCACATTGTAATTGTCTCTGGTCTCGCCGCGCGGGGGCAATTCGCCATCAGGTATCGGCGTTCGGCCCGCGCGAGGATCGTCGGGAACGGCTGGACCTCCCAGCTCACCCGGTCGAGGATTCTGATCTGTTGGAGGGCTGGCCCGGCTGCTGCCCGGGATTGGCGTTAGCCCTTTATGCTTTTTCGGAAAACATCCAACACAGAAAATTGTCAGACTGATGGCAACCGCCAAGAGCTTAGTTACGCTGTTCATTTTCGTCTGCTTTTGAAAAATGGAAGTCTCATTTTGCCCAACTTGGCTGGGAAGAGCTTCCGGAATTTTGGGGCACATCCTTGACTCCTTTGGTTAACACGTCAAGCAAAGAGAGTGTGCTGCGGCCTCGCGCGCGCCGAGTGAAGATGACTGTCCGCGAATTCGGCGCCCAAGAAGGATCTTCGCCATCCGCCAAGGTCACAACATCTCCACCCTCTGCGGGAACTAAACAAATGGCAAAGTTCCTCCACATCGAAGTGAAAACAATCCATTTCCCGTTTGGCGACCACTCCGGTTCGGTCGGCCGGCTGGCTCCAGCCGTCCGCAACCTCCGCATTTCACCTCCATCTGCTGAAATGAGATAAAGTCCAGGCGTCCCTTCCCTGGATGAAACGAAGCAAATGGTGCGTCCATCCGGCGACCAACAAGGTGACGACTCGTCTTCTCGCGTTTTGGTCAACTGCTTGAGGTTCCCACCAGTGGCGGCATCGGCGACATATAAGTCCGGACTCCCGCGAAAGCTCAGGATCATGGCGATTCGCTTGCCGTCGGGTGAAAGCGCTGGACTGGTGTTGAGACCCGGATGTTGAGCGATGACTTTTCGCTCCCGCGAACCCAAATCGTGCGAGTAGATGTCCGGATACCCCGACTTGTAAGAGGTGTAGTACAGCATGCGCCGTCCGGGAACCCAGGTCGGGGCTGCGACGATGGCTTGATCGGCTGTCACGGGCGCGGCATTCGCCCCGTCGTAATCGGCGACATAGAGCTCGCTATTGTTCGAGCGAATGCTCTTAAACGCAATCTTCGTCCGCGCGATGCCCGGCTTTCCGGTGATCTTCAAGACGATGTCATCCGCAAACGCATGCGCTTGAGTTCGCAAGCTGGCGTCGGTGTAGCGCACGGCCAGCACGTTGGCTTTGCTGATTCGGTCCGTGACGCGGCCTTCGACTTGGCCGTTGTTGCTTCCTGTGATGTTGTATTGCGCGACTTCAGGGGCAACGTTCGTAAAACCTTGCACTTCCAAATCGAACTTGAGCACGTCTCGAACTTCGCCGGAGAACCCGCTGAGGGAAATCGGGATCAGGGGAATGCCTTCACGGATTCTGACGATGTCGAATTCCGGTTGGGCGACGAGCCGGGGAGCAGTTGTTGAAAGCAACAGAAGAGCAAGCGCGGCGAACCGCTGGATTGGTAGGGCGGCGCTGCTGCGCCGCCGACATCGCAGTGCCCCGGCGGCGCAGCAGCGCCGCCCTACCTTCCGGTTCGTGGTCGGACAGGGCATCCCACCTGTCCCGGTGCGCTTCGAAGTTTGGACAGGCGAGACGCGCTGTCCTTCTGGCCGCTTCATGGGGAAGGGTAAATTCATCCGGAGAATCGTTTGGATTTGAGGTTAAAGTTCAGGATCAACGTCCTGTCGTGGTCTTTGGCTCCTTCAGGAAAGGGGTCCACGTCGCGAACACGCTGCAAAGCATGGCGCACGGATTCGTCCAGCGGCGCGTTGCCGGACTTTTGAAGGATCTTGAAAGCGCTCACCTTGCCATTCCGGAGAATCGTCACCGATGCCTTGACGGTCGCAGTACTTTCGATGTTGGGACCGGGAATCCATGCGTCATCGAACCTTTTCACAACGACCCAGTGCCAATTGGCGTAAGCTTCGCCGGCTCCAATATTCGGGAGTTCTACCCCACTGCCGCTGGACCCACTTCGGTTCAAAGCCTCGCTCAGCTTGCTGATGCTTTCAGAGTAACGCGCCCGCGCTTCTTTCGCCGCTTTCGCCTCTGCTTCAGCCTGAGCCCGAGCCTTTGACGCTTGCTGGGAATTGCTCGGCGCTTTGGTGTAGCTCGGCACGATCTCGTGTTTCTTGGGCTTCTCCTTTGGCGCCGTTTCGTTTGGAGTTGGCTTAGGTGGAGTCTGAGTGGCTTCGCGGGCCGGCTTTATCGGCAGATCCGGTTCCTTCTTCGGCGTGGGAGGAGCGGGTTTTGGTTCCACGCGGACGGGCGCCGGTGGTTCCGGAAGCGGTTCGCTGCGAAGGGCGGGCTGTGGTGGAGGCGCCTCGGGCTGTGCAGGCGCGGGATCTCCGGCGGGTTTGGACGAACCGGCGCTGGCAAAGGGTTCGTCAATCAGCTTAGACGGAATGAAATTCAGAACCTGAATTTGCTCGGTCTTCTTATTCTTATCCTCGGAGAGAAAGAACGCGGGCGAGACAAAGAGCAGCAGGACCAGCGATAAATGCATCGTGGTCGAAGCGATAAAACACTTTTTTTGCAGTCTGCTCATCTGGCCTTGCGCGGTTCCGTGTCAAAGCTGAATGTCGTAATGCCGTTGCGCTGGCATCGATCCATGATTTCGAGCGTATCCTTGTTGAAACCGAGTTGGTCGAGCCGAATTCTGACAATAAGGTTGGGATTGCTTCTGAAATCTCTCACCAGATCCTTTTCGATCCGGTCAATAGGCATCTGTTGGCCGCCCAGCATGTAAGTTCCCTTCGAGCTGACTTCAACAACCCGGACGTTCTTAGGGTCAACTTTCGAGGTCGGTCCGCCTCCTTGCGGCAACTTCAGATCCATTCCGTGCTCGTGCGCCGATTTGATCGAAGGCGAAATAATGATGAAGATTATCAGCAACACAAACGCCAAGTCGAGCAATGGTGTGATATTAATATCACTGAGGGTGACCAAGGAATGGCGTTGGGAAAATCGGCGCATTGCTGTTCGGTCATTCGACGTCGTCGTCGCGCAGAAATTCGATTTCCATTCGAGAAACTAACGCTTGGGCAAAGTTGTCCAATTGGACGGTCATGACGCGCAGATTATGGACGAGCCAGTTGTAACCGAACATCGATGGAATAGCGACGAGCAAGCCCGCCACAGTCGTCACCAATGCCGCCGCGACGCCGGGCGCCAGCGTTGGTAGATCGGCGCCGCCTTTTTGGGCGACATCAGTGAAAGCAATCATCACGCCCCAAACGGTGCCCAGCAGTCCCAGGAACGGCGCGCCACTGACTGCGACCGCCAGCAGGATCAGGCCCGATTCCAATTTGATCGATTCCTGAGCAACGGCGCTTTCAAGCGTGCGTTTGACGTGTTCCATGGCCTTCAATGACACGCGTTTCTTTCGTCCTTCAGGCAAGCCTGCTTTGAGGCGATTGTCCAGTTCGACACATCCCTCCTCGTAAATGTTGAACAACGGACAGCCATCCACCTGAATGCGCCGGTCAAAAATCCCGAAGACATTTTTTTGGGTCCGAAATTCCGCGTCAAAATATTGGTTCATTTTTTTGGCGCGCTTCATTTGCATCGCCTTGGAAGCCATGATCGACCAGGCGAAGATGGAGAAAATGATCAGGACGATGATGATTGCTTTGCCTTCGAGAGGGGCTTTGTCCCACACATAAAGCAACTCAACGTCGCCCAAAAAACAAACCGGAATATTCATTAACTGCTACGCCAAACACGCAATCGCTAGGCCAAAGATGGTTTAACGCTGGCTTGCCAATTGTCAAAGGCTTTCGATAGCGACTCGCATTTTCGGCATTTTCGGGCATTCTGGGAGCGCGGACTCGGCGGTCCGCGCTCCCAGAATCCCAATCGCTAAACTTTGAACTTTGAACCGTCCTTTCGCTTTGTTAGCGTCCCGCCGCATCAGATGAGTTCCCCGATTGATACCTCCCGTCCGTCACGAAAACGGGTCTGGCAACTTCAAGAAGGCGGATTGCTGCTGGTTATCGTTCTCCTCGGATTCCTGCTCACAGTGTTCGGCGGATCCGTTAAGGCGCCTCTCTTCGAGATCGGACCGGACGGTGAAAGGCAAAGAGTTTTCACCACCAACGCCGCGGGTGAACGTGAACCGGTTTTGATTGAGCGAAACAAATTCCTTAACGCTCAGAACCTGATTCAGTTGGCCAAGGACACGAGTTTCATCGCCATCATGGCAGTGGGAGCGACCTTGGTCATCATTTCGGGCGGGATAGATTTGTCGGTTGGAGCGATCTATGCCCTCGCGTCTGTCTTGAGCGCTTTGGTCTTTCGCCTTTACGGGCCGGAGGGACCCTATGCGGGCGGCTCGATCTGGTTGGGTGTTGGATTGGGAATGCTGACCTGCGTCGGTATCGCGACATTGAGTGGCCTGCTGAACGGAGGAATGATTGTGGCCCTTAGAGTGCACCCGTTCATCATTACCTTGGGGACGATGGCCATTTTTCGCGGCATTGCTTTTGTAATCACAACGGGCCAATCGGTCGGCGGTTTCCCGCAAGCTTTCCGAGAATTAGTGCTCTTTGGCGCTGGCGGCCAATCTTCCGGCGAAGGGCTGCGCTTGGTCCCCTTGGCTGTTATGGTGATTGTCGCTGTGGCCGGGTGGATTTACCTTTCACGACTCGCAGCGGGCCGTCGCATCTATGCCATCGGGGGGAACGAATTGGCCAGCCGGTTCAGCGGCATTCGCGTCGAACGGGTGAAACTCAGCGTCTATATCTACTCCGGGCTGACGGCAGGGATCGCGGCGTTGCTGGCATTGGGCTATTACGGGGCGGCCACGTCGGGCGACGGCCAGGGCTACGAATTGAACGTGATTGCTGCGGCGGTCGTTGGTGGAGCGAGTTTATCTGGCGGCAAAGGTTCTGCGCTTGGGGCCGTCCTAGGCGCGCTCCTCATTCAAATGATCAGCAGCGGCATCGTGATCCTGGGAATCGAGCAGAACTACAGTCAAATCATCATTGGGGCGGTCGTGATCATCGCCGTCGTCTTGGATCAGGTTAATTCTTGGGTAACGAAGCGGCGGTTGCTGACACAAGCTCCTTGATTGTAGTCAGTCAGCACTGGCAGACGCGTGGCTCTGGTGGATATTTCGTTTCCAGGCAAAAGCGGGATCAACTTGGATCGACGGGCTGTCCGTGAGCGAAGTTCGAGTCATTCCGGAAGGGCGGAAGGGTGAGCTGTGGGTTGGCACTCTCGATGGTGGATTGAACCGGCTTTCGTTTCAAAATGAAGATGAAGATCACCTCGATCCCGCCGGAACTCCCATGTTGCGAACTAACCGCGCAACGTCGGCGCAATCTGCTGATGGTCGCGAAAGAAGCGTTGCGGAACGCGGTGCAACATGCGCACGCGACGCGAGAGGCCGTTCGCCAGCGAGCACATCGCCGGTGCGAATACTGTCGCTTTCCGGAACACGTCTCAAACCTGCCGTTCCACGTCGAGCACATCGTAGCCAGCATCCATCGCCCGGACAACAGCCTGTTGAATCCCGCGTGGGCGTGTCCTCGGTGTAATCTTAAGAAGGGGCTGAATCTTTCAACAATCGACGACCAGACCGGTCAGCAGGTTCATCTTTTTAATCCCCGCACAATGGTGTGGCACAACCACTTCGCAGTTGGCAACGGCTGCATCGAAGGTATCACGCCATGCGGCCGCGGCACGGTGCGCCTGCTCGATATGAACGCCGAGAATCGCGTTGCCCACCGGCGAAAACTCATCGAGCAGGGCACTGGCCAGCCGGTTGACGCCAGATGACGAATATGACACGGTGGCCGGCAACTAACATTGGCATTGTGAAAATCCGAAAGGCCGTTATTACGGCAGCTGGCCGAAACCAAAACCGGCTGCCCTTGCAAACGCTCGTGGACCGTGATGGAATCCAAAAGTCGGCGCTGCAGATTATCATCGAAGAAGCGGCCAGCACGGGAGTCGAGGAGATTTGCCTGGTCATTTGTCCGGGCGATCAAGCCGTCTACGCGGCGGCCGCTGGAAGTTGGGCCAAACGTTTGTTCTTCTACGAACAACTCGCTCCGTTGGGATACGGACATGCCCTGCATTGTGCGCATGATTTCGTGGCCGATGAACCGTTCCTCCATTTGGTCAGCGATCATCTTTACCTGAGCCGGGAATCGCGACGCTGCGCCCAGCAATTGGTCGAAGTGGCTGCCGCGGAGGCGTCCTCGGTTTCCGCGGTCCAGTCAACGCGTGAAGGCCAACTCCCCTATTACGGCGCCATTGGTGGCAAGGGTATTCCTAATCGCCCGCATCTCTACCTGATCGAACGCGTGCTCGAAAAACCGACGCCCACCGAAGCCGAACAACAACTCATCGTCCCCGGCCTGAGGGCAGGACATTATCTTTGTTTTTTCGGGATGCACGTTCTGACTCCGGCGATAATGGATATTCTGAGTGACAAGGTAAACGAGGCCGGCACGCGTATGCCGACTCAGCTTTCGTCCGCGTTGGTCAAGCTCGCGGAGCGTGAGCGCTGTCTGGCCTTCGAAGTTTCTGGACGCCGCTACAACATCGGCGTGAAGTTTGGCCTCCTGAATGCACAACTCGCGTTAGCCTTGGACGGCAATGACCGGGAGGAAGTGCTTGCACAATTGGTTGAGCTGCTGGCGCAACGACAATGACCTTTCCCTGGCCCAACCTTGACACCCGCAGCTGCCAACCCCGATGCATCGGCTGACTGAGATTATCACTTCGCCGGACCCTCATGTTCGGAATCGGTCGTTGGATTCGTTTTGCCACGCGGCCACACTCGGCGACTTGTTAGAGGAATGCGACGTCCTCGAGCGTTTCCGCAAGAGCAGTGGCAACCTGTATGAACGCGTCCGCGCGTTGTTTTTTCTTTACGCCATTCACCGTTTTCATCTTCCACTCAAATCAGGTTTCAATGGCAAAGGCCTGATTCCGTTCGCTGGTTACGATCATCTGTTGCAGCGCCGATTTGAGGAAGCGATCACTGCTTTTTTGCGCGCGCAAAAGGCGGCGGGACCAAACGACGCGATTTCGAGCGCTTTGGCGGCAGCTTACCACCAGTTGGGTTTCCAAACTTTGGCCGATCAAGTGCGCCGGAGCGTTCGCTCAGTGCGCGGCAATCAATGGATGTTCCGTATTGGACACCCGGTGGATCAGCCGCTCCGGATTCGCCCTGAACTCTTGCAACGCGTCGGTATCGACGGCGCGTTTCCGATTTTGCAGGAACGCACACCGGTGCGCATGGATTTATCACACAGCGCCTGGAGCGACATTTTCTTTCTCGGAATGGATTTTCCGGAAGGCGCGCGCGTCCTCAACGTCTCGATCGATCTTTGCGTCAAAGGACGCGAAAGTGCGCCGCAACCGCCCGTTGAAGCCTATCTTCGCGTGATCGATGAACCGGTGCTGCGACTGACCAGTATTGATTTAGGCGCCACCAGGGATATCACCGATTTGACGGAGGTCTTCGATTTCGCGCGAGATTATCTGGGCTTGCTCAAAGCGGCGATCATCGCGTCTGGAGTTGTCCCGCCCGGAATGGAAAGTTCCAGCCAAAGCTTGCCGGAATTGCTCGGTCGAATTGTTTCTCGCGGACACGGCCTCGAATTGGTCAGCAATGTTCGGAACATTCCGAAAGGTTCGCGCTTGGCCGTTTCGACGAACCTATTGGGCTGCCTGATCGCCGTTTGCATGCGAGCCACCGGCCAAGCGAAGTTGCTGACTGGCCCGCTCCGTGAAGAAGAACGGCGAATCGTGGCGGCGCGCGCAATTCTTGGTGAGTGGATCGCCGGTTCGGGGGGCGGATGGCAGGATTCAGGCGGCATTTGGCCTGGAATGAAACTCATCGAAGGCACGTTCGCCGGGGAGAACGACCCAGAAGCTGGCGTGAGCCGCGGCCGTCTTTTGCCGCGCCACAAGCTGCTCGACTTAACCGAGGCTTCGGCGGAAGTGCGGCAGAAACTGCAGGAGAGTCTCGTGCTTGTCCACGGCGGCATGGCGCAAAATGTAGGACCGATCCTGGAAATGGTGACCGAGAAGTATTTGTTGCGCTCGGAGGCCGAATGGCGCGGCCGCCAGGAAGCCATGACCATTTTGAATGAAGTTCTCGCGGCGTTGCGCGCGCAGGACATCCAGGCTTTGGGAGCAGCCACAACCCGCAATTTTTTCGGGCCGCTCCAAACCATCATTCCGTGGTCGAGCAATTATTACACGGAGACTCTCATTGCCACCGTCAGGCGCGAATTCGGCGATAGGTTTTGGGGCTTTTGGATGCTGGGCGGAATGTCGGGCGGCGGAATGGGATTTATCTTCGATCCCATCGATCAGCAGCGGGCGCGCACACGATTGGAGGAACTGATGCTCGCCAAGAAACGTGAGCTTCAAACTGCGCTTCCGTTTGCGATGGACCCTGTCGTCTATGATTTCTCCATCAACGAAAACGGGACTTGCGCAACTTTGCTTGAAGATGAAGGAGCCTTATTGCCGCCCGGTTATTACGCTCTCATGGTTCCCAATTTGTTGCGAACCGATGCGCGAAAGCTTTCGTCGTTCAAGAGGTCTGAGCTCGACAGGTTTGGTTTTGCGTGCCGGGTCAAGCCGGAACTCCGCGACATGGTCCAAGTCCTTTTTGACCGCTTGCTGCCTCAGGCCATTAAGAAAGAGGAAGGGCGGCGAACATTGCCAGCAATGCTCGATGAGTACGGGTTCGACCGCTCGCAACACGAACAAATCCGCGATGAGCTCAGAGCGGGACGCATTGGAATCGCGCAGAACCGATTGCCCGCCAGCGCGGCGCTTCGCGACGCAGAACCGGACGATATTATTGATGCGACCGGCAATCTGCCATCGACGCACTACGAAACCGGCTTAAACGCGCTGAGAGATGGGCGGGTCGCGGTTGTTAGTCTTGCAGCGGGTCTCGGCACGCGCTGGACACAGGGCGCAGGAACGGTGAAAGCATTGCATCCGTTTTGCAAATTGAGCGGGAAACATCGCACCTTCCTGGAGACTCACCTTGCCAAGAGCCGCAAAACGGGACGCCTCTGCGGAACCCCTCTTCCGCACATCTTTACCACGAGCTACCTCACTCACGCTCCGATAGAATCGTTCCTGGCGCGCGAGGACAATTACAGCTATGAGGGACCGCTTTTCTTGTCTCCAGGCCGCGCCGTGGGCTTGCGCATGATCCCAATGATTCGCGACTTGCGGTTCGCGTGGGAGGAAATGCCGCAGCAACTCATGGATGAGCAAAAACAAAAAGTGCGCAAGAGCTTGCAAGCGGCACTCATGGATTGGGCAAAGCAAGCCGGTGAGGGCAATGACTACATGGACAACGTTCCACTCCAATGTTTGCATCCGGTCGGACATTGGTTTGAAATTCCGAACCTCTTCCGCAACGGCGTCCTGAAAAGCCTCTTCATGCGAAGGCCAAATCTAAAGTACCTCCTCCTGCACAACATCGACACATTGGGCGCCAATGTCGATCCGGCGTTACTCGGTCTGCATGTCCATTCCGGCGCGTGCCTAGGCTTTGAAGTGATCGCACGCCGGATTGATGATCGAGGCGGCGGCTTGGCGCGTGTCGATGGCCGCGTGCGATTGGTTGAAGGCTTGGCGATGCCGCGCGAACAAGACGAATTCAATCTCTCCTACTACAATTCGATGACGACTTGGGCTGACATCGACCTCCTCTTGAGCGCGTTTGCTTTAACGCGCGCCGACCTGGACAACGATGAGAAAGTTTCAGCCGCCATCCGCAATCTAGGCGCGAGAATGCCCACCTATGTGACCATTAAGGATGTCAAGAAACGTTGGGGCCATGGCCAAGAGGATATTCTTCCAGTCACGCAATTTGAGAAGTTGTGGGGCGACATGACGGCGCTTCCCGACGTCAACTGCAAATTTATTGTGGTCCCGCGTCAACGCGGGCAACAACTCAAGGATCAAGCTCAGCTGGACGGCTGGCTGCGGGATGGCTCGGCCACTTATCTGGATACGCTTTGCGCGTGGGAATAGAATAGAATTGGCAACAACAGACAGGCGGGACGCCGTCCTGTTTGCAATGAATGTCAATATGAAATTCCGAGTGGCATCTCAGGCCGCCACGATCTGGCTTTGCGATCACCAACGCGCCGGAGCGCGCTGCTCACGCAGCTGAAGCGTAGGCTATCCAGCAGCGTCCAGGCTGAAGTTTGGAACGGATCGCGTTTGCGGGCATTTCTGCAGCGTGAACGCTGCGCTCCTCAGCGGCGCCGGTCACCTCCAAAACTCGCCTTGCGCTGAAATTCTTTCTGTTCGGCTCAATGCAATGCGGTAAAGTGCTTTCAGCATGCAGCGTTACTTCGTTTCTCGTCAGGTTAGCGGTGGCATGCTTTCCAAATTCTGTTCGTTACCTCCCATGAGATTGAATCGTTTTGCCAGGCTCCTGTTGTTCTTCACATTTTGGAGCGCCTCTTTGCAGCATGGCTTTAGCCAAGTGCTCATCAGTGAGTTTATGGCGAGCAATACCCGTTCGGTGCCCGACGAAGATGGCGACTACTCGGATTGGATCGAGATTTACAACGGCAGCCCCGAACCGGTGAATCTTGAAGGCTGGCATTTAACCGATTCACCGACTGAGTTGGCGAAGTGGCGCTTTCCCAGCACCCTATTGTTGCCAAACGGTCGCACGATCGTATTTGCGTCGGAGAAGAACCGAGCTGTCGCTGGGGCTCAATTACACACGAACTTCAAAATATCGAGCGGCGGCGAGTACCTGGCTTTGGTCAAGCCCGATGGACGAACGGTCGCTTCCGCGTACACACCGCAATACCCGGTGCAAGTTCCCGACATTTCATTCGGTGTGCCCATTCAGCAGACGGTGGTTCCTTTGATCCCGAACGCTGCGTCGGCCAAAGTGCTTGTCCCCGCGAATGACACCCTCGGAACTGCTTGGATCGATCCTGAATGGAACGATTCTGCCTGGACATCTATGCCGGCAGCGATCGGTTATGAAAGGGGAAGTCCAACACCAATTCAAATTCTCGTGGCCGACTCGGCAGCAGAGTTCTCGGGACGCCAAGGACAGGACAATTGGTCTTACGGTTACTACAACAAGACTACGGATAAGGTGACCGGTTACGCCGTGCCGGATTTTATTCCTTTTCCGCGAAGCGACGGCTATCCGAGCGCGAGCAATTTTTGGAATGGCACAACCTGGGATTGGTTCAAGGGCGATCCGCCAGGAACGGAAATTGGGCCAACCTACACTCGTCCAAACGGCATCAACAACGGGCATGAACATTGGCCGATTCGCCGTTGGGCAAGCGAAGTGTCCGGCACCCTGACCATAAAATGGAAGCTTGCAAAACAAGATCCAAACGGACGAGGCGTCACCGGTCGCGTCTTTCATCAAGGCCTGCAGAAAGATTTGGTCATCCTGGCGGGCGACAATATAACCGGGGTTGTCCGCACCAACATCCTCACCGATGTGAAGATCGGTGACTTCATTGATTTCGCTCTTGCTCCTGCCGGAGTCGCCAATTCGACTGATGATGGCTCAGACGCTTCCCATATGAGCGCGAGCATTCAGGTCACCGCGAGTTTGGGAAGCCAAGTTCAAGGCAACACAGAAGCCCTCATGCATGGCGTCGGGTCGAGCGCATATTTGCGCATCCCCTTTGTCGTTAGTGATCCTTCGGTCTTCGAATTTCTGACTATGCGGATGAAGTATGACGATGGTTTCGCCGCTTACCTGAATGGCCTCGAAGTGGCGCGGCGCAACGCTCCGGATGATCTTACTTGGGCCTCCGCGGCCACAGCAGCGCGTGAGAATTCAGAGGCCGCCCAGTTCGAAGATTTCAATCTTTCGCATCGCCTTGGCTTGTTGCGTCCGGGGGGTAATCTTCTGGCGATCCATGCCTTGAACGCCAGCCCCGCCGATTCTGATTTTCTGCTTGTGCCGGAACTGCACGGCATCACAGCGAAACTGGAAGGCGTTAACCAGCGATACTTCTCCTTGCCGACTCCAGGCGATCTCAATGGCCCCGGCAAAATCAATCTTGGCCCTCTCATTGTCGATGCGCTGCATTCGCCCGCGCTTCCGTCCAATGACGACGACATCATCGTCACGGCGCGCATTGCGCCAACCTTTGAACCTGCCGATAAAGTGACTCTTTATTATCGTGTCATGTTTACGCCCGACGTGGCGGTTCCTATGTCCGATGACGGACTCCACGGCGACGGCGCTCCTAATGACGGCGTGTATGGCGCCGTCATTCCCGCGAGCGCTTCGGCCGCCGGGCAGATGGTTCGTTATTATGTGACCGCGACCGACAGCAGTGGCGATCTCTCGCGCTCGCCGCCGTATTTGGACCCGCGAAACTCTCCGCAATATTGGGGCGCCGTCGTCAACGATCCCACGGTCACAAGCGCTTTGCCAGTTCTGCAGTGGTTCATTCAGAACACGAGCGCGGCCGATAACACGGCCGGAACGCGTTCCTCGCTCTTCTTCGCCGGCGAATTCTACGACAATGTCGCCGTCAATCTTCACGGGCAATCGAGCAGCGGCTTTCCCAAGAAGAGCTACAATTTCGACATGAATACCGGACACCATTTCCGCTATGACGCGAAACAGCGGAAAGTCGAGGACTTCAATCTGCTGACGACGTATCCAGACAAATCGCACATGCGGAATCTTTTGGCCTACGAAACCTACCGTGATGCCGGTTCTCCTTACCACATCGCCTTCGCTCTCCGAGTCCAACGCAATGGCGCATTCTTCAGCGACGCGCATTTCGTCGAGGACGGCGATGAAGATTATCTGGCGCGTCTTGGTTTGGACTCGAACGGCGCTCTCTACAAGATGTACAACGTGCTCGATAACGCGGCCGGCGGAGCTGAAAAGAAGACGCGCAAATACGAAAACAACGCCGACCTGCAAGCGTTGATCACCGGCGTCCGGCGCACTGGCACGGCGCGCACGCAATTCCTCTTCGACAACATTAACCTTCCGGCGATGGCGAACTTCCTCGCCGCGATGATCATTACTGGCGGCGTCGATTGCTGTCACAAGAACTATTATGCGTATCGCGATTCCAACGGCACGGGCGAATGGCAGTATCTGCCGTGGGATGTGGATTTGACCTTTGGCCGCAATTGGAATTCCGCCAACACCTACTTCGATGACACGATGTTTCCGAACAACTCGCTTTTCATCGGCGATAACAACCTGCTGATTAGCGCCCTCTTTGCGAACACCTCCTTTCGTCAGATGTATCTGCGCCGGGTTCGGACGCTCATGGATAATTTGCTGCAATCGACCAACACGCCGCCGGAACACCGGAAGTACGAACGTCGCATTGACGAACTGACGGCGTTGATCGGTCCCGATGCCGCGCTCGACTACGCCAAGTGGCCGACCTGGGGGCGAAAACAGACGTTGCCTCAAGCCGTCGAAATCCTCCGCAACCAATACCTGCCCGCGCGCCGCAATTATCTGTTCCGAAACAGCCAAATCCCAGGACCACAACCGACGAACGCAACCATAGGTTTTGGGCTGCTCGATTATTTTCCTCCTTCAGGCAATCAAGATGAGGAGTACATTCAGATGGCCAACACCAACACGTATGCCGTGGACATCTCGAATTGGAAGTTGAATGGCGCGGTCACGCACACGTTCGCTCCCGGAGTTGTGATCCCGGCAAAAGGCTTTCTTTACCTATCGCCTCATGTCGTCGCTTTCCGCGCGCGAACGAATGGGTTCCGCGGCGGTCAGAGTCTGTTCGTCCAGGGCAATTACCAAGGCCGTCTTTCGGCTCGGGGCGGCACATTGCGCCTTTGGGAAGGCACACGCGAGGTAGCATCGTTCGCTTATCCAGGCGAGCCAACGGCCGCCCAGCAAAACCTCCGCATTATAGAAATCATGTATGCTCCAAGCGTTGCGCCCGCGGGAAGCATTTACATGACGGAAGATTTTGAATATCTCCAACTCAAGAATGTCGGCGAAACCACGCTGGATTTGGCCGGCGTTCATTTCGCGGACGGAATTAGCTTTGACTTCAGTCGCAGCCCAGTGAAAAGCCTGCCCGCCGGACACGCCGTGTATCTCGTCAAGAATATCGCGGCCTTTCAGTCACGGTATGGGATTGATCTGAACATTGCCGGCCCCTACAAAGGCCAATTGGAGAATGGCGGCGAGACCGTGCGACTTACTGACGGGACCGGCGAAACCGTATTGGAGTTTGCCTATGAAAATGCGTGGCATCCGGGTGCCGACGGCAAGGGCTTCTCGCTTATGGCCGCCAACGAAAAGGCCGACTGGAGCGTTTGGGGCGATCGTCTCAATTGGACCCAAAGTTTGACGATCACAGGGACGCCCGCCGAGAACGGCCCGACCTTGGCCGCGTGGCGCGCACGATATTTCACGGCTGAAGAAATCGCTAACGCCTCGATCAGCGGAGATAATGCCGATCCCGACGGTGACCGGCGCGACAATCGCCAAGAATTCATGAGCGGAACAGATCCGCGGAATTCGCAGAGCTTCCTACGTATCGAAGTAATGAAGCCTAGCGGCGAGTCGAGCCAACGCGTGGCCATTCGTCTTGAAGCAGCCGCGGGCAAATCCTATACCGTCCAACATTGCGACATGTTAAACCAAGGCGCATGGCAAAAACTCCTGGACGTGCCACGACAGCCCTTGAACCGAGTCATCGAATTCTCGGACGACTTGGCAGGGCAAAAAAGTCCTGCGCGCTATTATCGTGTTGTAACTCCGCGGCAACCCTAGCGGGTACTACCGAAAAGGAATCGGCGGGTTTCTCGAATTCCCTAGGGCGCGTCTTTTCTGGCTGTAGCGGCGTCTCGTAAGAGCGCCGCATTCTTCCCGCCAACGTTAGCGGCGCTCTTACGAGACGCCGCTACAACTGAAAAGACGCGTCCTGAGAATTCCCAAATTCCCAAATTGCACGCTTGAGCAGCGCATCGAAATCATTAGGCTGAGCGAATGATGCAGCTCTCTGTGATCTTACGCCGGCCGACGATTAACTTCATTGGGGCCTCCGCCATCGCGGCCGCATGGATCGGAACCAGTGCTTGCAAGAAGCAGGACCAAGATTCGGCCGGCGGCAAAACCCCGCGCGTTGCGGACAAATCAAACGCGGTTTCAAATACCGCAACTGTCGCCGGGGCCGCTTCGGCGAATGCCGTAGCCGCTGCTCCGCAAATCACCAACCAAGTAACGTCTGCTTCACCATCAACTGTGACTAACTCAACAGCTCCTCAAGATACGCCACGCGGACCAGAACAAATTGTCGGTATCTACAACAACGGGGTCCGCCATCTCCAGGGTGATGGCGTTCCGCAAAGTGTGACTCAAGCAGCTCAATACTTTCGCGAGGCGGCTGACTTTGGCCACCCTGGTGCTCAGCACAATCTAGCCGTGCTCTATTTGAGCGGACGGGGCGTGACGCAGGACCTGGCGCAAGCAAAAATCTGGCTCGAAAAATCGGCGGAACAAGGTCTCGCAGAGGCGCAATTTAAGCTCGCCAGTTTGCACGCGAGCGGAGTGGGTGTTCCTCAAGATTTTAAGGCGGCGGTTGAATGGGCTCGCAAGGCCGCCGAACAAGGCCACACCGAAGCGGCTTACAACCTCGCCACCCTCTACGTCCAAGGACAAGGCGTCGAACAGAATCTTGCTGAAGCAGCCCGCTGGTACTTGAAGGCCGCGGAAAAGGGCAAACCGGCTGCGCAATCGAACGTCGGCTTTTTCTACGCGAGTGGCAAAGGCGTGCCGCAGGATTACGCGGAAGCAAACAAATGGTTTCAAAAAGCCGCTGATCAAGGCCACCCGTTCGCGCAATTCAATCTCGGACGCTCGTGCGCCGAAGGCAAGGGCGTGCCGCAGGATTACATCGAAGCTTACAAATGGTACATCCTCGCGGCTGGACGCGGTGACAAAGATGCCGCCAGGGAACAAGTGGAACTAGGCTTAAAGATGACGTCCGTTCAGATCGCGGAAGGAATTCGCAGAGCCAATAGGTTTTCGGCTCGTTTTGAAACGAATCGTCCGCCAGCGCAAGGCGTTCGCCCGGAGGCTGGCCAACCGGAAAAGTAACCGTTTTCGTTATGGGAGCGCGGACCGCCGAGTCCGCGCGTTTGTTCGCTTTTCCATTGTTTGACGTGCGGGACTCGGCGGCTCCCGCTCCAGTTGTTGCAGATTACTATTTATGACACGCTCTCTGTTCAGCCTCGGACTTTTATTGACACTGACTGTTTCCGCCCAAACCCAGAAGTTTGTCACTCACTTCGCCGCTGAGGCAATTGATGTTCCCTTTCCCGTCAGACAGCAAGCTACAGCCGAACCATGGCGCGGCCAGGAGATGGGTCCGGTCTTTGGTTTAAAGATATTCGCAAAAGAAAAATCGGGCGCCGTTTGGCTTGGCAGCAATGAGGGAGCCGCTCGATATGATTCGAAGGCCAAACATCGATGGGATCGCTGGCAATATTTCAACGGACGGCGCTGGTTGCTCGATAACGACGTGCAAAATATCTACGTCGATGAATCCAGCCGTGCGCGCAAGGTTTGGATTCGAACGCGTGGCGGCGTTTCGTTGATCGAATGGCGGCCGATCACGCTCGAACAAAAGGCAAGCCTTTTTGATGAACGAATCGAAAAACGCCATGTCCGGCATGGGATGGTGGCGAATTCGCATCTCAGGGTTGCCGGAGACTTGAAGACCAGCATTCCGCATGACAACGACAATGACGGCCTTTGGACTGCCATGTATCTCGGTTCCCAAGCGTATCGCTACGCCGTTACAGGCGAATCCGACGCTCGCGCCAAGGCCCAGCGCGCGCTTCGTCTCTTGATCCGATTGGAGGAAATTACTGGCAAGCCCGGCTTCTTCGCTCGTTCCTTTGTTTCCACAAACGAACCGCGTCCACACGGCGGCGAATGGCATCCGACACCCGACGGCAAATGGCTTTGGAAAGGCGACACGAGTTCCGATGAGAGCGTCGGGCATTACTATGCTTATGCACTCTACTTTGACTTGGTGGCTGATGCGCAGGAGAAGAAAGAGATCGCCCGAGTTGTTTCGCGCCTGACCGATCATCTGATCGAGAACGACTACGACTTAATCGATCTTGATGGCAAGCCGACGCGTTGGGGCCAATGGTCCGAGCGTTATTTCCAGACCGAAGAGGGCAAGTACGAAGCGGCGTTGCGATCGCTGCAGTTATTGTCGTTCTTGAAGACGGCCCATCATGTCACCGGCGGCAAAAAATACGACGACGCGTACCGCGACCGAATTCGGCGAGGTTACGCCGAGCATATGCGGCATTACCGCCGCTGGCCGGGCGGTGGTGAAATTAACTTTTCGGACGATGAGCTGGCGTATCTTTCATACGATCCGCTCCTTCGTTATGAGAAGGATTCCAAACTGCGCAGAATTTACTTGGACGGGTTGCGCTTTACCTGGAGCCAGATTCGGTCCGATATGAATCCGCTCTGGAATTACATTTCAGCGGCAAGCGGCGCTGGCCGCATGACGAAGGCCATTCGTGACGAATCGCGGATGACGTTGGAGCGGATTCCAATGGACTTGATTGATTGGGCTGTGCGGAATTCACATCGGCTGGATGTGAAGTTTGAAGAAGAGAAAGACCGCTTCAATCGCCAGCAATTAACACAAGTGTTGGCGCCGGATGAAAGGCCGATCGCGAAATGGAATAGCAATCCGTATCGCCCAGACGGCGGCGGCAATGGGAACGGTGAAGATGATGGCGCCTTCTTTTTGTTGCCCTACTGGATGGGGCGTTACCACGGATGGGTGAAATGAAACAGGAGCGCAGCGTAAACGCTGCGCTCCTACTGGCCGGAGATGCGCATCTGCATGCCGAGGCGTGGCGCCGCTATTGCTATATTTTGGATGAAAAATTTTCGGCGTTGGGTCGATTGGTGGGTCGTAACTTTGAGTTTTGCTGGATTTGTCGTTGTCCAAACGGTCTTAATGTGCCTTCTTTGGGCTTTCCTCTTCAGCAACGGACAATCCTGAACTGCCCCGAAAAGAGACAAGCATTCTGAGGGCATCTCATCAATCGCCGACACCACAAATAGCAGAGACCATGCCTGTGGCGCGGGTGGCGACCGCTGGCGTGATTTCCCTCAACTTCTTTGCTTAGTTGCCGATCGTATGAAGTGGAACTATTTGGCGCGCCTCTCATTACTGACGAGGGAACGACTGATCGCTCCGTTCATCTGAGAGTAGTGGGAGCTGCAATAGGTCTCTCGACACGGAGGTCGAGTTCATAGCTAGACGAAAGGATTTGTCTGATGTTAATCCATTCCATTGCCGCAATCGAAGGCCGAGACCGGCCCGCACTTTATTCAACAGGCGTCGAGACCGGTTTCGCTCGCCTGATTTCACCGGAGCTTGAATCTGGACAAGCAGGCGTCCCGTCTCCCCGGCGAACGTCCTCCACGTTTCAAGCACAACTCGCTGAAGCGCTCGAACGCCTCAAACTCGAAAAACGAAAGGCTGTTGATTCGCCAAGAGCGGAAGTCGTCGGAAAGCGAGGAACCGATCAAGAGAATCGCCGAGGCAGACGAGACCATCCAACTCGCCAGCTACGAGATTCTGATCAAATCGGAGACAGCGATGTGGACTCAGGCGAACCTCTTGCCTGAAGCAGCCCTTCACCTCTTGCGCTGACTATTTCTTCACCGCGACGACCGCCGCGTTGGTCTTGCGCAGTCGATTCGATAGTTCGGTGGCGATGTTCCGCATGACAACCATGCCCAGGTGCGGCTCACGTTGAGCGAGGTCATTGAAGGCTGATCGTTGGATGACAAGCAGAATACTCGCTTGCGCGGCGACTGCCATTGCCCCGCGCGCCGCCCCATCCAAAAAGGCAAGCTCACCAAAAATCTGGCCATTGCCAATGGTCGCAATCGGCGGCGCATCCTCAGCGAAAAGAATTTCGATGGCGCCACGCATCACGACATACGCTTGCTTGCCAGAATCGCCTTTGTTGAAAATGCGTTCACCGGGACGATAAAGTTTTTGGGTAAAGAGGCGCGCGATTTTTCGGAGTTCACCATCTCCCAAACCTTCGAAGATCGGCAACTGATGCAACAGATTGATGATCGCTATGCCTATTTTCTGATCCTGAAAATTGTGATCGATAATCTTGACAATGGCGCGGGCTGTGGGCGTGAACTTGGCGTTGTCTTGCGAATAGACCAAGTTCAACTTCACCATCTTGACCACGTCCGTGCAGCTTTCGTTTTGGATGTAAAACTCCGCCAGATAAGCGATGGGCACAAAGCCGAGCTGCTCCGCCGTCTTCAACAACCGAGGCGCGGTCATTAGAATGTCAACTTCGGCATAGACTGCGCTCAATTCTTCCTGGCCGATCTTCAGCATTTGGCGCATGAACGCGCCCATGGAAAGATCGTCCTGCGTGAAAGAACTGATCGCGCGCACACAACGGTCGTAAGGATCGCAGGTGTACGCGAGCCCGGCGGTCACATGATCGCCGCGTTGCGCGAGCAGGGCGCGGAAGGGAGCGTTCGAAGGTGTGCGCAGGTAGCCAAAACCCATGTTAAACGAACCGGAGATTTCGACCAATGGACTGGCTGCCTGCGCTTGTGTGCGGTAACGGTCGAAGTCGCCGATTGAAGCATCGAGGCACTTGACCTCCGTCTATAATGGGTATCCGATAGTCCCGTCGCGAATCGTAAGCGGGTCGGGAATTTTGAGGTTCGAAAGAACCACGCTCGAGAGCTCCTTAATCTGCGGCAGCGAATCAGAGATGGGGGAGCGGGTCAGCAAATCCGGACGCGTCACGCGCACGTAGAACAGTGTTCCTTCCCTGACACGATTCATATGCTTGAACGGCTGATACCCCACACAAGCAAACCCCAGTTTTTCCTAGAGAACTTGCTGGGCGTGATCCGAAGCTAGGATTCGCGCGACGCAATGCTGTTTCCCCTGGATCGTCAAATCCGTCACGCGCTTGAGCAGTTCACCCGCCGAACCGTCGGAGTAACTTTCTGGGCGGACCAAATGTCGGCCCAGGTTGGCGATTGGGTTTGTATTGCCCAATAACGGTGGCAGGAAAGAGATGCTGGCATTCAGGCGGCCACTGGAATCGACCACCCACGTTTCGTTATCGGCGGCGGGACTAAACTGCGAGAGAACCCAGGGCAGATGATAAACCTGCTTATCGGGATAATCTTCCTCCAGAGTCGCTTTAATCAGCTCCAGCCATCGGGGCGCGTCATTTATGGTTGCTTGGCGAATCTGGACGGCCATGAAAGAGGGTGTTACGAAAGTTTTCAAAAGTTAGTTTGAGCCAAAGGGTTGGGAGAGAAAAAGCGTAGAGCCGTTTCCGTGCGGACGCAGACGATTCGGCAGGGTAGGCTGCGGCGCATGAATTCGCTGCTCCCCATCACGGGCACCAACGCTCTGCTCGAGGAACTTTCGCCCTTCATCCCAGATGACTTCTTGTG
>VHDE01000020.1 GCA_016871515.1 Verrucomicrobiota bacterium
CGGAATGGAGATTATTGACCACCACATCCAAGTCGCCATCGTTGTCCAAATCCGCCAGCGCCATTCCGTGCGAAATCCCGACGGTGTTGAAACCCCACTCTTCTCCGGTCTCGACAAAAGTCAGATCACCACGATTACGGAAGAGAAGGTTCGCGGTTTCGAGACGTGGGAACTTGAGGAGGTTGCGGACATGTTCTTCTTCGGTTGCTTTTCGTCCGGGCGTCTCGATTTCCTTCAACAAGTCTGCATCCAGTGAATCATGATTGTTGCCGTTGGTGACGAGCAAATCCTCAAAGCCATCGAGGTCCACATCCAGAAACGCTGCGCTCCAAGACCACTCTGACGCTTCCAGGCCGCTGAGTTGGGCGATCTCTGCGTAGGTCCCATCACCGCGGCTGAGGAAAAGCGTGTTGCGTGGCGTTTCCGGACGATATTCCGGGTCACCGACCGGCAGATCGATCTTGCTTTTGAGCATGTTGGCTCGTTGCCGATGCCTAAACTGATGGTTCCGGCTCATCATATCGACCACCACGAAATCGTAATGGCCATCACGATTGATATCGGCAAAATCGACGGCCATGGAAGACATGCTCATGTTCCGCACCATCAGCCGGGGAGCAGCGCGGAACCGCAACCCGTTTTCATTGAGCCAGATTTTGTCGCGCGAGAAAAAGAAATCATTGCAGACGTACAAGTCGGGAGTTCCATTGTCATCCAAATCACGAAACGCTGCCGCCAATCCCCAGTCCAGCGGCAGATTCGCAAGCCGCTGCCCTTCCTCATCGGCGAAGGCGCCCGCTGTCCAGGAGACGGGACCGAAACGCCCTTCCCCTTTGTTGATGTAAAGAACGTCCGGTTCGCCTTTTTCGATCAAGCCGATCCCTCCCCCTTTATAAACCAAACCCTCAAAACGATCCTCCGGCGTGACAACCACCTTTCCATTGACGAGATACGCCTCGGCCTTGACGCCCGGCGGCGCGTCTTTGTACGTCGTTGTCCGATAATTCGCCACATAAAGGTCCAGATCACCATCTCCTTCGATATCCGCCAAAGCCATCGAGGCGCCGCAGAACCTCTTTAATAAGCCCGACGCCATCGATTCGTTGAATTGGCCTTTGCCATCGTTGAGGAACAAGCGCGTGCCACCGCCGACCGAATTAACGAAGAGATCCAGATCGCCATCTCCATCGCTATCGGCGAACACAGCGCCGGTCGAGAATTGCTCCCGACAAGCCACGCCGGCCTTCGCGGTTATGTCCTCGAATCTCCAATTCCCCCAATTGCGGTAGAGCACATTGGGGCCTTCGAGCCGGCAGAAATAAACGTCGCACCACCCATCACCGTCCACATCCCCCAATGCGACTCCGGAACCGTTCTCCAGGATGCGGTTGCGGGCCGTAGCAGCGTGAGAAAGGAAGTTCGTGAAGGTTATCCCGGTAGCAAACCCGTCTAGTCGCGTAAACCCGGTTTTGCCATTCGTGGCCACGATCATCGGCGCGCTGCGAAAGCCATGACGCGGTTGCCACTCCAGTCCGCTCCCTTCGCCAACCCGAGCCCAAGAGCAAACGAGAACGAGCGCAAACCGAAGAACAGCAGAATGAGAAACCGGTGGAAAGGATTTGCTGCCAATTGCTCGAGTTCGCATGAGGTTTCCTCAGCCTAGCCGACGACCAAAGCATTGCCAGCCTGTAGTTCGAATCTCCCATTGGCCGCCATTTTTGCCAAATTCTTGCCCCAGTTCAGTTCAGCAAATTCTTATTGCCAAATGCTCGCCAATCTGCTGAAGTATATCCTCGTTCCTGATTGAGTGAAACAAAATACGATTACGCCGGGGACACTATAGATCGAGCGTGGGTGAGGTGCCCAGGTTGGGTTCTTTGGTTGAATCGGCGTTACCCAGTTCCTTAGGACTGCTATGAACCAACTACCTAAAAGAACGCTCCTCTTCACAGCTCTCTTGCTCTCCGCAGGCGTGCTCACGGAAGCTGCAGCGCCCTCGAAGCCGCAGGGCTTCGTCACAGCCAAGACGTACCCAGGCGACGTAAGGACAGCTATTATTGGCGGCGCCACCCCCTCTCCGGATGGCACTTTCTATCCGGCCATCGCTGAAATACCCTTTGACGGGTATGAAGGTCTTGATGCTCCGAATGAATACAAGGGCGATCCGACCGTTAAGCCGCGAGGCGACATACGTAACAATTTTACGATGCACCTGCAGTTTTACTTTCATGCGCCGAAAGCTGGCAAACTGCAGTTTGCCATCGCCAGCGATGATCCGGGCAATCTTTTCGTAAGCACGGATGCGAATCCTGCCAAGAAAGTTGAAGTGGCCAGGGAACCCAGTTGGAATCCAGTGCGCGCGTTCGGTGGTGGAGATCCGACCGCCCCCACGCGACGGACCGTTGTAACCGATGGTAAAGACCCGTCACCGCGACCGATCAATTGGTCCCAGTACTTTACTGTTACAGCAAATCAAGTTCTCTACGTCGAAGCCCTCGCCAATGAATGGGGTGGCGGTGACAATTTAGCTGTAGCTTTCCGTTACGACGGTGACCCGGATTTCGCCGACGATGGAATTCCGATTGAAGGGAAATATACCTCGACGATCGACCGGGCCGATATCGCCAAAGCAGCCGCGGTGGCCGTTGTTGCCTCGCCGGTTGGGTTTGACATCGTCATTGTTAACGGCGTTGGCGCAACGGGCACCAAGATCAACGCTGGCTCAGTGAAGGTTGAATTGAATGGCGCCGCCGTCGCAACTACCGTTAACTCGACGGCGACAGGCGCCAAAATCAACTATGCCAATCCGTCAATCTTTGCTCCAAACTCAAAGCACAAAGTGAAATTAACGGCTACGGACACTGGTGGATCCGCCCTTACTCTGGAGCAAGAGATTGCAATCCAAAACTACGGCTTGCTCAGCAAAGACATCAAGATTCCCGATGCCGCAGTCGATAAGAGCAAAGTAGGTTTCCGTTGGAGGGTTTTCCAGAATAATGACCACCGGGAAAACAGCAATGCCAAGACCGAGCGCGCTCTTGCCGGTCAGCTCGTCGATGGCTCAGGCGCTCCGTATCCAAACCATGCGGACCCCTCCGCTCAAGGTAATGCGGCGGGCTCAGGCAAGAAGCTTGGCAACGCGGATAATGCGTTGATCGAATTCGATATTCCGACCGTTGTGAATTGGGACCAAGGCGGCGGCAGCAACGGCGCTTTCACGCCCGATGAGCAGATGCCCGGCATCCCGGGAATTGAAGGCGGCACCGATGGCATCGCTGGGGAAGTCTTCGCGTATGTAGAATTGCCCAAAGGTTTGATCCGGATGGGTGTCAATAGCGATGACGGCTTCAAGACTACTGCCGGCTTGAATCCGGCGGACAGCGCTAGCGCAATCTTGCTGGGCGAATTCAATGGCGGTCGCGGCGCATCGGACACCATCTTCACTTTCGTGGCCGAGGAAGCCGGCATTTACGCTCTGCGCACGATCTGGGAAGAAGGCGGCGGCGGTGCTAATATTGAATGGTTCACGTTCAAAGCGGACGGCACGAAGGTGCTGCTCAATGACGTGGCTAACGGCGGTCTCAAGGCGTATCGAATTGCCACTGTGCAAACGCCAGCGGCCCTTGTCTCCCGGTCGCCAACGCCCGGCGCCTATGAGGTGGCGCGCAAGCCGCGAATCGCCGCCGCTTGGAATGACCCACAAGGAGTTGTTGTGCAAAACTCCATCAAAATGAAAGTCGATGGCAAAGATGTGACCACCAAAGTCAGCAAGAGTGGCGATATCCTCAGTGCCGAATATACGCCGACGGCCGACTTTGCATTCGATCAAACCGTAAAGGTTGACCTTGCCTATACCAACGCAGGACGCGACGCGACAGCTTCCTGGTCGTTTAATACGCTGATTGACCTCGCTAAGCCAGGCACGCTCTTCATCGAGACGGAAGACTTCGACTACGATGGTGGCAAATACATTACCGACAAACCAATCGGCATGACGGGTAAATATCCGGGTGGCTCGTACAAAGATCTCGGTGACGGCAAGGACAATCCAGCCGGGAATAAGAGCTTCGGAGTCGATTACAACGAGACCAACGTCGGCAGCTCCCAAGCCATTTACCGGCCTGAAACCGGTGTCGAAGCCGGCAAAGAGAACGGGCCAACCGGTGGCGTATCACGCGGTTCGTTTGACGTTGAAACGACCTACGTCGTAGGTTGGAACGACGCCGGCGATTGGTACAATTACACCCGCGATTTCCCGAGTGCGACAAAGACATACAATGTCTTTGGCCGCCTTTCGTCAGGTGGCGCAGCGATTCAATTGGCCCTGAGTCAAGTGACCGCAGGCGCCGGCACGAAAGACCAGACTGTCAAAAAACTCGGCGAATTTCGACCAGGCCGAGCTACTTCAGGCTGGGATGGGCCAGGCGCGTTTGAAACGTTCCCGTTGATCAATGACGATGGCTCTCGCGCCACAGTGACGCTCGGCGGCAAAACCACGTTGCGTCTCACCACGCTCAGTGGCAATAACGACAGCGACTTCCTGATCTTCCAGGAAGCAACCGCTCCTCCTCCGCCCCCCGCTGGGGGCAAGTTCACCGGAATCAAAGCCGACGCGAACAACATCGTCATCACCTTCACTGGTTCGGGCGTCCAGTCCGCAGACGCAGTGACCGGACCATGGACTGATGTCGCGGGCACAAGCCCATTGACCGTTCCAAAAGGACCGCGAAAGTTCTACCGGTTTAAACCGTAGTTCTCGCACAAAAGGCATCGCAAGACCGGGCGCAAGCCCGGTCTTTTTTTGTCTCAAAAGGTTTTTGGTCATATCGCCCCCAGACAACCTTTTGTCCCATATGAGACAAAAGGTTGTCTGGGGATGATTCTAAACTCGCTTTTGCTGGCAAAGTCCGCAGTGCGCTTTTACAGTCTGGTCCACGACACGAACGGCCTTAGTCAGAATGAATTCAACGCGCACGAGTCTGACAGTTTGCATTTCTTTCTGCCTAACGTTCGTTGCGGCTGCGGTCGAGCCGAACGCGCCGCTTCAAGGCCAGCCCGGCAATGGCATTGTTCGGTCCGATGCAAAGTTCGAAGCTGGAAGAAAACTCGCGGAACTCCATTGCGCCGCCTGTCACCTGTTTCCCAACCCCGATTTGCTCGACCGAAAGACCTGGAAAGAACAGACGCTGCCACGCATGGCGTTTCGGATGGGCCTTTCTCCAGCAACCTTCGATAGGTATCCGGACGCGAAATTCATCAAAGCCACAGGCGTCATTCCCAGCGCGCCCATGATATCTGTGGAGGAATTTCAGATGATGGCGGCCTATTACTTAGAGGCTGCACCGGCAAATCCATTGCCTCAAGAAGCGCGCAAGCCCATTGCCATTGATCTCAAATTATTCGAGTTTGAAGCGATCTCCTTCCGTCACGAACCGCCTTCGACAACCTTAGTTCACATCAGCCAACCAACCGGGCGAATCTACTTCGGCGACGACCAATCCAAGACGCTGAACATTGTCAGCGCGGGAGGAAAGCTTATCGATTCGGTGCGCGTGGACAATGTGCCAGTGGCGGTGACGGAAACAGCTCGCGGGATTTATCTGACCATGATCGGACGATTCGTTCCTTCGGAGGAACCCATGGGAGGATTGTCGCTGCTGCAACGAACCGAGAAGAGCTTCGCGACGGCCAAGACATTCTTCAGAAACACGCCGCGCATGACGGACACGGTTTTCGCCGACATGAACCACGACGGCAAAGTCGATATTTTGACATCCTTTTTCGGATACTTCGCGGGACGTTTCAGCTGGCATGAAAACCTCGGTCAGGACGAGTTCAGGGAACACGTGCTCATTCAGAAGCCAGGTGCGATCCGCTCCGTGGCTCAGGATTTTAATGGGGACGGATTTCGAGATATCGCGGTGCTCGTCGCCCAGGAGACCGAGGCATTATTCATTCTCCTCAACGATGGGAAGGGCAGCTTTAGCAGCCAGACCGTATTTCAGAAAGCGCCAATTTATGGCCATACGTACTTCGAGGTGGTGGATTTCAACCAGGACGGAAAGCCCGATTTTCTCGTGACCAATGGTGATAACGGTGAATACGCTTCTCCTCTCAAGAAATATCACGGGGTCCGCCTGTATCTCAATCGTGGCAGCAACCGCTTTGAAGAGGCGTTTTTCTATCCGCTGAATGGCGCGTTCAAAGCCGTGGCGCGCGACTTCGATGGCGATTCGGACCTCGACATCGCGGCGATTTCGTTTTTCCCTGACTACGAGAAATCACCGGAAGAGGGGTTTGTCTATCTGGAGAATCGGGGCCAGATGCAGTTCGCTGCCTCTACTTTCCGCCAACACCTTGCCGGCCGCTGGCTTGCTATGGACGCCCGAGACCTCGAAGGCGATGGTGACATCGACATCGTGTTGGGATCCTACATTCGTGGCCCGAGCGATGTTCCGATGCGAGTTGCTGAAGCGTGGGAGAAAGCCGGCCCCTCACTGGTGATTCTAAGGAACTCGTTGCGCTGATCGAACCGGTTTAGTTCAGTTATTCTTTGGCAAGCCTTCGAGATGCCCGATGTTCTTTACAGGACCGAAAATCTCTCGCACTTCGGCAAGCAACTCCTGATCGAGTGGCTCGTCAATCCATTGCGTCCATTTGCGGATATTGTCCGGATTGGCCGAGCCAGCAATGGTGGTCGTGATGTCCGGATTCGCCACCGAGAATTGCAGTGCGAGCTTGGCGATATCGACGCCTTTCTTGGCGCAATGTCCGGCGGCTTTTCGCGCCGCCGCTTTCACGCTTTCGGGTTCCTTTAACCACGTCGGAATCGGCGCGTTGGTCAGCAAGCGCGCCGAGAACGGACCGGCATTCATAACGCCAACGCCCTTGGCTTTCAGATAAGGAACGAGCTCGTCCGCAAAGCGTGTGTTCTGCAGCGTGTACTGGTTATAACTAAGGACGACGTCCAAATCCGTTTGGTCGAGCACAAACTTAAATAGTTTCATCGGGTATCCCGAAATCCCAATGAATCGCACCTTGCCCTCATCACGCACCTTGCGCAGCGTCGGCAATGTCTCATCCACGATCTGTTCCATCTCGACAAATTCGATGTCATGGCAGAGGCAGATGTCCAAATAATCCACGCCCATCCGCTGCAGGCTGACATCGACGCTCTCCACGACGCGTTTGGCGGAGAAGTCGAAATGCGTCAGATCATAACGCCCCAGCTTCGTTCCGAGCAGATAACGATCTCTCGGAACATCGCGCAAGGCGACGCCCAGCAGCACTTCCGACATCCCGCGCCCATAGAACGGTGAAGTGTCGATGAAGGTCAGCCCGCATTCGAGAGCCACCTGAACAGAGCGCACGGCCTCATCCAGCGTCACACGCCGAAATTCCTGGCCCAGAGATGAAGCCCCGAAACTGAGGATCGGCAGCGAAAGGCCAGTTTTGCCGAGTAATCGCGTTTGCATCGTGTCTGTATTGGAGCGCGGATGCCCACATCCGCGAATCGATTGCCTTTGCTAACTAACTAACTAACTTGCGCGGATGTGGGCATCCGCGCTCCAATTCCCCCCCAACATCGTTCATCGGAAAGCTCTCTTGAAACTGGTCATCGTCTGTTGGGCCGCCGCCTCCGAATCCGGAAAGGGCAATGCTTCGGCGGACACATAACCCGAGAAACCAATCTCCCGCAAAGCCTGAGCCACGAGCGAAAAATCCATGTGCCCGTTTCCGGCCGGCCGCCGATTGCTATCAACGAAATGCACGTGGCCAACGTTTTGGCCGCCGGCACGCAACGCATCTGCAATCGATATCTCCTCGATATTCATATGGAACAAATCAGAGAGCAGCTTCACATTTTTGGTCCGGAGCGTTCGTAGCAGTTCCAATCCGTCTGCCACGGTATTGATCAAATTCGTTTCATATCGATTCAGCGGCTCGAACAGCAGTGGAACGCCGCAGGCATGCGCGCGGGGCCCCATCTGTTCGAGAGCCTCACGCAACCACGCCAGCGCCTGCTCACGAGTGACATCGCCTTCGAAGCGGCCTTGCATCGAGCCAATAATGGCCGGCGCGCCAAAGCTTCCAGCAAAATCAATAATCCCGTTGATGAAATGCCGGGCGCGCGTCCGAACCGCGGAATCCGGATCGGTCAAACGCAGTTTTTGCAGAACCCAGCCGGCGCCTGTTCCCATGGCAGCGAGCTTCAATCGATGCTGCGCCAGCAGTTGTTTGATCTCGCGTGCGTCGAGTTCCTCAGCGGATGGAGCGAAAATCTCCACGCCGTCAAAGCCAAGTGTGGCCGCCCTGGCACAGCTGCCGGCCAAATCACCCCAAAAAACAAACGGCCCGCCTTTCGCCTGCGGCGCCAATGAAATGGTCACTGAAGATTTAATCATACCGAAACCAAAATCATGTTGCCGTACGGCGTCGTGTCACCGGTTCGAATCAGGCCAATCGCGTGCGGCACGCGTTTCTTGAATTCGATGTGTGGTTCGAACGTCATCTTGACTCCGCGGACGGCGCGCTTGAATGCTGCCTGATACTTCCGATCGTTGTGGGTCTTGAATTCTTCCGCCATGAAAACTTCGCCGCACTTCCAGTTGGGAAGCAAGACGTCGAGCACTTGCACTATCGTCGGCACGCCTTTTAGCAACGAAAGATCGACGGTCTCGATTTGTGGCCAGAATGGAAACGCCGCATCTGCGATCACCAATGTGTTCGTATGGCGGACACGGCACACAAGCGAACTGACGTGCGGGTTAATAATGCCTTCAATGATCATAACGCGTCGAATGTTGTGTCGGCGCGAGGCTGCCTTGTCAAGCCGCGCGGATCGGCGCCGAGCGGGGATCCGCGCACCGCAACCGCTCAAACAGGCGATTCGTCCCCACCCAGAGTTTCACTCTGCCTGATCGCGCCTTATCGCAGAGTTTCACTCTGCGCCGCGCCCGCACGATCTTGCCCGGGGACAAGTGCGAACGCGCCGCCGAGTGCAAGTCGGCGCTACAGCAGAGTGCAACTCTGCGCTACGAGGAGGGCATCCGCGTCCGAAGGGATTGCGCGCAGCAGCCGGAGCGCATGACAAACGCACAGCCTTGCTGACCGAGCGCTCATCTGTTACCTTCGGTCAATGAAATTAAGCAATCTTGAAGCGGCGTTGAACAGACGTCCATTTCGTCCATTCGAGATTCGCGCGGACGCTGGAGTTATTATCGTCCGGCATCCCGGGCAAACGATGTTCGCGGAAGGCAAGACGGCGGTCGTCATCGCTGATCAGGAAGATCATTTGCATATTATGGACGTAGATCAAATCAGCAAGATGCGGATTCTTCCTCAGCGACGTTCTGCGTCAATAAATGGGCAATCGTGATTTGTGGAATGCTTTTCCGATTTAGTTCCTCCTTTCTCGTCCTAACCACCCTGCATACGTGGTTGGCGGCTAACTTAGCCTCTGCGGCCGAAACGCGCGGTTCCGTGGATTTCAGCCGCGAGATCCTGCCGATTCTTTCAGACAACTGTTATCAATGCCATGGTCCAGACGAGAAAGCGAGGAAAGCAAAGCTTCGGTTGGATACAAAGGAAGGCGCGCTCCGTGCCAGAGATGGCAAAGCTATAATCATTCCTGCGCGGAGCAGCGAAAGTGAATTGATCAGGCGCATCACCAGCACTGATCCAGAGGAACTCATGCCGCCGCCCGATTCCCATCGCAAGCTCACGACGAAACAAATTGAATCGCTGCGGCGCTGGGTGGACGAAGGCGCCACATGGAGCCAGCATTGGGCCTTTGTTTCGCCTCGGCGGCCAGCGCTTCCGAAAACAACGCTGCGGGGTTGGACGCGGAATGGGATCGATCATTTCATTCTGGCGCGCCTGGAGAAGGAAGGGCTCCAACCTTCACTGGAAGCCCGCAAGGAAACGATCGTTCGACGCCTGTCACTCGATCTCACCGGTTTGCCTCCAACACCAGCGGAAGCGGATGCTTTCCTGAATGATCGCTCCTCAGAGGCCTACGAACGTCTTGTGGACCGCTTGCTTCGCTCCCGGCGCTATGGCGAGCGAATGGCGACGGACTGGCTCGATTTGGCGCGTTACGCCGATACGCATGGTTTTCAGATGGACCGTTATCGTCCTATGTGGGCGTGGCGTGATTGGGTCATTAAAGCGTTCAATGACAATTTGCCTTTTGATCAATTTGCAGCCTGGCAACTTGCTGGTGACCTTTTGCCAAACGCGACCAAAGACCAACGTCTGGCTACGGCATTCAATCGCCATCACCTCCAAAACGAAGAGGGAGGCATTGTCGAAGAGGAATACCGCGTGGCTTATGTCGTGGACCGAGTGAATACGATGGGCACGGCCTTCCTCGGACTGACGCTCGAATGTTCGCGCTGCCACGACCATAAGTTCGATCCGATCACGCAGCGCGATTTCTATTCGTTGTTCGCGTTTTTTCAGAACATCGATGAGTCTGGTCAAACAAGCTACTTCACCGATTCTATGCCGGTCCCGACGCTGTTGCTTTCTGACGAAGCAACGGACGCCAAACTTCGCGACGCGCGCCATAAGATCGCGGAGAAGGAACGGCAATTGCCGGCATTGCGCGAGCAAGCGCGCGGAGTTTTCACGGGGTGGCTGGAGGAAAAAACCAAGGCGCGAGCATCCGCGTCCGCAGGCGACTCGGCAACCCCTGCTCTACCCGGTCTCGTCGCGTCGTTTTCCTTCGATGCAATCGAGTCAAACAAAGTCGTCAATGCAGCCGATAGCGCCAAACCCGGCAACGCGGTCGAAGGGCCGAATCTGGCGCCTGGAAAGTTTGGCCAAGCTGCGGAACTGAACGGCGAAAATGGATTCACGTTTCCGGGGCTCGGGCATTTCACGCGAGCTGATCCATTCTCGTTGAGCCTCTGGTTGCTGACACCCTCACATGCCCCACGTTTCGTAGTTGCGCACCATAGCCGGGCGCCGATCGACGCTGGGAGCCGCGGTTACGAGCTGCTGCTCGAAGATGGGCGAGTGGCGGTAGGATTACATCACATGTGGCCGCGCAATGCGTTGAAAGTCGTGAGTCGGGATCGGATTCCGACCAACGAATGGGTTCATATCACCGCAACCTACGATGGATCGAGCCGCGCTGCCGGCGTTCGCGTTTATGTGGATGGTCGATCCGTTCCCGTCGAGGTCATTCGAGACGGATTATTCAAGGACATTTCGCATGGGGGAAACGAGCCGGATTTGGCCATCGGTTTCCGTTTTCGCGACAGTGGCTTCAAAGGCGGACGCGTCGATGAGTTTCGCGTTTTCAAACGGGCACTTAGCGCGCTGGAAGCGGCACATCTCGCGGGACAGGCTGATTTCAGCGATGCTTGGAACACGAACCCCTCCGCCTTGACGCCAGCGCAGCGCGAAGGATTGCTCGATTACTATGTCGCCAACCTTTTTCTTCCGAGCCTGAAGTTTTTCGAGGAGCTGCACGGGTTGCGGCAACTCGAAAACAATCTCGTCAATCCGATTCCGGAAGCAATGGTCATGGAGGAAATGGCGCAGCCGCGTCCCGCTTACATTTTGAAACGCGGCGCATACGACGCTCCGGGCGAACGCGTCGCAGCCGGTACGCCCTCTGCCTTGCCGCCATTTCCCGCGGATCAACCACGAAACCGCCTCGGCCTCGCCCGATGGCTGCTTGACGCGAATCATCCGCTGACCGCGCGCGTGGCCGTAAATCGCATTTGGCAAATGATGTTTGGCCAGGGGTTGGTCGACACGAGCGATAACTTCGGCCTGCAAGGCGCGTTTCCCACGCATCCGGAGTTGCTTGATTGGCTCGCATGCGAGTTTGTCGAGATGGGATGGGACATGAAGCGATTGATCAAGTTGATCGCAATGTCAGCGACGTACCGCCAATCGTCCCGAGCCGCGGCGGAACTGCTCGCTCGAGATCCGAGCAATCAACTCCTGGCCCGTGCCCCGGCACGCCGGCTCACCGCCGAGATGTTGCGCGATCAGGCGCTCGCAGTCAGCGGATTGCTTGTGGAAAAAATCGGCGGGCCGAGCGTCAAGCCATACCAGCCGGAAGGTTTATGGGAAGAAATTGCCATGGGCCGTCCGCGTTATGACCAAGGCAAAGGCGACGACTTGCACCGGCGCAGCCTCTACACGTTTTGGAAACGAACCGTGCCGCATCCAGCCATGATCACGTTCGATGCCGCGGAACGCAATGTCTGCGTCGTGCGCCGGCAGAATACAAGCACGCCATTGCAGGCACTTGCTTTGCTGAACGACACGCAAATCACCGAAGCCGCCCGGCACGTGAGCCAGCGGATGTTGAAGGAAGGAGGAGCAACTCGTGAGGACCAAATCGCTTGGGCCTTTCGCACCGTCACGGGCCGTCGAGCCAGCGCGAGGGAACTGGTCATTCTGATTCGGCTCTTTGATGAACAACGGAGCCTGTTTGCCGCGGATCAGCAAACCGCTGCCAAGTTGCTCGTGGTGGGAGAAGCTACGAATGATCCTGCGCTAAGCCTCGTTGATCTGGCGGCCGGCACGGTTTTGGCCAAGGCCATTTTGAATCACGACGAAGCGGTGATGCGGCGGTGAATGCAATTGCTGGAGTCTCGAGGTAATGGCATAAGATGTTCTATGAATCTATTACGAATAAGGGAACGACTCACGGGCGGTTTCAAGCCATTCGTTATTGAACTTTCCAGTGGCCGGCGTCTCGAGGTCCCACATCCAGAATTCGTAATCGTCGGAAGGAATGTCGTGGGAGTTCTTACGGAACGGGATGTCATCGTTAGCATTGATCCACTACACATCGTCTCCGTTGAAGACTTGCCTGTGAAGAAGCGCAAATGATCCGGCTGTCTATGACCTGCACGCACATCAACTTTCGAATGAACCGGCGCGATTTCTTCGCCAGGTTTGGGCTCGGCCTGGGCGGCGCCGCGTTATTTGGTTTGCTCAACCGCACCTCGTTCGCCGCACCCAGCGCTGCCTCTAGTGCAGGGATTCTTGGCGCGCCGCATTTCGCGCCCAAAGCCAGGCGGATCATTTACCTCTTCATGAGCGGCGGTCCCGCGCAGATGGATTTGTTCGATTACAAACCGCTCCTCAACAAAATGAATGGCGAGGATTTGCCCGCGAGCGTGCGCATGGGCCAGCGCCTCACCGGCATGACCGGCTATCAGGCGCGCCTTCCGTTGGCCGGCTCGATCTTCAAATTTGCTCAGCACGGCCAAAGCGGCGCGTGGGTCAGCGACTTGCTGCCATGGACCGCCAAGATGGCCGACGAGCTTTGTTTCGTGAAATCACTGCACACCGAAGCGATCAATCACGATCCGGCCATCACCTTTTTCCAGACGGGATCGCAATTGGCCGGGCGGCCTTCGATGGGCGCATGGCTGAGTTATGGCCTCGGCAGCGCGAATGATAACCTCCCCGCTTTCGTCGTCTTGATTTCCAAAGACCGCATCGATCAGCCACTCTACGCGCGCCTTTGGGGAAACGGATTTCTGCCAAGCACCCATCAAGGCGTCCAATTCCGTTCGGGCAAAGATCCCGTGTTGTATCTGACAAATCCTGACGGTATTTCGCGCGACAGCCGGCGCAAGATGCTCGATCGATTGGCGGAGTTGCACGCACTGCAATTCGAGGACCTCGGCGATCCTGAAATCAATTCGCGTGTCGCTCAGCATGAAATGGCCTATCGGATGCAGACATCGGTCCCGGAAGTGATGGATATTTCACAGGAGCCGGCGAGCGTTTTCGATCTTTACGGCGAGGACGCCAAAAATCCTGGAACGTTTGCCGCAAATTGCCTGCTCGCGCGACGGTTGGCAGAGCGCAACGTGCGCTTCATCCAATTGTACCATCCCGGTTGGGATCATCATGGCAATTTACCCAAAGGCATTCGACGCCAATGCAAGGATGTTGATCAAGGCTGCTACGCTTTGATTGCCGATCTGAAACAGCGCGGGTTGCTCGACGACACTCTTGTGATTTGGGGCGGTGAGTTTGGCCGCACGAACTATTCGCAAGGCAAACTCACGGCGACGGACTACGGACGCGACCATCATCCACGTTGCTTCACTGTTTGGCTTGCGGGCGGTGGCATCAAGGCTGGCACGACGTTTGGCGCAACGGATGAATACGGCTATAACGTCGCAGAAAGTCCCGTCCACGTTTACGACCTGCAAGCGACCCTCCTTCAGTTGCTCGGGATCGACCACGAGAAGCTGACCTACAAATTTCAAGGGCGCTACTATCGATTGACCGACGTGCATGGAGAGGTGGTCAAAGGAGTTCTGGCGTGAACCTCTTGATCGTCTCGGCAAGCTTTGATCGCCAATAGAGGACAGCCGATAGCCAAGCGACCAATTGATTCCAATGTCGCAATTGTTGGCTATTTGGCTATTCTCGCGGAGAAGATTCACTAGGTTTCTGAAAAACAAAGACGCCAACGAACGGCGTTATCGCGAATATCCGTTCCACGCTCAAACCGGCTTGGCCCGCCGCATTCAGCCAGGTACGGCGCGAATGGAAGTGAAAAAAGCCAGGACCAAAGGCTAGAAAATTGTTCCAGTCGCGCAGATGTTCAACGAGCAACACTTGTCCACCTGGGTTTAGCACTCGATTGATTTCTTTAAAGAACCTAGATCGCGAGACGGGTTTGCGGATCTCGTGGGCTGCGAAGATAAGAAACACCGCGTCTAATTCTCCGCGCGCAAATGGCAAGGCCCGGAAATCCGCTCGCGCCGCCATCGTCGAACATGCGGAGTTCCGCGCCGCTGCTATCGACGGCTCCGTCATCTCGCCTGGATCGAATATGTCCAGCACCTTCGCTCGACTTCCAGGAAACAATTCCTTCAATTGACCGCTGCTTTCGTCGAGTCCAGCGTGAAGGCTCGCCCAAGCGCGCGGTGGGGCGCTGAGCACGCTCCGTATCCATGTCCAGTCACACAAACCGGAGCGGTCATAAACCCAATGTGAGGCAGCCAAAGATGCCAGCATCCAGCATAACGCGAAGCCCATTGCTGCGACCATCATCCACGCCACAAGATAATGCGGGCGCCAAACGGCCACCGCCACGATAGCTCCGCTGCAGAAGAGCAGCGCCAGGACGTACATCGGCCAGTTGAACCGCAAAATCTGGAGCATCCCGCGATACTTCCCGCGCGGCATCGGCGAGACCCGCGTTTGAGCATTCATAAGTTTGGCAAAGGTTCCCGAACTCCACGCCCCCAATGATACGGAATGTTCCCGACGTAAAAGGCGTTCGCGAGGATCGGCTTTTCGTTGCCGAATGGCGGATGGTCGAAGAAGGTCGCCTTGCGCACGCAGACTGCGACGGGCCGCGGTTTCCAATGCTCGCGCACCCCTTCAATCATCACGATTGAATGCGTCTCCGGCTCATAATCGAACGTGAATGGCAACGGCCCTGCAAACAGCCGCGCCTGTTGCAAACTGGCGAACGGCGAGCCCTCGGGCAGCACAGGAGCAACCGCCAAATTTGCTATGACGTTGAGATCGGCCTCCGCGTTTGGCGTTTCAATATTTGCTTCAAGACATGGCCCAGCTTCTGCGAGGTTGATCCTGGCCAGCCGATAATGATAGTTCGTTAGAAGATTGCCGAATTGAGCCATCGTTTTCTTGTTTGTGTCGCTACGCAAGATTCGCAAACCCCGCAACGTCCGGCCAGCCGCCGTGCGATAGCGCGCAAAAATGCGGTAGCCGGTCAAAATGAAATTCGCTCCCAGGAACCGTGGGCAAAAACTTGGGCGGAGCGATAGAGCCTGCACCAGCGCAATTGCGACAAAACCAAAGTCACCGTGCGCATCCAAAATCAAGCCCGGAGGCAAGAGCGGCTCCAGCGCCGCTCTGCGGAACGCGTAGGTCAAAACCAGCGAATGGCGGAAATGCGCGGTGATCGGTATCGGGTGCCTTCTTAGGAAATGAAGCATTGATGTTTTCCTTTCACGCGGCGCGAGGCGATCGCCGATTTCATGTGCGCCAGTCGGTCAGGGCATTTCGAAAAAAGTGCTTGCGGCACGGTGGCGCCCGCGTCCCCGCGCCGCTTGATTACACGGCAGGGCTCGAACGCCGCCCATCCAGACTTCATTGCAGCCAGTCGTGTAATTGGCGCCGATCAACTGCGCGCGCACAGGCCAAGCGCCGCTCTGAGCTAGCAACCCATTGTCTTTGACTTCGAACTCCACTGGGCATTGCGGCCAAGGTTCGTGCCAAATCCGGAAAACAACCTCACGCCGGCCGCGCAACGCAAAGGCCGTGTAACGTTCCATGGCAAATTCCGCAATCGTTCCCGGTTCACTTGCCTCGAAGACGGCCTGGCGGTCCACCGCTGCGCTGTATGCAAGCGATCGGCCGTGTGCGCCGCAAACTAAGCCGCTGACCCGGCCGTGCTCGTGCAAATGTTCGCAACGGATTCGACCAAGGCGCCAAGGCAATTGCAGCATCGGCAGCTTGCCCAACACGCAAAAGGGGTGCGACAGCCATTGCGCCATGAAATAGACGCCTGGTTCGCCGCGATGCCGGACGTACGCACGCACGTTAAGGAAACGATTCGTGGCTGCCGGCCGAAAAAGCCATTCGCCCAGGCGCCCGCCAATTCGTGGACGGAACCGGCGCATCGCAAACGCAGCGAGGCTGACAATCGCTTTGCCTTCAAACAGGTCCAGAGCGAATGGAATCAACGGCTGCAAAAGAGCCGCCTCCACTTTGTAGTGTGCGAAAAGGACGCGCGGCCATTCGCACAGGAAAGCCGGCTCGCCCTCGAACGCGGCAAAGCGCTCGCGCGCCAAATCACTCCAGGTTTTGCGCGTTATCATGGCATCGCCCTTCTCGGGTCTCGCAGAACTTCCTCTACTCGGCCGACCCGAAGCCGCCGAAAGCTGCGATTAAGTAGGCCGCGGTGAATCCGCCGTAGATAAGCAGCAAAGCGATATGAATGACGGTCCGGCCCGCATGCCCGCGCCAGTGGCTGCTGCTGTAATAGGTGATTTGCAGCACGGTTCGCAGCGCCCAGAAAATGCCGATGCCAGCAGCGAGCCAACGACAAGCGGGGTTGACATTCATCTCCGCCGCAAACCGCCAAGTCACGACGCCAAACAGCGCCAGCGTGACCGAGATAAACCAGCAGTGGACGTGAAAGACTTCGCGCATTAACAATGGCATTCGAGATGCGTCTTCTCTCCACCCTAAAATCCGGATCAGGCTCAAATTCAGCGCGGCGGCCAACAGCTGGCCCGAGGCCGCGACTTTCAACCATGCCGGCAAATCAGCTAACGGGGCGTTCATCGATTATCCTTTCTGCGCTCAGCCAGCTGCCGTCGAGTGCGCCAGAAATGCGCTGACTGAGATCGAACCGTGGCCTCGCATCATTAATGTTTGTCATTTCTGAACTCTCAGAAATCCTTTTGGCAAAAAAAATTACGCGTCACCGCCCAAACCGAGCAGCTTGCGGGCCTTGCCGCCGAGCTTCACAAAACGAGTCAGAGCGCTCGTTGGCCACTGGCGAAGTTGCAGGTACCAAGCCGTGGTGGTTTCGAAGAACTCATGCAGCGCCCGCAATCGATCCTCGGTGTACTGATCGGTTTCCTTATCCTGCTCGGCCTCGGCAATGCATTCGCGGAGCACGGCCAAGGTTGGATCGATCTCCCGCCGCTTGCGTTCGTCCAGAACCACGCGAAATAACAGCCAGACATCCTTCATCGACTCGAAATGGTCCCGCTTGTCGCCCAGCACGTGGACGAGTTTGACAATACCCCACCCCTGCAACTCCTTTAGGCTGGTGCTCACGTTGGACCGAGCCACACCCAGCGTCTCGGCAATCTCCTCCGCGTGAAGGGGCTTGGGAGAGATGTAAAGCAGCGCATGAATTTGCGCCACGGTTCGGTTGATGCCCCAACGCGCGCCCATTTCACCCCAGTGCAGGATGAACCGTTGTTGAACTGGACTTAGACGCGGCATATTCTTTAACTTCTGTTACGACAGAAATTACCGAATATACGAACGGATGCAAGCCTTTTTTGGAAGTGTTTCGCCGCGCAACAGCTTTGAAACAGGAAACAGGCCTCTCCGCGGCTGGCAGGTTCGCCCTGCCTTTAGAGCGCTCTCCCACTGCGCCCGGCCGCGAAGTGATTAGCCGTAACGGCCTTCGATATATTCGGCCGTCTTGGGATTTGCCGGCGTGAGGAACATATCTTCGGTGCGCGCATGTTCGATCAGTTCGCCGAGCAGCATGAAGATGCACTCATCGCTGACGCGCCGCGCCTGAGCCATGTTGTGGGTGACAATGACCATGGTGTAGCGGCCTTTGAGTTCGAACATCAGTTCTTCGATCGCCCGGGCGCCTTCGACGTCGAGGGCGCTGCAAGGCTCGTCCATCAGAATGACTTCGGGTTTCAGCGGCAGGAGTCGAGCGATACAGAGCTTTTGCTGCTGCTCCAGTTGGAGGCCGGTGGCTTTAGTCTGGAGCCGGTCTTTTAAATCTTTCCAAAGCCCAACTTCCGTGAGTGCTTCCTCGACCGCTTGATTGAGCGTTGATTTCTTGAGCGCGGCACGTTCCTTATGAACACGGAGGCCAAACACAACATTCTCATAAACGGAGATCGGGAGCGGATTGGGGCGCTGAAAGACCATGCCGACCGATTTGCGCAATTCGATCAGCGATACGTCGGGGTCGTAGATGTTCTTGTTTAGAATCTTGATTTCGCCCGTGGTGGTGACATAGCCGTACCGTTCATTGACGCGATTGAAGCAGCGCAGCAACGTCGTCTTGCCGCAACCACTTGGGCCAATCAGTCCAGTGATCAAGCCGTGCTGAATTTTTACATCAACATTCTTGAGCGCTTGAAACTTGCCGTACCAAAGGCAGAGGTCGCGGGCGGTAATGCTGTATTGAACGCCGCTCATGACATCCCTTCATTCTGACATGAGAGCCGCAAGCGAAATGGTGGAAAAAAGTTAATTGGACTAAAATGGTTAAACCGGGTGTCTAAGTCAAATTTGCAGCTCATTTAACCATTTTAACGATTCAACTCATCTAACCAAAAATCCCATTCACGTACTCGTAGGTCTTCCGATTACGGGGATTATCTGAAAACATGACCTCGTTTGAGTCCAGTTCGATGATTTCGCCATTCCAAAGGAACATTGTCCGATCGGCGAGACGCCGAGCTTGCTGCACTAGGTTTGTCACCAGGATGATGGTCATCTCTTTTCGAAGTTCTTTGAGGACGTCTTCAATCCGCATGGTGGTTACTGGGTCGATCGCGATCGAGAATTCGTCGAGGCAAAGAATCTCGGGTTGATGCGAAAGGGCGCGGGCAATCGTGAGGCGCTGTTGCTGGCCGCCCGAGAGGCGCGTGCCAAGCGAATCGAGCCGGTCGGTTACCTCGTCCCACAGGGCTGCCTGGCGAAGGCATTTTTCAACCAGCGCGTCCAAATGGTGTTTGTTCCGCATGCCAGCGGCGCGCGGCGCAAAAGCAACGTTGTCATAGATGCTCAAGGGCAGTCCAACAGGGAGCGGCGCCACCATCCCGACTTGGCGTCGCAATTCATAAACGTTCTTCATGCGACTCACGTCCTGGCCGTCCACTTTGATCATCCCTTGGACCTTGGCTCCCGCGGTGAACTCAATCGTGCGGTTTATGCAACGAAGGAGAGAGGTTTTGCCCGACTGCGCGGGACCGATAATGCCGAATATCTCGTTCGCGCGGACATCGAACGAAATCCCATGAATCACCTCTTTCCCGCCATATGCGAGGCGCAGGTTTTCGATTTCGATCTTCTTCGTTTCGCGCATGGGGTCGAGGTTGCTGATCAGTTCGGTATCGTCACCATTTTTTCCGCGAACGAAGGTAAGCACGGAGCCCAATGGCGCTAGCGTTTACTAGCAGCACAACGCTCAGCAACACTGTGGCGATGGCGTAGGGCAATGAGGGCGGCGCGTTGTTCGCTTGTGTCGCGATATAATAGAGGTGCATCGATAGCGCCATCGATTGGTCGGTAAACGGATTGTAGAGGAAAAGTCCCGTCCCTTCGACCGCTTTGAACGTGGCCACGCCCGTGAGCATGACAGGGGCAGTTTCTCCGGCCGTGCGGCTGACTTGCAGGATCACGCCGGTGAGAATACCGCTGATCGAATTCGGCAATACAATGCGGCGAATGGTCTGCCAGCGGGTTGCTCCGACATTCCAGCAAGCCTCGCGAAAACTGACGGGGACGGAAGCCAGCGCTTCTTTCGTGGAAGCGATAATCACCGGAAGCGTCATGATCGAGAGTGTGAGCGACGCCGAGAGAATGCTCTTGCCCATTCCGGCCGCATAAACGAAGGCGCCGAGACCGAACAGCCCATGGACAATGCTGGGCACGCCCGCGAGGTTTACAACCGCCAAATGGACAATGCGCGTGAACCAATTCTCTTTCGCATATTCATTCAAATAGACGGCGGAGAGCACGCCAATCGGGGCGCTCACGCAGAGCGAGATCGTCACGATGTAAAGCGTTCCGACAATGGCTGACCAAATGCCGCCCCGAATCCCGCCCAGCCGCGGATTAGTGGTCAGGAATTCCCAACTCAGCGACGGCATGCCTTGCTTGACCACATGCACGACGATCAGAATCAGCGGGATAACCATTGCTGCGGCCATCACGCCGAAGAAACATTTCGCGATCAATTCAGAACGATGCTTCTTGCGGACCAGCCGCGTTTCGGCGAATTGCGTTCTTGGGGAAGGGTTAGACGCGACAGTCATAAGTCCAGTCCGTAAACCTTTGCCCGCATTGGAACGATGAATCTGGCAGGACAGCGCGTCCCGCCTGTCCTGCTTTTGGTGTGTGCATATGCTGGACAGGCGGGACGCCTATCCTGCCACGCATGTTCATGAGGAGGTGCAACCTTAATCGCATACTTAACGGCGCGAATTCATTTCTTGCGGATGCCTTTGATGACTAAATCTGCGCTGAGATTCACCACAAACGTGATAGTGAAAAGGAGGACGCCAATGAGAAAGAGCACCTGATAATGATCAGAGCCTTTGCTGGTTTCGCCCAGTTCCGCGGCAATCGTCGCCGTCAGCGTGCGCACGGGATCAAAGATGGTCTTGGGGATGCGCACGCTATGGCCTGTTGCCATCAGCACTGCCATCGTCTCACCAATGGCGCGTCCGACGCCGAGTAAGACCGCTGCGAGCAGGCCGTTTTTAGCGGCCGGGAGGAGAACACGATAAACGAGTTGCCACTTCGTGGCCCCTAATGCGAGCGCCGCCTCGCGATAAGAATCGGGCACCGCCTTCAATGCATCCTCACCGATGCTAACCATGATGGGAACGCTCATTAACGCCAGCAGGATCGCGCCGTTAAACATGTTGATGCCAATCGGAACGTGAAATGTGTTGATGACGATCGGCGACATTACAGTCAGGCCAATGAACCCCCAGACCACGCTGGGAATGGCAGCCAGCAGTTCGATGACGACCTTCAGTGTTTCTTTTGCTTTGCCGGCACAGAATTCCGAGACGAAGACGGCAGCGCCGAGACCAAACGGCACAGCAATAATCATGGCTAGAATCGTCACGCTTAATGTGCCGACCACAAGCGCTCCCACGCCGAATTTCGGCTGTGTCTGCGAAGTTGGGAACCATTCCGTGGAGAACAAGAATTCGCCCATTTGCAAACGGCTTAAGAACGGAGCGCCCTCGCGGAGAACGAAAAAGAAAATGCTAAAGACGAAAATGATGGCGCTGAACCCGCAAACGCAAATGAGGGCCTCGATCAGCTTTTCAGAAACAAGTTCGAACGGGCGGCGCTTAACTCGCCTGTGAGGCTCAGCAAGCATTGCCGCACCTCTCTGTGAGCATGGGCGTAGCGCAAACGTTCCAGTCCGCGCTGCGAGCAACGTGGTTCAAGGTCCCAATGCGGCGCACGAAAACATCAAGACCCGCAATAAGCCAGCTACGCAACATAGGCGTCCCGCCTGTCCTACATTTGCGTTCACAAGACAGGACAGGCGAGACGCGCAGTCCCGCCAAATATTGGCGCCGCACCAGGTTCATAGACGTTCACCAAACACTTACTGCTTGGGCAGCGGGATGTAGCCAGTTTCCTCGACAATCTTTTGGCCGGCAGCACCAATAATCCAATCGAGATATTTTTTCACCTGCGGCGCGGGGTCACCAGCCGTGTACATGAACATTGGGCGCGCGATTGGATAACTCTTGTCCAGGGTTGTGGCGATGCTTGGCTCAACGGCCTTTTCGCCTTTCTTCTTGGAAACGCGCAGATGCTTGACTTGCTGTGTCGCGTAACCCATCCCGGAATAGCCAATCGCATTCGGCGTCTTGGAGATAAGATCGACGACATCTTTCGAACCATTCATGTCGACCGTCCCCAAGCGCATCTCGTTCTTTTTGCCGACGATGATTTCGCGGAAATAATGGTAAGTGCCAGAGTTATTCTGGCGGCTGACCAAAATGACCTCATCGCCTTTCGCGCCTGGGATATTCTTCACACCCAACTCCGACCATTTGGCAATTTTGCCATCTTTCATGTAGAGTTGTTGCAGCTCATCGATGGAGATTTCTTCCAATGGATTGTCCTTGTGAACGAATACAGAAAGCGCGTCGTAGCCAACCATAAATTCCTTCGGGTCCTTCCCAGGATGCTTCGCCTTGAAGTCAGCGATTTCTTTTTCTTCGAATTTGCGTGAGCAATTCGCGATGTCGCATGAACCGTTGATTAGCGCCGCCACCCCCTGGCCAGAGCCGCCGCCATTGACTTCGACCGAGACGGCAGGCTCCACTTGCGAATAGGCATCAGCCCAGGCGATGGCGAGATTGACCATTGTATCCGAACCGATATTGGCAATGGGTTGCTTTTTGCCGCCCGTTGCAGCGCCCGGAGCTGAGCCAGGCGTGCTCTCGTTTTTGCTGCCGCAGCCTGTCAGCAAGAGCGCGATGGCCAGTGTGGTTAAGGCGCCCAAGTAGATGACTGGTTTCGTTGCTTTCTTGGTCATAATTCCTCTGTTGGTTAATCGGTTCGTCGGTTAATTGATCTTATCTCCCAAAACAGCCTCAACCAGATCCTGAATGTGGGCATGAATCTCTTGATAAGTAGCTTCATAGGCAGGACGCACCTCGGCGAATGTTCCCTGAAGACGGGAAGGGTCTTTAACGCTCCAGTCCAAATAGATCGTTTTGCGGGGCGGCGGAGGAATGGCCCTTTGGACCTCTTTAGCCAGCCCAACGATGATCTGATAATGCTCCAGGTTAGGAACGTGTTGCAGCGACTTGGAAGTGTGCCGGGAAATGTCGAGGCCTTTCTCCTTAAGGAAGCTGGCTGTCATCGGGTCCATTGGCTTGGGATCCAATCCCGCGCTGGTGAAAACGAACTCCGGTTGGTTCAGTGAATTGCCGATGGCCTCGGCCATTTGGCTTCGACAGGAGTTATGTTCATCGAGAAACAACAGACGGAAGACATCGGCGCCTTCGTGCCGGCCATATTCTCCGGTACACATGAAAACCACTTCCTGGCAGATGTTTTTCGCTTGGTCACTGACGCGCTCGAAGCGGCGCGCGATGGTCATCAATGGCGTGAGGGCTTCGAGTGAGATCTTGTTTTCCTGACGCAACTGAACTAGCTCGGCGTTAATTTGGTTGCGCAGGACATCGACAGCATCTTCCACTTCCATGGTCCTCTTGGCTAAGTCAGCGTCCTGCCTTATGAACGCTTGGACTGACTCGTGAAACATTGGGATCGCCAGTTCCGCAATTTCCACGAAGCGTCCGATGGGAACATGGACGTTCATGCCAACCAGTTTCAGCACTTGGCGCGCAATGCTCTCGGCATAATCGCCAATGCGCTCAAGTTCGAGGTTCAGACGTATGGTCGCGTAGGCAAAGCGCAATAGGCTTGCGACCGGCTGCTGGCGGACGATGAATTCAAGGCAAAGACGGTCGATCTCCTTTTCTTTCTCATCAATCTTCTGATCGCGCAAAATGACCGTGTAAGCAAGCTGCCGATTGCGTTCCTGCAAGGCTGTGAGACAGTCACGCAACGCGCGCTCTCCCAAACCACCCATTTCCGCGACTTTGGCGCGAATGCGGTCAAGATCGCGTTGCAACGATTGTTCGTAGTGAGTAGCCATGCCGGTCCGTTAGACGTCATGATTTATGACAATTGTTACAGCCGCGTCGAGAAATTGTTACAGTTCGGCAACATTCGGCGTTCAGCCCTGCGCCCAAGTCGACTGTTTCCCAGACGGCCCCCAACCGCGGATCTCCGAGCCGCAGATCGCTCCTGCTAAATCAAAACAAGTGGGATTGGGACAGTCTCTCGTGCGGTCATCGGAGCGCGGAGGCCCACATCCGCGCAGTTCGTTGCACCGGTTATGTCGCGGATGTGGGCATCCGCGCTCCTGCAGCAGTGTCCCAAGGTTTATCCATTATTAATTATTAATCAAAAGGCCAAAAGGCCTTTCCTTCTTTCCCCGCGCGTTAATTCCATCTATCAATGGCGCTTCCAGCATTCAGATGTGCCGATGTCTATGAGTTGGTTTTATCGCCGCGCGATGCGTCCCGTGCTTTTTGAACGGGATTCCGAAGCGATTCACAATCGCACCTTGGAGGCCTTGGCGTGGGTCAGCCAGAGCGAAATCTTTTGTGATGCCTTGGCCTCCTTTTTTGAACCTGAGCCTCTGCCAACGCAATTGTTCGGCCTTGCTTTTAACAATCCTGTCGGCTTGGCAGCTGGCATGGACAAGCACGCTGCGGCTGTGCCGGCGTGGGCGGCACTCGGTTTTGGTTTTTCTGAACTTGGCGGAGTAACGTGGCATCCGCAAGCCGGCAACCCGGCGCCCCGTTTGTTCCGCGCTGTCGCCGACGAAGCTCTCATTAATCGCATGGGTTTCAATAATCCGGGCGCGGAAGCCGTCGCTGCGAAACTTGCCGGATGGCGGTCGCGTGGTCTCTGGCCCAACCACCCAGTCGGCATTAACCTGGGCAAGTCGAAAATCGTTCCTCTGGAAAATGCGGCCGAGGATTATGCAAAGTCCCTGCAAGTGCTCTGGCCGTGGGCGGATTTTTTTGTTGTGAACGTCAGTTCACCGAACACTCCCAACCTGCGGCAACTTCAAGACAAACATGCGCTGGATGAGGTTCTCGGCGCGCTTCAGGAGATTAACCGGCGCGCCGCGGAGAGCAAAGCAAAGGGCGATTTGCGATTGCCAAGCCCGAAGCCCAAGAACCCAAGCCTCAAACCGCTGCTTCTGAAGATCGCCCCTGACCTCTCGTGGGAAGCTATTGACGAGATTATCGAGGTCATCGAGGCGCGTCGCGTGAATGGCATTGTCGCCACCAACACGACGGTCGCGCGGCCCGACCGCACGAACTCGGAATTGCAACGCGTTTACGTTGAGAGTGGCGGCTTGAGTGGACGTCCACTGCGCGCGCGCAGCACCGAAGTCATCCGCCATATTTACCGCCAAACCAAGGGAACTTTGCCGATTGTCGGTGTCGGCGGCATCTTTGCAGCGGAGGATGCGTGGGAGAAGATAACCGCCGGTGCGTCAGTCATTCAGCTTTACACGGGGTTGGTTTATGAAGGTCCCAGCGTCGTCAAAGAGATTGTGTCCGGCCTGCGGCAGCGATTGGCGTCGGCTGGCCTGATGCATTTGCGGCAAGCCGTGGGTTTGGCGGCTGAGCAAGCCGATGGTCGTTAACAATCGAGACCGCGCATGAAAAAGGTCATTGTCACCACTACGATTAATCCGCCTACGGAAGCGATTCGTCGCTTCGAACGATTAACAGACTGGGAACTTATCGTGATCGGCGACCTGAAGACGCCGGCGAACTACGATCTCCATCGAGGAACCTTCGTATCGCCTCAAGACCAAGAAAAATACGACAAGGACCTTTCCGACGCGATCGGGTGGAACTGTATTCAGCGGCGCAATTTCGGACTCCTGCTCGCTTACGATCGAGGCGCCGAGGTCATCGCGGTGGTAGACGATGACAACATTCCTCACCTGGATTGGGGCGCAGATGTCAAAATTGGGCGAGAGATTGAAGTCACTCATTTCGAAACCGATCTGCCAGCATTCGATCCCGTCGGCGCCACTGAGTATCGCCACCTTTGGCATCGCGGTTATCCGCTCCAATTATTGCCGAAGCGCAACTATTCAGCAAAATCAACGCGACGCATCACACCCGATGTGCAGGCGTGTTTCTGGAATGGAGACCCTGACATTGATGCGATATGCCGGATGGAGCACAGTCCAGTTTGCCGTTTCCGCGAGGACCAATTTCCTATGGCATCGAACAAGCCGGCGCCATTTAACTCGCAGAATACCTTGCTAAGCCGTTCAATTCTTCGGGACTATTTTCTCTTTCCCGGGATCGGTCGAATGGATGACATTTGGGCCGCATATTATCTCCAGGCTAAGGGAGCTAGCGTTATTTTCGATCGCGCGACGGTTGACCAAGAGCGCAATGAACACGATTTGGTGCGGGATATGCAGCAGGAGTACATCGGCTACGAGAAGAACCTCAAATTGATTCTCGAACTTGCCGACGATCCCGAACGCATTGAGAATTACTTGCCGGAACGGTCGTGGCGCGCTTTCGAGCTTTATCGCCGGCATTTCTAATCGTCCACGGCATGAAACTGACCTAGCGTAGCCAGATCGATTCATGGTCCACGAATTCTTCTGCGAGGCGCGACACCGCGTTGCCTTCGCGCTTAGCACCAAAGACCGTGTTGCCCTAACAAGGGAGATGCTGCCACCTTTCTTGGAAGAAGGCGCTTACGATCTGTTTTTGCTGGATGGCAGTGCAACAGAGGAAGGGCAGCGCTTTCCATTTGAACTGCAGGCCAAGTCTCAGCGAGTGCGCGAAATTCATACTGGAGTTTACGGAGGTCCGGACGTGGCGATCGTTCGTGCGTTGAGTCGCATGCTCGAAGCGGGCTATGAGTACTGTGGGCTTATTGAGAATGACGTAAAGCTGAAGTCGGGTTGGTTTGCGAACCTCACGGCCCTGCTGGATCGAGGCCAGGTCGAAGGGCTGCGCGTGGGGGCTGTTGGCTCTCGCACTTATCGAAGCCGTGTCCTGATTTCTCGCGATGACTTTGCGATTATGCTGAATCTAGGGGCAGGGATGATTCTGCTTCACCGAGACGCAGCCCGGATTATCCTTAATGGTTATCGCACCGCCAACTGGTACGAAGTCTATTTTGCGGCCCTTCATGGAGCTGGCGTTTCGCTGAACGACCAATGCGGCCGCCGGACCTCGCTAGACCTAATGAATATGGTTCGGACGGCCGACTGGTGGTTTGACGCGCTGTTATTGCTGAATGGCTACTGCTCATTAGCCCCCGCTCCCACGATGGCCGAGAACATCGATCCTCAAGCGCGATCCATGTTTGGCGGCGATTACGTCCAGTCGCGCTTCAAAATTACCGACCAGGATGACCAGCGGTTCTGCCAGTTCGTGCAAAAGCAAGACGCTCTAGCCGCCAGCGATAGCAAAGGCGATTGGTTGGCCCGCTCGAAGCTCTTCCTCACGCACAGCCAGATCGGAAGATGGTTCGTTTTTCCGCATCAAGCGCTCACCTTGGGCGGTTGCGAATTGACGGGTCCTTGGGCAATGAAATGGCTGCAAACCTGGGGACCCTTCTCGTTTTGCGCTCAATCAGGTGAATCGACGTTGAAATTGAAATGCGCCGGAGATTCTTGTGCGATTGGTGTGATATTTGGTCCGAATGCTGGGGTTGTTGAGGCGCGTGCGAACGATACGGTTATCGCACAAGCTGATCTTCGACGGGAGACGGAAGAAATCGCCTTAGTTCAACTTCAGATGCCGTATTTTGATGAGTGGCAGATTGACGTTCGGCCCACCAGTCAAGGGATCTTTCAGTGGACAGGAGTGTCATACCGGGACGCGCAGCCATGGTTTTCGGCCAAGACCGGTTTCGATTTCTCCGTCCTAAAGAAGTATGTGTAAGAATTCATAAGTTCGTAAGTTCGACAAAGTTCGACGTAAGTTCGTAAGAATTCCTTGACAGGCTCCGTAACGAAGCGTAATGGAGCGATAATACGGGTTCAGGTGAGCGATGAATATACCGGCCGAAATTGTGCAGATTCAAGAGTTCGTCTGGAATCAGATTCAGGATGCTATCCAGAGAGAGCGGACGTTCTCAGCTCTTATGTCGCTCTTGATCGACCTGACGCGTGGCGTCTGGCTTCCGCTTTTAGTCTCCCTGTTCTTGATCGCCCTCGCCGTATTTTTCTATCAGCCTCGCATTCCACGCGGGGCCCTGTGGGTGCCAGCTTTTGGAATTTTTGGCGGCACTCCTAAATTCTACACGCATTCACGCCCGGCGAGCGTTTTCGGCCTCCTTTTGAAAACGCGTCATCGTGCTGCAAACCGGCGGCGGGCCAAGTCTCAGTAGTTCAAGTTTAGGCGTCAGGGAAACGCTTCTTTGTCTTCGTGGGCTTCCAGCGCTGCAATGGCCGCCATCATTTCATCCGTAACCTGCTGATAGATCTCCTTTAGACGCGCTTTCGAACATGTCGCAGCCTCGGCCCGAAGTTCGAAAAACATCAACGGTTTTCCATACTTGACGGCAACGGAAAGTGGCTTTGGGACAAGACGCTCGCGTCCGTAGGCCTCGAACGTGCCAAAGACTCGCACAGGCACGACCGGAGCGGAAGACTTCACAACCACCAAGCCAATGCCCGAACGCGCTGTTTGCAACTGTCCATTCCGTGTCCGCGTCCCTTCTGGGAATAAAATAATCGCGTTGCCCTCGTGCAGCCGGTCGAGAATCACGCGCAGCCCGGACGCGCTGCCGCGGTCGCGATCGACCGGAACCGTGCGCCAAGAGCGCAGCAAAGAACCCATAACGGGAAACCGGAAAAGCGACTCGCGCGCCAGAAAGTTGATAGGTCGCGATACGCCGCAACCGGCCAGAGGTGGGTCGAGATAACTCGCATGATTGGCGGCCAGGATGACAGGCCCGCGCGTGGGGACACGCTCTGCGTTAAAATACCGCGCCCGAAAATACGTTGCGAAGACGAAACGAAACGTGAGCCAGCCCAAAAGGTAACTGGTATTCATCGCGTTTCGGGAAGGCGCTTCTTGATTTCTTCGATGATCGTTCCGCTAGTCTCTGCCGCGGTCATCCGCGAGTTGTTAATGACGATTGCACCCAGCGGGATCATGAGTGGCGCCGTTGCGCGCTGGCTGTCACGCTGGTCTCGCGCAGCGAGGTTTTCTTGCACGCCTTCCGCCGCGCGGCGTCTGGATCGTTCGTCAAGCGACGCATCCAAGTAAAATTTAAACTCCGTATCCGGAAAGACATTCGAACCGATATCGCGGCCCTCCATCACCAGATTCCCAAATCGAACACATTCCCTCTGCTTTTTCTTCATCCAGTCGCGCACTTGGGGAACCGCAGCAACGTGCGGCACTGCTGCGCTGGTTTCGGCTGTCCGGATTTCGCGCTCCGGAAAATATCCATCCACAAGGAGACGAATGCTGCCGCCCACACATTCCAGCGATGTCTTCCATCGGCGGCAAAGGGCAGCGACCGCTTTCGGATCATGAACGTCCACTTTCTTCTGGAGGCAGTGCCAGGCCAACGTTCGGTACATGGCGCCGGTGTCGGCATAGACAAAGTCAAACGCCTTGGCCACCAACTTGGCGTTGGTGCTCTTGCCGCTCGCGCTGGTCCCATCAATCGCAATGACAATCGATCGTTTCATTCGGCGAAGAGTTCGCCGACCTCCAGCGTCCGTCCAGTGGCGCAATCACGCAGTGTCGCGCCCAAGCCATGAGGGGGCGGCGCAGCCAATTTTTGAAAAAAATTCGGAAAAGTCTTCTTCACGCAGACGGGATTCTTGATCCGAATCCCGGGGACTTTCAATCCTAGAATCGCGAAGCACATCGCCATGCGATGGTCTTGATACGTTTCGATTTCGGCGCCATGCAACGACGATGGGAAAACCGTTAGCGTGTCCCTTTCCTCGATAACCTTCGCGCCGCATTTGGCCAGTTCCGTTCGCAAGGCGAGGATGCGCTCGCATTCCTGGAGGCGCAATCGGCCCAGATCAGCAAACCTGGTGGGCAGCGTGGCAAGCGGGGCCATGACAATTGCTGTCATGATGCTGTCGCCGAGATCCGAGCGCCGAGAGAAGGTGCGCTGGTCTGACACTAAATTCCTGGCCGCGTCAGTCGCAGCATTCTGCATGTGCGATTCTTTCCAAGCCTCGGCGCGCTGCGCTCGCTGACGCTTTTGCTCCGGATCAATAGCGCTCCCTTCAAATTCGAAATTGGGGGAATTCAGAATCATTTTGAGAAAGTGAGTGTGAAATGACGCATCAATCTGCCAACCGGAGCGCGGCCAGCGCAGGACCATCACGGTTGGCCGGATACTGATCGAACCATTACGACTCTCAGCGCCGGCTGCGCCTTCCTTCCATTCCAATATTTCCCAGTGCGCGGCCGCCCAAAAGTAACTTCCGCTCGAAGCGTCCGCCTCGATTGGAAAAACCCCGCCGCATTTGGGAAATGCTTCAATCATCTTGGACGTCATCGACACATACGGCGACTCTTCTTCATTCTCGCCTGCCATCTCGACATGCCAGCCGCCCCGCGTCGCAGCCAGGAGCAGTGCGGAAGCAAATTGTGAGCTCTCCGAGATGCTGACGCGGCACATTTTGCCGCTCGGTCCGGCCCCATGAATAATGGCGGGCAAGCGGTCGTTCGGCGAATCGATCTGGTAACCGAGCTGCCGCAAAGCCTCAAAGAGCGACTCTTGCGGACGTTCGTGCATGCGTTGCACACCATGCAAGCGATAGACGCCATTCCCGAGGCAAACGAGCGCTGCCACAAAGCGTGCTGCCGTTCCGGCGTTGCCGACAAATAGTTCGAGAGGCTTTTCGCGCGTGCCTGATCTTGGAATTGCGCCGGCAAGACCACGCACTCGAATGGTCCGGTTGCAAGCCTCCTCCGCGTCAGCTTCAACCTGAACGCCGAATCCGAGCGCTCGCAAGCAATCCACCATCACCTGCGTGTCTTCGCTCCAAAGAGCTCCTCGCAACGCCGTGTCACCCTCGGCCAAAGCAGCCAACACTAAGGCCCGATTCGTAATGCTTTTCGAGCCTGGAACCGTAATCTCAGCTCGGACGGGTCCGGGCAGTGGGCCAATTTCAATGACGTCGGGCAGAGGCATCGGCAGGGAATTTACTCCGGTGAAGAAGAAGCTGTTTGGCTCTGCCACTGGTCTCGCCGGTGTTTGGCAACTTTGAAAAATTCCTCGATGGATTTGGCGTCCCCTTTCTCCAGGGCCAATTGAAATTCCTGCAGGTCTTCGATGAACACACCGAGAACACGCGCCAGATGTTTTCGATTCGCCAGAGCTATGTCCCGCCACATGTCGGGTGAGCCTGAGGCTATCCGCGTCGTGTCGCGAAATCCATTGGCGCAAAGCCAGGCCTGCTCCTTGGGATGAGCGGGGCTCAAAACATAATTTGCCAATTCGGCGGCGACGATATGAGGCAAGTGGCTGGAACGGCTGACGAACTCATCATGGACTTCTGCGCTCAAGCGAAGCGTGCGTCCCCCCACGGACGTCCAGAAATCCCCCACTTTCTGCAATGCCCTCGGAGTTGACCTGGCGGTCGGGGTAATCACACAAAGAGCGTTGCCAAACAAGTTGGCGCGGGCGGCGCTGACACCCATTTTTTCCGCGCCGGCCATTGGGTGACTGCCGAGAAACTCGGCGCCGGCGCGAGCGACAATCGGTTCCAAATCGGCCACCAGAACGCCCTTCACACTGCCGACATCGGTGATAATTGCGCCGCGCTTCAGCGCGGGGACCATCCTTTCGGCAAGCTCGCGCATCTGCGCGATGGGAGTGCAAAGAATAACCAGCTCTGCATCGGTCACGGCGGCGCAGAGATCACAACCCGCCTGATCAACCACTCCGAACTTCTCACATTCGGCAATGCTCGCAGCCCGGCGGACAAAACCTTCCACGCGCCGGGCGAGTCCACGTTGTTTGATCGCGAGGCCTAACGAGCCGCCCATCAATCCAATGCCAACCAACGCGATTTTCTGCCATTGCATGAATTGGATTTAAGCGAGGGTAGCGGATGGGGGCAAGGGTGAAGCTGCCTATTCCATGAGCCTCGACTTCTTTGGGACACGCATTGGGACCATGAACCTGGTGCATAAGGCCCCTCTCCAGGCCCTCTCCCTAACCCTCGCCCCATCCGATGGGGCGAGGGTTAGGGAGAGGGCCTGCTTTTTGCCTTCGCCAGCAGCAGTTCACAAGGAGGTTTATGGAGGGATGGGACGCTGGCCATTTGCCGCACACGTTCCACAATAACATCGGGCAGGTGCGCCTCGTTGCCGACGCTGGGCGCGTACCAAAGCAGTTTGCCTTGTCGTTCAGTCGGATTACGCCAGGTGGGCTGCGTGTTCTTGAGACGCTCGCGGACGAGGTGCTCCGGTTCGCCAAGCATTACTGGAATATCTTCGTACGAATGAAGTCCATCACTGATAAAGAATGGGACCATCACTAAGTTGCGTGTTTGTGCCATCGCATAGCAATCGGTGATGCGAGGTTCTTCTTCCATGAAAACAGCGTGGACCTCGGCATAGAGATTCTGCGGCCGGATCAATTCAACCTGGCGTTCGATCGCTTTGCGGGAATTCTCGTTATTGCCAGTGCCATGCCCCGCGATGAAGAGCGCGGTATCTTTCGGCTTAGGCACGCGCGGGAAAGGATGCTTTTCCACTACCTCGCGCGCGCGCGCCAAAATCACATTCGTCATGCTTTCATGCGTGCCGACCGGGCCACAGTAATACAAAGTTTGATTTCCACGCTCCTGCACGCGTGGGAAGTTCTTTTCGCCGACCTTGCAAAAGCCCAACTCGCGCGGAATAACTTCCTCGGTGAAGTAGCCTTCGCTGATAAAGAGCGGAACGATAAAAACACGCGGCGCGAACGCCCCTCGAAGAACCGCGGCGACGCTTGGTTCTTGCTTCCAGAAGCCTTCCAGGACCTGGCCAAAAATCCCACGCCGCCGGAGTTCATCTGCGTGTTGATACGTCGGCGCCGCCGAATCAGCGTTCAGAGTCGATCCATGGCCGATCAACACCAGCGCAGCATCTGTGAAATCGTGCTGTCCCACAACCAATGCATAGCTGACGTTTCAACATGCCGCAAGGGCGGTTTTGGGCGGTTTGGCCGAGGTTGCAATAGTTGCAATAATATTGAACTACGCACGATGAATCGCTAATCATGACCGTCGCGAAAGCCGTCTGGCCGTTCGTAATGCTGTGGCGAATGTTTGGCGGGACGGGTTGCCAGTTACAGCGTCACACCGAAATCCTTTATCGTGCACTCGAAGATAGCCGCCAGAGCCGGCCATCGCGGGGGACTCCTGCGGTCTGCGCTATGGCTTCTGCTCGCCGCTACGACTTGTGCCGAAGCCCTCACCGAAAGTTCTCCGGCCGCAACATCCGCGGGTCGCCCGGTTCTAATCAAATATCGAGTTACTGGCGCCGAGGATGCCAAGAGTGTCGAAGTTCAAGCTGTGGCGCCATTGCCGCAAGACTTCCCCATTGTGACGGGGATTTTGCTCGGGCTCACAGCGGGCCTGGTTGGTTGGGCACTCCTCTTACACAAGCGCGTTCGTGAAAAAGCCGGATGGATTCAGCAACGGCTGAAACGCGAGGCAGCTCTGGAGGAACGCTATCAAGAGCTTTTCGAGAACGCGAGCGACATGGTGTACACTCATGACCTCAAAGGCAATTATACGACCGTCAATAAGGCCGCCGAACGCATCCTTGGATACACACGCGAGGAATTATTGAACGTCAATAGTTTCGGCCTCATTTCAATGGCCGCCCAATCGGCGTGCACGGCCCTATGCCTGGAGGGCGAACGCATCCGCTTGGAAACTCAATTGCGGCACGCCCAAAAGCTCGAGGCAGTCGGCCAGTTGGCCGCCGGCGTCGCTCATGATTTCAACAACATCATGACCATCATTCACGGTCATGCCGCCCTGCTGTCGGCCGTCCCGAGCACGGATCCACAAATGGAGGAATCTCTCAAAGAAATTGCCATGGCGGCGGACCGCGCCGCCAACCTGACCAGTCAGTTGCTGGCTTTCAGCCGCAAACAAATCATGCAGCCGTGGCCGCTCAATCTCAACCAGGTGATTCGTAACACGGCAAAAATGCTCCGGCGTTTGCTTGGCGAAGATTTAAGCCTGATCTGCAGTTATCGGCCTTCCCTGCCTTCGATCCACGCCGATGCCAGCATGATGGAACAGGTTCTGGTGAATCTTGCGGTAAACGCGCGCGACGCGATGACCAAAGGCGGGACGCTCACTATCAGCACCTCGCTTGAAACGATCGAGTCCGCGACCGCAGGACTCTATGCGGAGGGCCGAGTGGGACAATTTGTCTGCCTTCGAGTTGCAGACACCGGATGCGGAATGGACCACGACACGCTGGGCAAGATCTTCGAGCCGTTCTTTACCACGAAAGAGGTCGGAAAAGGAACTGGGCTCGGTTTGTCGATGGTCTATGGGATCGTAAAGCAACATCAAGCCTGGATCGAAGTAACCAGTCAGCCGGACCAAGGAACTGTCTTCGAGTTGTTCTTCCCAGTCGTCGAGCAACACGATGCTCCAGCGTCACAGCCGCCGCCTTTGGATTATCGCCTTGAAGCGCCAAATGCGAAATCGCGACCAGCTGATTCGAGAACAGTCCGAACACGAGACAACCCTGCCTCTCGGTGGCCGACAGCGGCTGTGGAATGGACGCCGCAATTTTAACCCGTATTTTCGAACCGTTCTTTACCACCAAACACGTCGGCAAAGGAACGGGTCTCGGCCTTGCCACCGTTTATGGCAATGTCAAACAACACCAAGGCTGCATCGAAGTGTCGAGCGAAGCCGGGCAGGGAACCGCTTTCAAAATCTACTTTCCGACGGAGCCGAACCTTGCGGACGCAACCTCGGGAATTGAAGCGGGTGCTCCGGACATTTGCTAGATCGAGACATACGACATTGGTACCTTTCGCCTTTAGATTGAACAAGGCAGTTTAAGGCAGGTTCGCCCTGCCAATCGCAGACTGTGCCAATGTTGTGTGCTTTGATTTAGATCGGAAAACCATCCAAGCCGCAGGTCCGGTGGACGGCTATCCCCCACCCAAGTAAGCGCTCTTCACTTGTGGATTTTCTCGGAGCGCAGCGGAGTTGTCTTTCAGCGAAATGGCGCCGGTCTCCAAAACGTAGCCGAAATGGGAAATCTCTAAGGCCAGATTTGCGTTCTGTTCGACAAGCAAGATCGTGATGCCGTGCTGCCGGTTAATCTCGACGATTTTCTCGAAGATGGTCTTGACCAGCAATGGAGCGATTCCGAGCGACGGTTCGTCCAGCATCAGGAACTGCGGCTGGCCCATCAGCGCGCGGCCGATGGCCAGCATTTGCTGTTCGCCCCCGGAAAGCGTGCCTGCAACCTGCGCTGATCTTTCTTTCAACCGGGGGAACGTGCTGAAAACAAGGTCCATCTCACGATGGATGGCGGCGCGGTCGCGTTGGAGATAAGCGCCCATTTTGAGATTCTCGAGCACGGTCAAATTGGCAAAGATCATCCGGCCTTCAGGAACATGGCAGAGACCGCGCTGGACAATTCGATGCGGCGGGAACTGCGTAATCTCTTCGTTCTGATAGATAATCTTCCCGCGCTTGTCCTTGAGCAATCCGGAAATGGCCCTAAGAATCGTTGTTTTCCCCGCGCCATTTGTCCCGATGAGCGTGACAATTTGCCCGCTTCGGATTTGCAAGGAGACGTCGTGAATGGCGGTGATGACGCCGTAATTCACCGAAAGATCTTTGACTTCGAAGATCACGGGCGGTTCTGGATGCGGAGGCTGCATTTAGGTGTGAGTGCCGGAGGCATCGTCGGATCGGGCAGATCCTTTCCCGGCACGGATGGCTTTTCCCGTAACGCAGAGTTTCACTCTGCCGCGGCGCAGCCAATCAGGCGCTCTTCGGCGGCGGAAGAATGCAGTAGCTGACAGTTGCGGCGCCCCTCTCCCTAACCCTCTCCCCATCCGATGGGGCGAGGGAATCGAGCTTTTGCGGTGGGCGATGCCTGATGAACGAACGTGCCCAGCGCCCTGGTCTTTTCCCTCTCCCCATCGGATGGGGAGAGGGTTAGGGAGAGGGGCAACATTCACCTTGCTACATGGAAGAAGCGCCTTCTGCGGAGCTTCCGCGAGATCGGACGCGCTGGAGCGGTCGAGACCGGCGCCGACTGCAAGTCGGCGATACGGCAGAGTGAAACTCTGCGCTCCACGCCGCAGCACGTTGAAAGCAACTTGAGCAGTCATTGCTTAGCGGATGGCTTGGCCTCGCGATGGTCTTCGCCAAGGTACGCTTCGATGACTTTACGGTCGCTGCGCACTTGCTCGGGCGTTCCTTCGGCTATCTTAATTCCGTAATCCAGCACCGTGATCCGTTCGCAGATTCCCATGACGACTTGCATATCGTGTTCCACCAGGAGAACCGAAATCCGATACTTATCCTTGATGAACTGAATCAGCTTCATCAACTCGACCTTTTCGGTTGGGTTCATTCCCGCCGCCGGTTCATCAAGCAGCAGAAGTTTCGGTCGTGTGGCTAGCGCGCGCACGATTTCGAGCCGGCGTTGGCTGCCGTAGGGCAAGCTTTTCGCCATCGCATTGCGGAAGCGTCCGAGATTAAAGAGATCCAGCATTTCCATCACTTGCTCCTCGACGCTCTTCTCTTCGGCATGGAAAGAACGCCCACGCCAAAGCGCATGCGAAAGGCCGCTGGCTACGTGAAGATGAAACGCGGCGCGGACGTTGTCATATACCGTCATCGATGGAAAAAGCCGGATATTCTGGAAGGTTCGAGCAATTCCTTTGGTCGCGATGATGTTTGGCCTGAGACCGATGATCGATTGGTGTCCAAAAGAAATCGCTCCTTCGGTGGGCTGATACACACCGGTGATAATATTGAACACCGTCGTTTTTCCCGCGCCATTCGGCCCGATTAACCCAATCAAGTCGTTGGCGCCAACTTGCAGATTCAAATCGGACACAGCCGTCAACCCCCCAAATCGCATCGTGCATCGAGCCACATCGAGCAACGGATCAGACGAATTGGGTGCGGGAAGCGTCATGGATCTAGTCGGCCGTCCTGTTCGTAGCGCAGAGTTTCACTCTGCTGTATCGCCGGCTTGCAGCCGGCAGGGCGTCCGATCTTCCGAGGGTTTCCGATCTTGCGGGAGCGCTGCAGATTGAAAATCTGCGATACAGCGGAGTGAAACTCAGCGCTACTGCTAACCGTCTCGCTTCGGGGGAGGTTTAACATGCTCAAAGTTACTAATGAGGGAAAATCAAGTTCGCGCAGCGCGGCGCAGTGTGAATAATCCCTGCGGCCGGGTCAGCATCAGCACGATGATCAACAATGAATAAAAGATCATGATGTAATCCTTCAAGACCAGCGTGAACTTAACCTGTGATCCGGCCACCAGAAAATCAACGGCGATCGGCGGCGCTTCTCGCAAAAGCGCCGGCAAGAGACTTAACAGCACAGCCGCAATAATGACTCCCACGGTATTTCCCATGCCGCCCAGAATAACCATGACCACGATCTCAATCGATTTGACGAAATTGAACCCATCCGGACTTATGAACTGAACCTGATGCGCATACAATCCGCCAGCGATACCCGCGAAAAACGCGCCCACGACGAATGCGATCACTTTGTATCTTGTCGTATTGATGCCAATCGCCTCGGCGGCAATCTCGTCATCGTGCACAGCGACGAATCCGCGGCCGAGCGTAGAGTGGACCATTGTTGTCACGACATAAATCGTCAACCCCGCTAACGCAAACGTCCAAAAGAAGTTTGTGTAAGGCGGAACAGTAAAACCCCGCGCACCTCCCACCGCATCCATATTCTGTAGAATGACACGAATGATTTCGCCAAAGCCAAGCGTTACGATGGCCAAGTAATCACCTTTCAACCGCAGTGATGGCACCCCAACAGCCAACCCGGCCGCCGCTGCCAGAATCCCACCCACTGCAAGCGCAATCACGAAAAGCACCGACGCACTCACCGGATTATTGGCGCCGCCCACGAGTGTAACCAGACGCGGGCCAAGAATGACCGTAAACCACGCTGCGGTGTAGGCGCCAACCGCCATGAACCCAGCGTGACCCAAAGAAAACTGTCCGGCATAGCCATTCACCAGATTCAAGCTCACCGCCAGAATGATATTGATCCCGATGCCAATGACGATGTGCAGAAAGTATGGGCTCAGGTGAGGCGCACTCAGCGAAATCAGCGCGCTGACGATCGCGGCGATGAGCAGAAAAAATTTCGGCCCTGGCTTCATCAGACTTTTTCGGTCTGGCTTGTCCCGAGGAGACCAGACGGCTTGAACAAAAGAATCAAAATCAAAATGGCAAACGCAATCGCGTCGCGATAGGTGGACCACCGCGTGCCCGAGACGAAGGTTTCGATAATGCCAATCGTGAGACCGCCAAGCGCGGCGCCGGGTATATTTCCAATCCCTCCCAGCACGGCCGCGACAAATGCTTTCAAGCCCGGCAAGACACCCATCAACGGATCGATGGAAGGATAATTCTGGGCATACAAGATTCCGCCGGCCGCCGCCAGTGCCGAGCCCAATCCGAACGTGAACGAGATAACGACATCGATGTTGATTCCCATCAGTGCCGCGGCGTGATGGTTGAACGAGACCGCGCGCATGGCAGTGCCAATCTTCGTGTTGAAAACGATGAAACGCAGTCCGATCAGCAACACGACCGTCAGGACGAACACGATCAATTGATTGCTGCTAAAGACCAATCCGCCAAACAACGGAATATTCTGGCTGGGCAATAGCTTGAACGATTTCGGGTCCGCCCCAAATAGCCGCTGGCCGGCATATTCGAGAAACAAAGAAACACCAATCGCGGTAATCAGGACCGTGAGTTTGGAGCGATCGCGCAGCGGCCGGTAAGCCAGTCTTTCAATGATAATTCCTAGAGCGGCACAAACAGCCATTGCGAGCGCCAGCACGCATAGCCCTGCAACGATTGGCCAGTTGGGAAACATCTGAAGCACCTTCGGGCCGCTGTAGTAGCCGACAAAAGCGCCCACCATGAAAACATCGCTATGCGCAAAATTGATGAACCTCAACACGCCATAAACCATCGTATAGCCCAGCGCGATCAAGGCATAGATAGCGCCGAGCGAAAGCCCGTTGATCAGTTGCTGCAGGAATTCCGTCATGGCCCGCCGCCGCTCTAACCGGAACGCGGACAGCCTTGTCTGCGCACCGATGGCCTCGCTTCATCGCCTTCGAGGTTCAAAGCGACAGAGTCTCCACGTATTTGAATTTGCCGTCCTTGATCGTCACCATGACCGCGGGTTTGCTGGCGTTGCGCTCGGCGTCGATCATCGTGCGTCCGGTGACGCCATGAAAATCTTTCGTGGCCGCGAGCGCGTCCCGGATTTTAGGGCCTTCCGTCGAGCCAGCCCGTTTGATGGCGTCAGCCAGAACCATGGCTGAATCGTATCCGAGAGCGGCCATGGCATCCGGAGTTTCTTTGTAACGCTCTTGATATTTCTTCACAAAGTTCTGCACGACGGGCGACTGATCCTCGGGCGAGTAATGAGTCGAATAGTATGTGCCTTCGACCGCAGCGCCGCCGATCTCAATCAACTTCGGCGATTCCCAGCCATCGCCGCCGAACAATGGCACATTGATTCCCAACTGCCGCGCTTGCCGGGCGATCAACCCGGCCTCGGTGTAATAGCCCGGGACAAAGATCGCTTGAGGATCAGCTGCTTTGGTCGCGGTCAGCACGGCATTAAAGTCCTTGTCACCGCCGCTGTACTTTTGTTCTGCCACCACGGCGCCTCCATCCTGGACAAAACGTTGCCTGAAAAACTCCGCCAACCCGACGCTATATGGCTGCCGCACATCGGTCAAAATGGCGACACGCGTGGCTTTGAGCGTCTCTTTGGCAAATCGGGCCAGGACCGCGCCTTGGAACGAGTCCAAGAAACAGATGCGGAAAATGTATTCGCCACGCTTGGTAACTTCGGGATTCGTGGACGAAGGAGAAATCATCGGAACCTTGTTCTGCTGACAAATCGGCGCGGCTTCGAGCGATCGCCCGGAAGCGACCTCGCCAAGAACAGCCGCGACCTTATCCCGCGAAATTAGTTTGAGAACGATCGCGGCTGATTCGCCTGCTTTGGATTGGTTGTCTTCGTAAAGCAATTTGATCTGCTTGCCTAGGACGCCGCCAGCCGCGTTGATTTCATCGATGGCCAGCGCCGTTCCGTTATGGGAAGACTGGCCAAAAGTCGCTTCGGTTCCGGTTAGTGAAGCGTATTCTCCGACCTTGATGACATTATCCGTTGCAACACCTGCGCCGCCAGCCCCGCCAGCAGAAGGATCAGGCGACTGCGGTTTGTTGCAACCGGTCAGGAGGCCAGCCACAGCCAGGATTAGCAGGGCGCGTGAGGTCCAAAAGTTCCAGCGTTCTTTCATAAATGTGGTTCTGGTTGTGCTGCGCGTTATTCCTGATTCGCATGATTTGATTCGATTTTCACAAGGTCCCGAAAACGTAAGGAATAATCCGGTGACTTTCAACCATCAAAGGCAGACGAGGCAGACGACTGAGCAACAGCCGGCAGGCGAAGGCATTCGTCGAGGGAAACGCCCGGAACTGAGCCACGAGACAAAATCATGAAGGACAAAATCATCAAAAAATCATGAATCGTTGTCGGGTTGAAGTTTTTGGCTTTTGTGCTTGAATCATTGTCGATCCGGCCGTGTTACATAACCGTCTTAATCCATGACGACGAATTGGCTGCCTGTCCGGGCTTTGTTTCTGGTAGCGCTCTGCCTAGCCAGCGCGGCAGTTGTTCTCGGCCAACAGAGTCCCGAGCCTGTCCGGGCGGAAATCTTCGAGCACCTGCCAGTCGGCGATGAACTCGAATTGACCAATGCCTTGCCGGCCGAGCCTTTCACCGAACGAGCGTTTGGATTCATTCGGTTCCCAGCCAAATATTCGACAAACGGTCATGCGCTGGACCGGTCCACTCTGTTTGTCCTGCGCGCGTCTCTGCGCCACGCTCTGGCGCCGGGAGATTACGAGTTTCGGCTGCGAGCCAAAGGTGCGGCTCGGTTTCTGATTGATGGAAAACTGCTGCTGACAACGAAACCACAAAAGCCAAACTCTTCGGGCAACGATCCTGTGCCGCCGCCGGTCGAGCGGCGCAATTCGCCGGTTCGGCCGGCGCCATATTCGCATCAAGAAACGATCGCGACCATTCACCTCGATGGCGAGAAACACGAATTCACTCTCGCAGCACTTATCGGCGGAAAAGGTTTGGCGCCGTCGCCAGGCGAACTTTCGGTGAGCTTCGGGCGGGCAGGAGAAGTTCCTCAGCTGCTTGGCGCGGGAACGCCGGTTTTGCTTACAGACGAAAGCTGGGATGCCTACGCTGCCGAACAAGTAGAACGGCGCCGAGCGGAGGACATAACGCGACGCCGAGCAGCCAGCGCCAATGTCACCAAGCAGTGGGACGAATACCATCGCCGAGTGCGCGAGCAAATGAAACCGTGGCACGCGCCTGAACCACCGAAGGTCAAGCCGGGCCAATCGATTCTCAACGCGATTGACCACTTTATCATGGCGCGACTGGAGGAGGCACAAGTCGAACCGACAGCTTTGACTGCGGACTTGGAGTTTTTTCGCCGGCTTTCGCTAGATACGGCCGGCACAATGCCATCCTCCGAGGAAGTGCGCGCTTTTCTGAAAGATGAACCGAACCAGCGACGCTTAAAAGCCATCGACTATTTTCTGAACCAACCAGGATGGGCCGATCATTGGGTGAGCTATTGGCAGGATGTGCTCGCCGAAAACCCGGGCATTCTGAAGCCGGACCTGAACAACTCCGGACCCTTCCGTTGGTGGTTGCACCAATCATTCGCCGACAATATTCCATTCGACCGTTTTGTCGCTGAGCTTGTGCAAATGGAAGGGAGTGTTTTTCAAGGAGCGCCGGCGGCGTTCAAACTCGCCACCTTGAACGACGCTCCGATGGCTGCGAAGGCGGATATTTTGTCTCAAGCTTTCCTCGCCGAGAAACTTTCTTGCGCTCGGTGTCACGACGCGCCGGATCATCCGCGCAAACAGAAAGACACGTTCAGCTTTGCCGCGATGCTCGAAGGTAAACCGGTCAAGCTTCCGAATTCGAGCACGGTTCCTTTTGTGGAAGGCTTTCGCAAACCGCGTGTCGAAGTCAACCTGCGACCGGGTGAGGAAATTTCACCGCATTGGCCGTATGAAGAATTGACCCGATCGTCCGAGCTGGCAGGCCTTATGCCGCTCAGCGCAAGCGTCCCCGCATCACGAACGCAAGTCGCGGCGATGATTGTTTCGCCCGCGAACGGGCGTTTCTCGAAAGTCGCGGTCAATCGTCTCTGGAAGCGTTATTTCGGCGCCGGCCTAATTGAGCCGGCGGGAGATTGGCATCTGGCGAAGCCGTCCCATCCTGAATTACTGGATTATCTCGCATGGGAGTTTGTCGAGAGCGGGTATGATCTTAAAGCCATCGCGCGCCTCATCTTTTCGTCGCACGCATATCAGCGGAAGCCTGTGCCGGCAGCTTTGGGAACAGCCGAACCGAAGGAACGGCTCTTCGCCGGCCCTGTGCGCCGTCGTCTTTCAGCCGAACAATTGGTCGATTCACTCTTTGCCGCGACTGGCAAAGCATTCGCCTGCGAAGAGCTTAATTTGAATCCGGCCGGCAACCGATCCCTGAGTGAATTTCTCAACTTGGGCACGCCGCGCCGGGCCTGGGAATTCACGGCCCTCATGAACGAGCGCGACCGGCCCGCGCTTGCCTTGCCGGTTGCTCAATCGATCGTCGATGTCTTGACCGCGTTTGGCTGGCGGCAATCGCGACAGAATCCGCTCACAACCCGTCAAGATGCGCCTTCCTCCATGCAAACGCTGATCCTGGCCAATGGAATTATGGGGACGCGCATTGCGCGACTGTCAGACGATAGCGCTTTTACAGCGTTGGCACTGGAGGATCAGTCGCCCAAGGCTCTGGTGGACGAAACATTCTTGCGGCTTCTGGGCCGGTTTCCTTCCGAGATCGAAAGCCGAGTTGCGCAAGATTATCTGAAGCCGGCTTTTGCTGAACGCATCGCGAAGGATGCCAGGGCGCGCAAAGCCGCCCGCGCCGGCGACAAGAGAGTATCATGGGCCAATCACTTGAGCGCCGAAGCGACAGTCATCCGAATGGAAGAGGAGCGTCGCTTGCGGATGGGCGATGAACCAACCGAGAAACTGAGCGCCGCCTTTCGAGAACGGTACGAAGATTTGCTCTGGTCTCTCATCAACACGCCCGAGTTTATTCTGATCCCTTGATGGAGCTATGATGAACGATCCCCAATGGACACGACGTAATTTTATCCGAGCGACGGCGACGACTGCCCTTGCCGTCGGTGCCGCTCAAGCGCTTTCCGCATCCGCGGCTGTGGTCCCAGGCCCAGAACGTTTCCGAGGCAAAGCGGACGCCTGCATTTTCATCTGGCTGGGGGGCGGCGCCGCGCATGTCGACACCTTCGATCCGAAGATTCGAGGCGATGGCAAGAAGAGGCCAGGCTCGTACTACGATGCGATTGACACAGCGATTCCCGGCGTTCAAGTTTGCGAACATCTCCGGCGCACGGCTCCGTTGCTCGACCGCTGTGTGTTGGTGCGATCGATCACGCATGAGATTTCCAACGAGCATGGAGCCGCGACGAATCTCATGCACACCGGCCGCCGGCCCAGCGAAACGATTCTTTACCCTTCGATCGGTTCCATTGTTTCGCATCAACTCGGAGTTAAATCTGACGCCGTCCCGCCCTATGTGGTGATGGGTTACCCAAACATCGCGCGTGATCCAGGTTTTCTCGGCCCGAAGCATGGCTACATTTATCTGACCCAGATCGAGACTGGCCCGAACGGATTGATCCGGCCACCGGACGTCGATGCGGATCGGCAGCGCCGCCGTGAAACGCTGCTAAATGCCTGGCAGACGGAGCAGCAACGCCGTCGTCCGCATGATCAAGACATCCAAAGCCAAACCGCGATCAGCGAGCAAGGTTTCCGAATGGCCGGCCCGCAATTCATGACCGTATTTGACTTGAACAAAGAACCGTCGTCACTGCGAGAAAGGTACGGTGGCGAATTCGGGCAGCGCTGTCTGCTGGCTCGGCGTTTGGCGCAAGCGGGAGTTCGTTTCGTCGAGGTCTCGTTCAACCTGAATTTCCTTAATGGAACAGGCTGGGATACGCACAATGATGGCCAACTCAAGCAACATCTGTTGATTCAGGACCTCGATCAAGCTCTCGCGGCGTTGTTGGTGGACCTCGAAAAGAACAAGCTCCTGGAAACGACGTTAGTGGTGGTCGCCACAGAATTTGGCCGGCCGCCCGAATTCGACAGCGGCGGCGGACGCGGGCATCAATCGGTCGCTTTCAGTTGCATGCTCGCAGGCGGAGGTTTGCGGACCGCGCAAGTCATCGGCAGCACCGATGAACTGGGCAGGAAAGTCTTGGAACGGCCGGTCACAGTGCCAGACTTTCATGCGACAATTCATAGCGCGCTCGGAATCAATCCGCATAAGAATTTGTATGCCGAAGATCGGCCGGTGCCCATCACCGACCGCGGACGACCGATTACGGAGCTCTTCGCGTAGCCGCAAGGACGCAGTCAAGCGGTCGCTCCCTGTCACGCCCTGTCACGAACGTGCGATAGGACAACCGCGTCTCGCCCGTTCGAAATAGAAACACCCCTGCCATTCCGGAGAGCCAATAAGGCCCGGCGAGGCTGTTCTCCGGTTGCGCTCGGCGTTCAGGCTGGAAACCGCAGTTGTGACCACGAAAAACACGAAATAAGAGAAGATTGCCAAGACCAGGGAATTCATCCGCTGAGTGAAATCAACTACTAACTGAAGTGCTTCTTTTTTCGTGTCTTTGGGGTTTTTCGTGGTTTGAATCGCCGCGTTCAGTCGTGCACGTTGGCGGGGAGCTGGATGGCAAATGCGGTGGTTTGACCTTCACCGGACTCGATCAACTCGATGGCGCCCCCAGCGGCGCTGACAATCTCATTCGCCAGGTACAAACCAACTCCATTGTGCCGGCCGCCTTTCGTGGAAAAGAACGGCTCGAAGATTCGAGCACGAACAGCTTCTGGGATGGCGAGGCCGTTGTTCGAGATTCGGATCGAATTCTGAGATACATTGCGTTCGACCACTACGGAAATAACAGGGTTCGGGCGTCCCGCGACAGCCTCGATAGCATTATTCAAAACGTAAAGAACAGCGCGGGCAAGTTCTCCGGCCATCCCTTCCCACCGGCATTGTGCGTCGAGGTCGGACTTGAGGAGCACTTTGTCCATGACGATTTGAAAATGCACGAGAGCCAGCAGATCGTCCATCATCTGCGCAAGGCTGATCAACTGCTTCTGTCCCCCGGGCTGCGCGATGAGAAGCAAGCTGCACAATTTGCGTCCGGCCCGCTGAAGGCTCTGATCGATCACTTGCAATCGTTCCCTGGCTTCGCCCGAGAGATTCCCCTGCATGGCCAGGACCTGCACATTTCCGAGAGCGGCAGTGAGGGGATTGTTAATCTCGTGAGCCAGGCTTGCCGCCAATTGCCCGAGAGTTTTTGCCAATGTTCGCTCAGCATCCCCTGGTGCAACTGGTTGATTCTTTGTTGAAGCTGAATTTGCTCCTTGAGTTGGTCCTGGAGTTGTTTGACCCGGAGCGCGGCGTGGGTGCGAGCCAGCAGTTCCTGATGATTGATCGGTTTGCTCAAGTAATCATGACCGCCCACGGCAAAACCTTTGAGCTTATCCTCCGTTTCCAGTTTGGCGGCTAAGAAAAGGATCGGAATGTCGCGCGTCCGCTCGTCCGACTTAATCCGGCGGCAAACTTCATAGCCATCGATTTGCGGCATCATCACGTCCAGAAGAATCACATCAACGGCGCGATCCGTGAGAAAGTCGAGGGCTGACTGGCCATCGCGGCAGGCGAAGCATTCGATGCCGGCCGAGCGGAGCACAGCTTGCAGCAGGTGAAGCGACTCCCGCCGATCATCCACGACCAGAACACGCGGACGCGATTCGACCGCGGGCGGGGGTTGTTTCGAACCTGTTGGACCTAATTTGTCCATGCTTGGTGATGGATGGCAAAGGCGCCGTAATTGTCTGCTTGTCTCTACCGCGGAAATGGCGTAATTACTTCTCCTGCTGTGTCGAATGGTTGTGAATTCGATCAGATCGCAACGGTCCGTCCGAACAGCTTAAGCAGCGCGTGATTGATAACGGCTAAAAGACTTAACCAAACATCCCTTCTATGACAAATCTATTAAGTCAACTCAAACAACACAGCCTCATAGTGGCTGACACGGGCGATTTTGAGAGCATCCGTAAATATCAACCGCGCGATGCCACCACAAATCCGAGCCTGCTTCTCAAAGCAGCTCAAATGCCTGAATACCAGGAGGTCGTTCAACGCGTTCTCGTCGAAACAAAAAGAGAGTCGCCCCAGGCGAGCAAGAATCTCGAGGTCGCTCTCGATAAACTATCGGTAGCGTTTGGGTTAGAGATTCTGAAGATTGTTCCCCACCGGGTTTCGACCGAGGTCGATGCTCGTTTGAGTTTCGATGCCGAAGCGTCGGTCGCGAAGGCGCGGACGCTGATCGGCTATTATGAAAAAGCGGGAATTTCACGCGAACGCATCCTCATCAAACTTGCTTCCACTTGGGAAGGGATTCTGGCCGCGAAACAACTGACTCGCGATGGGATTCGTTGTAATTTGACACTGCTGTTTTCGTTCGCCCAGGCTGTGGCCTGCGCTGAGGCCGGCGTTCAATTAATTTCGCCGTTCGTCGGACGCATCCTGGACTGGCACAAGAAATCGACCGGCCGCGCCGATTATCCTCCCGCCGAAGACCCTGGCGTGCTCTCGGTCACGAGAATTTATAATTATTACAAGAAATACGGCTACACCACGGAAGTCATGGGCGCGAGCTTCCGTAACGTTGGCGAAATCATCGAACTCGCCGGATCGGATTTGCTGACGATCAGTCCTGTCCTTTTGGAAGAGCTTCAGAAATCAAACGGAACTGTCACGCGAAAACTGAGCCCTGCAAAAGCTGCCGAGAGCGCCGAACCCAAAATCTCGCTCGACGAAAAAAGCTTCCGTTGGTTGCACAACGAAGATCAGATGGCCACGGAGAAATTGTCCGATGGCATTCGCCTTTTTGCCGCCGACAACATCAAACTGGAGAATTACATTGCGCAGAAACTGCAGTAGGCGGTTGTAGCGCAGACATCTGGCAGCGCGTTCGACATCTGCGTCGGACCTTGGCTTAACCTCGGTCGTAATCTTAGAGGACAAAACCATCTAATCGCTGAACCTGCGGGCACTCCAGGACGTTTAATGCAGCATCGGCAACCGATTTGGTCGCCGGATTAATTCCGCGTCCAGGTCCAGGTAAAAATCGAGCCGTCGGCCTGTCTCGTCATCATCAATTGCGCGCGCCATCAAAAGGTAGGTAGCGTAATGATTGCCTTCGGACTCAACCAACCCCCCATAAAACCTCGACAGGTCTGGATCCGAGGCGCCTAACTCTCTCGCCAAAATCTGGAATTTCTCGCAACTCCTGCCTTCGATGAACGCGCAGCAAATCAGGTGGTCGATGACTTGATGGCGTTTTCCAGGACGGACTGAACGCATCAGACCGGAAATCCATGGGCTGGGATAGGGTTGCCCAAACGGAATCTGCCGTTGCTTTAGAAGATTCAGCACGAGTTGGAAATGCTGCAACTCTTCAATCGCAATCGCATTGAGTTCTTCCACACGTGGATAAAGGTCCCGATACTTCTCCAAGTTCAAAGCAGTCGTGGCTGCTTTGCGTTCTAGGTGTGCGTGATCCACCAGGACAGCTGGCAAATTGTCCAACACTTTCGGCAGCCAGTCAGCCGGTATTCTCTCGCGAAACAGCAGCATATGTTGACAGTGACTCTTAGCCTGAACCATTTGTGCGGCAAGAGCGAAAAGAGCAATTACGGCAATTGGAGCGCGGACCGCCGAGTCCGCGAGCGAAACAATGTAAGGCAGATCCACGCGCGGACTCGGCGGTCCGTGCTCCGATAATAGCTGCGGCCATAGGGCAAAGCCCCGGCTTGCTTTTCACGGAGCAGTCCGTTTGATGGATTGCCTATGTTCCAATATGTCACATGGGCCAAGGACAAGACGTGGCAGCCGGGGCCTTATTCCGGAGTCGAATTGCTCGTCTTGCACAAAAACGAAACAACCGGTGGTGTGACCGTCCTCCGGAAATTCAAGGCCGGCACAACCGTGCCAGCGCATACACATCCGCAAGCGAACGAATCGGTTTATATTCTCTCCGGCGAATGGGAAGAATCTGGCGTGACCTACACCACGGGCGCCTTTTTCTTCGCGCCTCGAGGCGAGCGCCATGGGCCACATGTTGCGAAGACCGAAGTGATTAGTCTCACCACCTTCGATGGGCCATTAACCGTGGCATAAGCCACTTCTCAGTCAACGTGATCCAGCAGCCCTCTGCAGACTTTTGTCTCATATGAGACAAAAGTCTGCAGAGGCTTTTTCGCGAGGAATGAATGAAACCTCTTGCCTGCGTCTGGTGTATTGTAGACGCGCGCCAAAGCTCTAAAGTCTGGCAGATTCAAAGCCGAAAGGCGTCGCATGACAGATAAGCTCCTGGCGAGCAGTTTGGCTGCGAGTTCCATACCAAGGCCACGCCGGGCATTTCTCAAGGGAATGATGGCTGGTCTCGGAACAATTGCGGTCAGCTCAACAGGCTTGGCCGATTCAACAGAACCCAAGAATAGCGAACGACCGCCCTGCCGCGGTCCGAACGTGATCATCGTCCGTTTCGGAGGCGGGGTGCGAAGCCGTGAAACCATCGATCCCGATCATACCTACAGCCCATTTCTTTGCCACGAATTGCCGAAGCGCGGCGTTCTCTTCAAGAAAATGGAGATTGATGCCCTGCAAGGCATCCAGACGAGTCACGGACAAGGAACGCTCTACATTATCTCGGGCAAGTACGATCGATTCAAAAATGTCGGCGGCAAGTTTCTTGGAGCACGCTTCGAATCGAAAGTGCCAACCGTGTTCGAGTATCTTCGCAAGCGCTGCGACATCCCAGAGCATCAGACATTGATCATCAATGGCGAAGATCGCACGGACGAAGAATTTTACAGCTTCAGCAACCATCATCTCTTTGGCGCTCATTTCCGGGTCGACCGTGCTGAGTCTCTACCGCTACAAAACCTATCTGCTGCGACGACAAATTGCCTCAGGGCAATGGTCCGACAAAAAGCTTGCGGAAAAGGAAAAAGCGTTAGCCAAACTCGAAGCTCTGGATTATCGGACGAAAGGCCAGGATGCGCAGGGCGCGGTGAGCGAACAATTCTGGGAACGCTGGCGCCAGTACTATGGCGAGAGCGGCCTCGTGAATCCGCGGGGTGATCGTCTGCTAACCGAATTGACGATTCGAGCGCTTCGAGAATTGCGGCCGAAACTCATCATGGTCAATTACAACGACCCGGATTACGTGCATTGGGGCAACCTGACGCATTACACGCGCGGCATTTCAATCATCGACGAAGGTTTGCGGCAATTGGTCGCTACCGTGGAAGCAGACGAAGAGTATCGCGACAACACCGTTTTCGTGGTCGTTCCCGATTGTGGACGGGGCTGGCTCAACCAACCATTGGTTCAGTTGCCCTGGTTCAATTATATTCCCGGGCATTTGAAGTCAGAAGCTGATGCGAAGAATTGACCTTGAGCGTGAGCGAGGTTCAGGCCTACTCTTCGGATCATGGTGAACACGCAACCTCCCCGCTGGTTCCATTTCCGAATCACGATCTCAGCATTGCTCCTGGTTAGTTCGCTCTGCGTCCAAAGCCAGGAGAAGAAGATAATTCGCCCGACATTGTCTGGGCAGACCGCGAACGGTTCGTCGCCTGCGAGACCGAATCTCCTCAGTCCAGGCGTGTTGGTTGGAGACACATTATTTCTGGCGGGACAGGGAAGCCGCGATCCGAGAACCGGCCAGCACCCGGAAGGTTTCGAAGCACAAGTCAAACAAGCTTTGGAGAATCTCGGCGCGGTGCTCAAGGCGGCCGAGTTGGACTTCTCACACGTTGTCAAAGCGAATGTTTATCTGACCGACATTAACAATTTCGCGCGCATGAACGAGGTGTATCGCACTTACTTGAAGTCCGATCCGCCGGCGCGAACGACGATCGCAGTGCCAGCGCTTCCTGGGAATTCGCAAGTGGAGATCACCTTCATCGCGTCTCGAAACCGCCGGCAAGTAATCCGCCCTGAAGGGCTGACACCATTCTCGGGAGCGCCGTACAGTCAGGGCATCATGGCCGGCGAAACTCTTTATCTCGCCGGGCAAGGCAGTATCGATCCGAAAACGGGAAAGCTGATCGAGGGGCCGATCGAGGCGCACGTGAAACAAACCTTGGACAATTGCGGCGCAATTCTGAAAGCCGCGGGGATGGACTTTTCCAACGTGGTTTCCGCAAATGTTTATCTGACAGACATCGCGAATTTCGAAAAAATGAATGGAGTCTATCGCGGCTATTTCAAGACAGATCCACCGGCGCGAACGACCGTCAGCGCCGCGGCCCTGCCCGGCGGAATCCCTGTTGAAATTACGCTTTTGGCGAGTCGCGCCGCCAAAAAGATCATTCAACCCGAAGGGGTCCGACCCAGCCCGAACTTCAGTCAAGCGGTCCAGGCTGGCAGCCTTGTTTATCCCGCGGGCAAGGTCGGTTCGGGCGATGGAATTGAAGCACAAGTTAAATCGGCGATGGACGGTCTCGGTGTTGTGCTCAAAACGGCCGGCCGCGATTTCAAAGATGTCGTCGAAGCGAAGGTTTATCTCACTGACATCAATGACTACGCGAAGATGAACGAGGTTTATCGGAGTTACTTCACGGCAGATCCGCCTGCTCGCGCGTGCATCGCCGTTCCAAAGTTGGTGGGCACGGCGAAGGTCGAAGTCACATTGGTGGTAACGGCAGGAAAGCCGCAGTAACAGCGGAAGAAAACCACGGGTTCGGGCCTGTGAACGTCTAGGGGCTCACTATGGTCAACTGCGAGAATACCGAGCGGAAATCGGTTTCGTTGCGCGTGAGGAGGCCGTCAAAGCGAAGCGCAAACGCGCCGATCAAGATGTCGGCTAGAGGGCGCTTTGGCATAGGCGCAGACCTTCGGTTCATCACATGACGCCTCCAAGAGCGCCGAGCCTCTAAGGAATCCTGGTTTGTCCAAGCTTCTGGCCATGCAATTCCAAATTGTAAAGGAACTCGTCCCGTGCCGCTTCGTCAGTCTGGAACACGGGAGCCAGTTCGATGTAACTCACAGGACAAATCACCAAGCCATCGGATCGTTGTCGGTCAAGCAATTGGGCTGATGAGACGCCGAACTGTGGGTCGGATTCGGCAATATCAATCAACAGGCAAGTATCCACTGCCCAAGCCATCACTCACATTCTCCAGCACGGAGTTCGTCCATCCAGTCAGCGGTCGTCCGGGGTTGAGATCGAAAGCGTCGCGCAAAGCCCAGCATCGCCATCGCTCCACGCGGCTCGCGATGCCTGGTTTCGGCCTGATCTTGGCCTTCCAGCCAATCCAGCAACCGGCGCGCGTGAGCTTCATCCAACTGCCGAACTTTCTCTAAGGCTATTTCGACTGCGCTCATGTCAGGAACATAGTCAAAGCAAGCCGGGCGTGCAAACTGTGTTTCTGCAAGTCGGGGTCACATTCTAAAGTATTCCAAAGCGATCTTATCATAGGCGTCGCAATTTATCATCCAGTCTCAATTTCGCAGGTTTCGCAGACTACGTTTTGGCTTTGTCCTTGAGCCGAAAGTAATCCAAGTTTACGCTTTGCATCATGGCGAGAATGCGAAGGGAGTATTACCGTGTAGACGTCACGAACACGTGGACTCGCCGTGATTTTCTTAAGAAGGCTGGGATCGTTTCATCTTTGATCAGTAGTACCCCCGTCCGGAGTCTTTTGGCTGCGCCGACTGACGGCACGCCCCCCGAAATCGTCAATAAACGCATGAATATCTACGAACAACTTGGCGTTCGTCCGCTGATCAATGCTGCGGGAACTTACACGGCGTTGAGCGCGTGCACGATGCCGCCCGAAGTGGTCCGGGCGATGGACGAAGCCTCGCGCTATCACGTTTCGATACCAGAACTGCAAGCGGCTGTAGGCAAACGCATCGCCAATCTTCTCGGAGCCGAATCGGCCGTTGTGACCGCCGGCGCCGCCGCAGCTCTCACGTTGGGAACAGCGGCATGTGTGACAGGGAAGGACCAGTCTAAAATCCAGCGTTTGCCTGGCGCCGATGGGATGAAGAATGAAGTGATCATTCAGAGGTCGCATCGCTTCGGTTTTGACCATGCCATACGCGCCGTGGGCGTAAGGCTCATTGAAGTTGAAACGCGTGCCGAACTTGAATCGGCGATCAACGCGAAGACGGCGATGCTATTTTTCTTAAATCACGCGGATGCGCTCGGCCGCGTGCGCCGGAATGAGTTTGCGGAGATTGGCAAGAAAGCCGCCATCCCGACGTTTATCGACGCAGCGGCGGACGTCCCTCCGTCCGCGCGATTGTCTGAGTACACCAAGTTAGGGTTCGATTTGGCGGCCTTCAGCGGCGGCAAAGGCTTGCGTGGCCCCCAATGTTCTGGACTCCTGATTGGCCGCGCCGATTTGATCGAAGCAGCCTCTTTGAATGGGTCACCGCACTCAGACACCATTGGCCGCGCCGCCAAGATCGGTAAAGAGGAAATTGTCGGGTTGCTGACCGCACTGGAGCTCTATCTCAAGCGAGATCACGAGGCCGAATGGCGGGAATGGGAATCACGGGTTCGGGAGATTGCGGCGGCGTTGAAAAATGTGCGCGGAGTGAAGACCGAAATGTTCGTTCCGGAAATCGCCAATCAATGTCCGCATCTCCGCGTTGAATGGGAGGAACAGGTGATTCCGAAAAGCAACACCGACATTGTGACGCTGCTCCGGGAAGGTGACCCGCGAATCGAGGTTCGTCCTTCGCCTGGAGATCGGCCGATGTTGGAAATCGGCGTCTGGATGCTTCAGCCAAGCGAAGTTCACGTGGTGGCTCGGCGGTTGCGAGAAGTGCTCAGTTAAACCAAAAACCTCTGTCCACGGATGCGCGTGAATGGACATGGACCAAGACCGATTTCGCCTGCGCGCCTAGCAATCGTAAGCGTTACGATCTAACGCCCGCCTTCTGGATTGACCTGAACAAAGGATAACTGGCCGCCAACAGAAGCAGCGCATAGATGCTGTTGCGCGTGTCGCTCAACACAGCGCCAGCCAGGAATGCCACCGACCCGGTTAAGGCCAAGGCTGTCGTCCAAGGGTATCCCCAAGCTCGATAAGGACGCGCCGTTTCGGGTTCGCGCCAACGCAACACAAAGAGTGACGTGAATGAGACGATGTAGTTGGCAACGAAAAAGAAAGCCAGGACGGTGATGACCTTCTCGAATGTCTGGCCAAAGACAATGAACAGGATCGCAATGGCCGCGCTTGAAAAGAGCGCAAGACTAGGAGTTCCACCCGTGTTCACCATGGCGATCTTCGGACTCACCATCCCATCGCGGCTCATGGCAAACAACACACGTGTGGCCATCAAATGAAATGCGTTCAAGCCGCTGAGCATGGCCAGAATCGTCAGCCAACGGAAAATAACGTCGCCATGCCTGCCGAAGATAACCTGAGCGGCTGAACCCGCTGCGAAGTCCGCTCCTGCGATTTGTGAAATCGGCAGGACGTGCAGCAAAGCCAGATTGAACAAGATGTATATCGCAATCACCGAAAGCACTCCGCCAACCATTGATCTGGGAATATTCCGTCCGGGCTCTCGCACTTCTTCGGAAAAATAGACGACACCAGCCCAACCATCGTACGTGTAAATGACAGACTGAAGGGCGAGCACAACAGCACCCGCGAGCGCCAGACCGGAAGGGACGTTCGCCAGGGTGGGTGTCGCTTCAGTCACGCGCCCACCGAACGCGAATGCAGCGGCGATCAGCGCCAGGAAAGCCAGCGCCTTTACGACGCTGGTCACGTTCTGGACACGGCTGCCCCAAAGAACGCCGCGCCATTGCAGGATCGCAAAAAGAATCGTGAGGCTAACGGCAATAATCACTGTTTTGCCGCTAAGCGCAGGAAACAGCGCGCCGAGGAATTCGCCGATGACGATAGCCACGGCGGCGGTGCTGCCGCAGGTGGAAAGCCAATCGCTCCAACCGACGACGAATCCGGCGTATTCACCAAGCGCATAACGCGCGAACACGTACTGACCGCCCGAGCGGGGAATCATCGCGCCCAGCTCGGCGATGGAGATTGCTCCCAAGAAGGCGTATAATCCGCCGACAATCCACACGCCTAAGAAGAGCCATGGGTCTGGCAGTTGTTGGGCGATCAATCCGGGGACGCGCAGAATTCCAGCGCCCACGGTATTCCCGATGATCACAGCTACGCCAAAACCGACGCCAAGCACGCGCCACAAACCGCCGGTGGACTGGCTTGTCGCGACAGGCGCATTCGTCGTTTTCACGCAAGGCCAGTATTGAGGTCCGCGTGCAGCAAACGATGAAATAAATGTTCTCCGGCTTCACGACGCACGGAAAGGCGACCGGCATCGTAAGCCCGCGAATTCAACCCGCGTTGAACCGACTTGCAAATGGCGATGTCTTCATCCTGAATGCGACGGCTCACCGCGATGCTCGCCCGATTGCGTTCGCGCGCGGCTTCAGAAACGTCCGGGAAATAGAAATCGAAAATGACTTCAGTCTGATCGACACCGCGCGGGATAACGAGGTTGGTGTCCATCGCGCCTTCGCACCAATTGATCATGAAGTTTGGATAAATCCAGTAATAGAGCGCGCGATCTCCCTTGCGCACGGCGCTGGTTTCGGGTTCGGCGCCTTCGCTCGTGAGTGGACTCGATTGGAGACAGTAGCGTCCGCCATTTTCGATTTTGTATTTGTTGTAGTCGAGCACGCTGTCGAGTCCCTTGTGCAGATAAGGAACGTGATAGCCGCCATCGAGATAGTTATCGACGAAAACTTTCCAGTTGCAGTCGAGCGTCCAGTGATGGCGCTCCTGCCAATAAAGGGAGCCGAGGCCGAGCGATCGGAATTGATTGAGCAAATCGAAACCAAGAAAGTTCTCCAGCGAGAGATGCGGAGTGGTCGAATAGCCGGATCCAAGCCGGACGAATACCCATTTCTCCCACACTGCGGTGTCGACTGGTCGCAGTCCATTCGCGCTTCGGTCGAAGTGACACACGCCCGCGAAGTCTGGCGTGCCTTTGAGTTCGCCTTCCAAGGAGTAGGTCCAACCATGGTAAGGGCAGCGGAGTTGTCCGGCTTTGCCCTCGGGTTCCGTCATAACTGCGGCAGCGTGATGACGGCACACGTTGAAGAAGCCGCGTAGAACGTGATCGGCCCCTCGGACTATGACAATCGGTTCACCGGCAATCTCGGCGGTGGCATATTGGCCGGGCTCGCGCACTTGATCCGCGCGTCCGACGATTTGCCAGGAGTTGGCCAAGACCGTCCGCGTTTCAAGGTCGTACACTTGGCGCTCCGTGTACCACTGCGCTGGAATAGTAAATGCGGCCTCAATTCGCGCGCTGGGGTCATAGCGATTAACGGTCTGATTGAGGTTGAGTGTATCCACGATTGGAAGGAGCCCTTTGGACTTAAACTCCCGAGGCCTGGCCTTTCGCATTCCAGGGCTCGATGAGTCGCAGGTTTTTTCCAGACAGCGCCCGATAACAATCGGGCAGATCGAATTCGCGCAGAACGCCCGGAACAAACGCCGAAAGCGGCCAGGCGTAATCCTCTCCTTGCGCCACGTCGAGGTAGGAGGAAAGCGCGTTCTTTAGGGTGACTTGAGCAATTGGTTCCGCGAGCAGAGCGGCAAACGTTGCTGGAATCGTGCCCCATCCTTTGGCTGCCAGGTGAATTTCCTTGATTCCGGTGCGCTGCAGCCAATCGATCACGCAGAGCAGGTCGCGCGTTTTCTGGCCAGCGTAAGGGTCGTCGAGCATGAACGAATGGATCGCGGAAAAGTAGTCATTGCCATAAGGCTCAAGGAAACTGTCCTGACCGCAGGTATTCGGCTGCGATTCACCGATCCCACGCACGTCACACGCATAAAATGGGGAGTCTGGCTCGGCGGCGATCAACTCTCGAACAAATGGTTCCTGCCGCAACTCGACGTCACTTGAATGATGCGACACATACAACACGGCGCGCGTCGGACCTTGCGGCGGGCGTGAATAGTGGGCTGTGTCGGACAACCGATAGACAATCGCATGAACTCCACGCTCGCTCGCGATCGCGTAAGTCGTGCAGTGGTTCTTCGGAAAATCGCGGGAACGGACCGGCCGGAGAATTCGATATTCAGGAGTTCCGCTTCGATCCGCCAGGCGCAAGCACTTTCGCACCGATTCAACCAGTTTCGAGCCGGAGAGAACGCCGCGCGATTGATTGAGACGGCCTGCCTTTTCGTGCGTAAATGAGAAAACGGTTTTCGATCCGAGCGCCGAGACTTGGCCTTTGGGGGTGCACCAAAGTGTTTCGTCTTTCTCGATCGTCAATTCAGGTTCAGATTGCCGGGCTGAAATTCCAGTGATGCGATTGAACCAGCGGTACATTGCTTCCCGGTTTTCCTGCGAGTAACCGTGGTAGGTTGGTCCGACAAACAGGCTGATATTGTCTTCGGCGCCGAGCAACGAATAGAGGCGTTTTAAGCTGCGGAACGTGTCTTCAAGACCGCGCGCGTCAAAATAATCCTTTTCTTTGCCAAGGAGAACGACCGGTTTCGGCGCCATGGCCGCGATAAAGTCTGCATGGTCCAATCCGAGGGCCAAAACGCGGGGCGGGCATTGCTCGGTATCGGCGGGCAATTCGTTTTCCACGTTTCGCAGGAACCTGGTTACAAAACAACTGGGCGCCGCCATTGTCCAGCGTTGTTCCAAACCGCAAAGCCAAGTCGTCATGGTTCCGCCACCGGAGTTGCCGGTAACGCCGACCTGCTTGGAATCCACTTCTTCGCGACTGAGCAGATAATCGAGCGCGCGAACTCCATCCCAGGCGCGCCATGAGCCGAAGAATTCGCCGGTTAGAAATTGTTGATTTCCCGCGTGGAGGTGCTCGCGGACGCCCACGCCAATGCGGGACTCAAGGCGATCATTCGGATATTGCAGGCGTTCGCCTTGACCGATCGGATCAAAGATCAGAACGACATAACCTTGGCGCGCGAGGCCGATTGAGCCCATCGAGGTTGCGAGCAGCGCGTGGCGGCGTGTCATCGTGCGATTGCTTTGAGCTTTCCAGTCTGAACGCTGGCGCTGGAAGGGAAAGTCCATGCCGAGCTTATAGAGCAACCCCTTCCTTTCGTCGATGTATTCCCTGACATCGAATTGAATTAATAAGCGCGGCCAGCTTCCCTAATTGTTGCAGGACGTCCATGCGGTTCTCCCAAATGTGTCCGGGACGTCCCGAGACCTTGATCAGAATCATGCAGGGCTTTGGATATGTCGCTTGCGGCAGTGAACTGCCGAAGTTGCTCCAACCACTCAGGATGTTTGGCCAGTACTTCGCCCGAGGCATTCCTCCCGAGACCAGTGTGACTAGAAGAATGAATTCGTCAATCGGGGGAAAACTGATTGCACCGATTGCTGGCGCCTTCCCATTGAACCGGAGCAATCTCAGGCCGCTAGGTTTTGGACTGCGCCAGTCCCTCTGGCGCTTTTGGGAGGCAGCAATCCAAAGCGGCAGAGGACTGCCGCAGTCCACGATGCTGTCGCGCCGACGCATGCCCCAGTCCGATTCATGATCCCAATGCGTGTGCAAAGCGAATGGAAACGTTCCGTCAACCATCAGAACGCTCCTCGACAGCAGTCTCTGCGGCCTAATTCAATTCAATTCAATTCAAGGACGCTGACGCAGGGCGCGGTAAGCTTCGTAGACTTTTTGAATATCGCCGGCTTCCGGCGCTCCGCGATGAATCCAAATGCGGTAGCGACAGCTAAAAGCCTTGCCGATTCTTTGCGATCTTCGCGTGCTTTGTGTTCACTTAGTGTTGGCGGGCTGATTCGAATAGGTTCTCCGAGCTGCAGGCTCGATCCAGCACGATAGTCCCGCCGGATAAATCGCGCGGCTTCCGGAGCGTCCAAGACTTTAAGGTTGACGCCATCCCAATGAATTTTGCGTCCGACACGCAAAGCGACGTTGCCAAGCAGGACCAATTCCGTGAGCGGTCCCGCGTAATCGAAATTCGAACCGGCCGGTTTGCCTCCCTTGCACGCTTCGATCCACTCTTTGTGATGGCCAACGGAGCGCGGCAGAATCTTCGGCGGCGGGGTAAAGTCTTTCATCAATGATTCGGGCAGCAGCTTTGGACTGCGGCGCGGATAAAAGATTTTGCCTTTGCCGCCGATAATCAGCGCTCCGTTGTCATCGAGTTTTTGTGCAGCCGGCAATTCCGTTAACTCCGGTGTAGGCTGTTTGCCGCCATCGTACCAGATGAGTTTGCAGGGCGGATTGTTCCCGCGCGCAAGAAATTCATAACGAACAATCGACCAACTCGGAGCCGTCTCGTCATTGACGAAGTCGACGCCAGCCGGCACGGGCGGCATGTCCGTGGGCCGCACAATTCCTTGCGGCCAGATCGGGCGATTGCTCCAGGTATGAACTTCGCGGACGGCGCCGATCACACCGGCTTGTATCCACTCGACGATTTGCCGTGTCCCTTCGCTCGAATGTCCGCTGTTGCCCATTTGCGTGGCGAGCTTGTGTTCGCGAGCGGCGCGAGTAAGCTGCCGCGCTTCGTAAATCGAATGGGTCAGCGGCTTCTCGCAATAGACATGTTTGCCAAGCTTCATTGCGGCCATGGCCGCAACGGCATGAAAATGGTCGGGCGTTGTGACGACAACTGCATCGATGTCTTTTTGTTCCAGCAGACGGCGGAAGTCCCGGTATTTTTTTGCGTTCGGGAATTTAGCGGCGGCCACGTTCAGTGATTTCTCATCGACGTCACAAAGCGCGACAATGTTGCAGAGAGATGAGATGCTTTCGTTCGAAAGGGAGTTCAGGTTATCCGCGCCTTTGCCGCCGACGCCAATGAATCCGAGGCTGACTTTTTCATTCGGCGATTCGCCGCGCAAGATGAGCGGGCCGCTGAAGCTATAGAGGCTGGCGGCTGCCGTCGAACCGAGCAAAAATCGGCGGCGTGAGAGATTGGCGTTTCGAGAATTGGCTGGAGTCTGGGGAAGTTTGGACATGTTTTATGGCTAATGCCTCCTCGAGAGAGGGGCATGGAGAATTTCCAAATCGGCGCTAGACGCGCCAGGCGCTCATGCGGCAAGGGGCGCATTTCATTTTGCGCTTGGATTCCTTGGTCGTAACGCAGACTTGTACTCTACTCTGCTGTATCGCCGACTTGCCGTCAGCGCCGGTTTCGCCATGTCCAGCGCGTCCGGTTTGGCGGACGCGCTGGGGATTGAACCTTAATCCGGCAGTTGGATCAACTGCCGTTTTCAGGTGTGCGCCAGTGAAGTTGGTTACTCATGGGTGAAAGTCCCATCGGTCGAGTTAGACGGTTCACGACCGAAACACAGCATCCGGGATGAGGTCGCGAGACCGAACCACAAGCGGGATGTTGAGGG
>VHDE01000021.1 GCA_016871515.1 Verrucomicrobiota bacterium
GGAAGGAATTTGTACTTTTGGCATCCCAAGCGCATGCCAAAGCCCGTTCCAAAAGTTTAGTCAAATCTCATCCGGCTTTTCCCGGCGAACAGCCTGTCTTTCCAGATGAAAGAGCCGTGAACCGATACCTGGTTTTCGCGCAGTTTCTTCTTGGTTTCTTCATCGGCGTGTTGCGCCACGATCTTAGCTTTGGCGAAGGTGTCGTGCGAGACGCCTGCAACTTTGGCGAGTTCATATCGAGTGTCGATTGCCTCGTAAACCTTTGCAGAATTCTGCAAACCTTTTTTGCCCCGGCCTGGAGAATGGTGGAGATTCGCTTTGGCTTTTTCCCTCAGCAGCGGCTCGAGTTTTAGCGCGAGTTCAACCCTCGTATTGACCGGATAAGCCTTTGAACAATTGTTCAAACCCTTAGCGTTAGTTTCAGAAGAGAACGGCCTTGAACGATAGTGCGCGAGAGTGCGCAGAAGGTACAGAATACATACTATTTACAGACAATCCGAGCCGATTAGAACCGGCATGAAAACTCACGGAAGCCTTGAATTTGTTGGTTGCAATCGAGGTATGGCGGAGAGAGAGGGATTCGAACCCTCGGTAGCCTTACGACTACACAGGTTTAGCAAACCTGCGCCTTAAGCCACTCGGCCATCTCTCCCAAAACCACAGCTACTATGCGCTCGTTCAACGAACGGGCAAGCAATTTTCACAATCGCCTCAATAGCCATCAATACCGATGCAAAACCATGGACTCGCCGATGCAAGCGGCGCTTAGTCGGCCTCCGCGAGAAGGTTGGCCGCCTCAGCAACGGCAAAGGGGCCAGCCAAGTTACCTTCGCCTAAGTTGAGGATCGGTCAGGGAGTTGGTAACTCTTCGATTCGGACACGACACCGTCAAAAATGTTGGTTCGGAAACCAGCGTCCAGCCCACCATCTGTCGTTAACCCAATCACAGACGTGCATCTGACGCGTCATGAGAATCATTCGCCAGTGCGCGAGATGTTTGCCGTTCGGCCTGCGATTTCCCTGAAGTTCGCTGAACGTGTTTGAACGGTGTCGTCAACAAACCGCCAAGCGTGTGATCTTGCGGGCCGCTGAATTCCTTCAAACCGAACTTCAAGCTGCGCGGGTCGTCACACAGGCGGAAGCTTCCGAAAAACCGGTCCCAAAACGAGAAGAGAGATGAGTAGTTGGAATCCGTTTCCGGCTGCCAGCACGAATGATGGACCTTGTGCATGAACGGCGTAACGATCACACCTCGCAACGCTCTATCCAGCCATTCCGGGAATGCAATATTGGCATGGTGCAACTGAACGACGGTGAACATCGCGAATTCGTAGAGCGCTAATTCCCAAATCTGAAGGCCGAGAAGGGCAATCACAGGCACACGCAGCACCGATGAGAGCGCGATTTCGCCAATGTGAAAACGGCTGGCCGTGGTCACGTCCATCGTCGGATCGGAATGATGCGTGCGGTGAAAGCGCCAGAGAAACGCGGCACGGTGATTGAGACGATGCCACCAATACATCCACGCATCGAAAAGCAGAAACGCTCCTGCCAAATGCGCCCAGGCTGGCAACGCAAACCAGTTCAGCAGTCCGAATCCGTGTTGCTGCGACCAGTCCGCAGCGCTCCACCAAAGTGCGGCAAATCCCAGGCCCGTCACTAACGCATTGAGGATGCCCAACGCCAGATTCTTTAGCCCGTGACTTACACGGTCTTTCCTATTCCCGGCAAAGTATCGGAAGAACGGCGCAAGACTCTCCCACGCCAGCAGCGTAGCAAGCACAATCACTGAACCGAGAGGTCGTATCCCATTCAGTTCGGACATAGTTGCCGGCTCCAACGTTCGTCAGTTCCGAATGGATTGTGCGACTGGGAAACCGCCCGCGCGCCACTCGGGCAGTCCAACTGTCATCCGTCGCGCCTTGAATCCGTGGCTGGCGAGCAATGCGACGGCCGCGTCCGACTGCACGCAATAAGGCCCGCGACAGTAGGCTACAATCTCCTTTCGACGCGGAAGTTCCTTCAACCGTTTCTTCAGTTCGCCTAGAGGAATGGACACTGCCTCAGGAATATGGCCTGCGTCGTATTCTTTGGTTGGCCGAACATCCAGAACCACTGCGTCACCCACTTCAAGTCGGCGCACCAATTCTTCTGCTGTCACGGCCTCCATCTTGTCCCGGTCACTTAGGTAAGTGCGCACAACTTCTTTAACCTCCAGCAATCGCGCTTCACCAAGCGCCCGTACCGCCAGCCAAACTCGAAATACATTCTCGTCGGCCAGACGATAATGGGAATACAGCCCTTCGCGCCGCACTTCCACCATCCGAGCACGCCGCATCACTTGAAGATGCTGCGAAACGTTGGCGACAGACATTCCCGTTTCATCCGCAAGCTCTTCGACAGACCGTTCTGCCTGACATAGCAAATCGAGCAATTCAAGCCGCGCGCCGCTTGCGAGCACTTTGCCGATGCGCGCGAACTGATCGAACAATTCGCGGCGCAGAAAAGGTTTTCTTTCATTATTCATATATTCAATCGAATATTTGAGTATTTCTCTTGTCAAGCACCGGAAAGGTCATTGAGGTCATTGCGTCCCACCAGGAGGACCTCGATCAGGCTCCGGGATGTTATGGAGTTTGCGTTAAGACCGAGGAGATCTCGGGGGGCAACATTTTCTTTCTCCAACAGCGGACCTTTATGCCGGAATACGCGAAAGTCCTAGATAACCGGGTGTTGCGATACCAGTTAAGGCCACCTCCTTGGATGCGGTGCGCGCAGTTTGCTGACGACGTTCGTCCCGAGCGCAATACTTGCCCGCTGAGTGCGGCGTTGACCACAAGAACGAGCGTGCGGTAGCCTGCCGGCATGATTCTTCGATCCCCTTTATTCACCGCTGCACTATTGATCCTTTCAACTTCCACCCTCCTGTCCGCCGAAGGACAGAAGCCGCTCCGCGCTTTGCTCATCACGGACGGCTGCTGCCACAATTATCGGTTGCAGACCCAGCAATTGACCAATGCAGTCGCGAAACTCGCCGCAGTCGAATGGACCATCGTGATGGAAGGCGGCACAGGGACACGGGCGCAGATCCCGCTCTACGACAATCCAAATTGGTCGAAGGGCTTTGACGTCGTGGTGCACAATGAATGCTTTGCTGATACGCGCGACCACACCTACATCCGCAAGATTACTGAAGCGCACAAGACGGGGACGCCGGGCGTCGTGATTCATTGCGCGATGCACACCTACCGCGCGACGGATATCGACGATTGGCGGGAATTTCTCGGAGTAACCAGTCGGCGTCACGACCACCTGAGCCGTTATCCCGTAAAGCTCGTGGCCCCCGATCATCCGATTCTTCAAGGCATGCCCAGCAATTGGGTCACGCCGCTCGATGAGCTTTATGTCATCGAAAAGCTCTGGCCTAACGCGAAAGTCCTGGCGACTTCAAAGAGCGAGAGAGATGGCAAGGAGCATCCGGTCGCGTGGACAAATCAATTTGGCAAGGCGCGCGTCTTCGGCACGACCTACGGGCATTCGGACGACACCTTCCGTGATCCGGTGTTCTTGACCTATGTTGCACGGGGCGTGCTCTGGGCAGCGGGACGCTTGGAGCAGCAGTAGATATTCTCTCCCTCTCTTGGTGAGCGAGGAGAGGGCTGGGGAGAGACTTCTCCGCAACGGGATTTCGCGCATTGAACCCATGAACCTGACGTTGCAGCATGTAATCCCGGCTTTAGCCGGAGCGATTGCAATCCGCAAAAGCTGTTTCGCTGCCAGCAAATGCGGCCGCCTAAAGGCGGGACTACATAGCAGACGGTTCATAGGGAGATTTCATCCATACTCTCGCCCACCAGCACCTCCTCGCCATGAACTCGAGCGTCCGAACGCCCGACAGGTCTTGGAGGGAGGCGATGGAGGCGATGGAGGCTGCGCAATCGCCGCTTTGGCGTGAAAAAGCCAGGGAGCCGTGCGCAACTGCCGGGCGTTTGGGAAAGTGCGGACGCCAAAGCGGTGACTGTGCAGACTCCGTCAACGCACTGCAAGACGCTGGCGCGACGGCTGACACTCCCGCCCAATCGGTTCATGGGCGCAATGCGCGAGGTTTTGTTTCGAAGAATTTAGTGCGATTGGGCAGCTCAGGATCTCTGCGTTTCCTTCGCCCACGCATCCTTGAGCGTGATGGTCCGGTTGAACACGAGCTTGCCGGGCTGGCTCTCTAAATCGAGCGCGAAATAAGCCAGCCGTTCGAATTGATAACGCAGATCGGGTATGGCGTCGCGGAGGATCGGTTCGCATTTGGCCGTCACGACCTCGAGCGAGTGCGGGTTCAGATGTTTCTTGAAATCACCTTGCGCATCCGGTTCGGCAACCGTGAACAGGCGGTCGTACAGCCGCACCTCAGCGTCGACTGCATGCGGCACGCTGACCCAGTGAATCGTGCCCTTGATCTTGCGGCCGGCCGTCAATCCGCCTGATTTGCTGTCGAGATCGGCGGTGCAATGCAACTCGACAACGTGGCCAGCGGCGTCCTTGATCACGCTTTCGCATTTGATGATATAAGCGTACTTCAGCCGCACTTCCCCGCCGGGCCGCAGACGGAAATACTTCGGCGGCGGATTCTCCATGAAGTCATCCCGTTCTATGTAGACTTCGCGACTAAACGGAATGACCCGCGTGCCGGCGCTTTCGTCCTCGGGATTGTTAATCGCCCTGAGCTCTTCGACCTTTCCGTCTGGATAATTCGTCAGAACAACCTTCAGCGGGCGCAGCACGGCTAGCCGGCGTCGCGCGCGCTTGTTCAAATCCTCGCGAATGGCATGTTCGAGCACGGCCACATCCGTGAGTCCATTGTATTTTGTGATGCCAATGTTATAGGCGAAATCGCGCAACGCTTCCGGAGTGACACCGCGCCGGCGCAGACCGGAGATGGTTGGCATACGCGGGTCATCCCAACCGGACACCAATCCTTCGTTCACGAGCTGCATTAGCTTGCGTTTGCTCATCACCGTGTACCCGAGATTCAGGCGGGCAAACTCGTGCTGGCGCGGCAACGGCCGCGGCAACTCCAGCTTCTCGAGAATCCAATCGTAAAGCGGGCGGTGAACCTCGAATTCCAGCGTGCAAATGGAATGTGTGATTCCCTCGATATAATCGCTCAGGCAATGCGCGAAATCGTACATCGGATAGATGCACCATTCGCTGCCCGTGTGATGATGATCCGCGTGACGAATGCGATAGAGCACCGGATCGCGCATCCAAATGTTCGGCGAAGCCATGTCGATTTTCGCCCGCAAGGTCCGCGTGCCATCCGGAAACTCGCCAGCCTTCATGCGTTTGAAAAGGTCGAGGCTTTCTTCGGCCGGACGCTCGCGCCAGGGTGAATCTTTGCCTGGACGGTCCGGGGCTCCGCGGTATTGGTCGGTTTCTTCGGGCGAGAGATCGCAAACGTAAGCCAGGCCCTTCTCGATTAATCGGAGCGCATATTGATAGAGCTGTTCGAAATAATCGGAAGCGTAGAAAGGCTCCAATATCGTCGACCGCGCGCCCGCGGTGGCCGTTTTTTCGTCGCCTGTCACTGTGGCGGACGGCAGATGAAAATCCTGTTTGCCGTTGATCGACTGTGTTTCCGGCGTTTGTCCTTTTGGCTTTAACCCAAGGCGGTCGTCGGCCCACTCTCGAATGAGCCAGCGCACGTCTTTCTGGATGGACTCGACATACTCGATGTCCTCCTTGGTTGGGTTTGTATCGTCGAAGCGGAGGTTGCAAATTCCTCCAGATTCGCGGGCGATGCCAAAGTTAAGGCAGATCGATTTGGCATGACCGATATGGAGATAACCGTTGGGCTCAGGCGGAAAGCGGGTTCTAATTTGACTATGGCGTCTGGCTTTCAAATCGTCAGACACAATGTCACGAATGAAGTCCGATGGTGTATTTGCAGGACCGGCCCCGTGTTCTTCGCTCGGTTCAGTATTCGGCTTTGTCATGGTAAAAAATTTTCCACTGGATAACAGTTTGTCGAATTGAGTTCGACAGATTTTTTGAGTTTTGCGCTGGCATAGTGGCGGAGGCAAGGCGCGTCACCTTTCATGCTGCACAGTAATTGACCCAATGTGTGTTGATTCATGCTACAGCGACCAGCGGGCGGTAGCGGCGGGCATCCTGCCTGCCGCAGAGGGCGTGCATCTTGCCGCCCGGAGCAACGCTTGAATTGAAACGGGGAGGCTGCGTTCTAGTGCGTACGCGTGATCCGCCGGGCAGGATGCCTCGGCTCTGCGGCAGGCAGGATGCCCGCCGCTACGATGTGCCGACAACCTCGGGATGCACCCACCATCAGAAACTTTTCGGTCGAGGTGAGCGCTCTCCTCCAGCCGTCACGACCACAAATCAATTTCGTTTGGCCGCACGATCCGAACGCGACCGGCTACAGAATCTCGCGCAAATCTCTCTCGGATGCCTCCTGGGGCGCCGGAGGCTTGTCTTCTGGTTATCGCAAAGCTGTTCCGATCCCGATTCAGATTCATTTGCGAAATGCAGGAAACGACACGGACTTAGTATTCCCGGTCTTTCTTAACCCCAGGCTCCGGGACCGGGTATGTGCCATCGGGGCCAGGCTGCAGCGGCGGCGGTGAATCCATGGTCAGTTTGTCTGCGTGCCGCGCGAACTCGTGCTCGCAGTTCAGCACCTGATCATAGGTGATTTCCTGCCCTGTGTGCGCAGCCATGCGCCCCATGCTCGCAACCAAACTGGCTTCGACGCCTCGTTTGACTTCGTTGTAGGGCCGGTTATTGCGAATGGCATCGACAAGATCATCCCATTCGAGATCGTACGGGTTTCGTTCGCTTTGGCCCGGCTGTGAAAAAGACCAGAGCAAATTGTCGCTGGTGAAATCACGCGGGTTGGGATTCTGGTCCTTGAAAAGACGCACTCGACCGGGCGCGTGACTCGCGGTGGATACAATTCCCGATCCTTTTGTGCCGTGCACGCAGCTCGCAAATTCCGACTTTGCGCCGGTCATGTTTCTTCCGTTGTAAAGGAATTTCGTCCCGTCCGCGTAAGTGTATTCCAGGGAGTAATTGTCAAAGTTCTGATCCACCATTTCTCCTCGATAATGCCGGCCGCCAACGGCATGGGCCTTGACTGGCCACGCATTTTTCATCCACGAACATTCGTCGATTTGATGAATATAGAAATTGCTGAAACATCCGCCGCTGGCCCAGAGAAAACCATGGAAACGTTGGATCTGATAGAGCAAATCGCTGACGCGACCCGGATTTTCGCGGCGGTTCCGCCTCGTCCTCCCGCCATCCGATAGGCACGCATCGCGAGAATTTCGCCAATCTGTCCGTCCTGGATTCGGCGCCATAATTCCTGCCGGCCTTGGCAATGCCGAATCATCAAGCCGACGCCAACCTTGAGATTCCTGCGCACTGATTCCTCACCCAGTTCGAACATCCGCCGGCTCGTCGGGCCGTCGACCGTCACCGGTTTTTCCATGAACACAGTCAGCCCCTTCTTGATTGGATAAGCAAAAGGAACCCAGCGGAAGGCGGGTGGCGTCGCGAAAGTTGCGATGTCGCCCGGCTTCAAGCAGCCCATCGCTTTTTGATAGGCGTCGAAACCGATGAACTTGCGCTCCAGCGGCACGCCGGTTTGCGTCGAGTTGATTGAGACATTCGTTGATCTTTTCTGGCATTATTCTTTGGGGTCTTCATAGCTTCCTTTTTCATCATTACGTCCTCAGCCATAATCTAACATTCCCTCGGCGACTGCGCGACTTGTGTCTGTCACCGAAAGAATGATCGAGGTGCGGACGCCTCCCTGCGGTCCGCGTAAGCCAGCAGCGTTACATTGATTGAGAAACCAGTCTGGCAGGCTGTCTTAAGCTGAAAACCCGTCGAGGCAAGTTAAGCCAAAATACCGCGCACAACTTCACCCTCGCCCGCAGGACCGATCAGTTTTTGCTCCAGACCTTGCGATCGAAAACTGAGCTTATGCGCATCCAAACCGAGAAGATGAAGAATGGTGGTCTGCAGATCGCGGACTGAGACTTTGTTTTCCGCCACGCTATAACCCAATTCATCGGTCTCGCCGTAACTAATGCCCGGCTGGATGCCTCCGCCCGCCATCCAGATCGTGAAACAATGCGGATGATGATCGCGCCCAAGAAAGATCGAGCCGCCGCGCGCTTCGTTCATCGGCGTGCGACCAAACTCGCCGCCCCAGATGACAAGCGTCTGCTCCAACAGTCCACGCTGTTTCAAATCTTTGATGAGAGCAGTCATGGGACGGTCCACATCCCGGCATTTCTTCGGAAATTGGTTGAGCAGATCGTCACCCGTCCCGGTGCCATGGATGTCCCAGCCCCAGTCGTAAAGCTGGACGTAACGGACGCCACGCTCGATGAGACGGCGCGCGAGCAAGCAATTGTTCGCGAAGCTGCCCTCGCCAGGTTTCGCCCCGTACAGTTCTCGCGTGTGGGCGGGTTCCTTCGAAATATCCATGACCTCGGGCACGGAGATCTGCATGCGATAGGCTAACTCGTATTGAGCGATGCGCGTCAATGTTTCAGGATCGCCGAAGCGTTGCGCTTCGATTTCATTGAGCTGATTCAGGGCATCGAGCGTGCGGCGGCGGCTGGACCGGTCCATGCCCGCTGGGTTGTTCGCAAATAGAATCGGTTCGCCTGCTGAGCGGCATTGCACGCCCTGGTAAACGGACGGGAGAAAGCCGCTTCCCCAAAGGCTCTTTCCGCCGGTCGGGTCCGTTCCGCCGGAAAGCAGCACAACGAAGCCTGGCAAATCCTGATTCTCGGCGCCAAGCCCGTAAGTCAGCCACGAACCCATCGACGCCGAGCCAGCCCGCGGCGCGCCCGTGTAAATGAACAATTCGGCGGGAGCGTGATTGAATTGATCGGTAAAGACAGACTTGATGATCGCCACATCATCCACAATTTCGGAAAAGTGCGGCAACGTTTCCGTGACCCACGATCCGCATTGGCCATGCTGAGAGAATTTATATGGAGAACCGAGCATCTTCGGAACGCCTTTGATAAAGGCAAAGCGTTGCCCTTTCAGCAGCTCCTCTGGGCACGGCTTCAAATGCAACTCGGCCAGTTTGGGTTTCCAATCAAACAGATCGAGCGACGGCGGCGCTCCGGACATGTGCAGATAAATCACCGCCTTTGCCTTCGGCGCAAAATGCGAGGGACGCAGCGCCAGCGGATTTTCCGGACGCGCCACGCTCGCGCGCGTTCGATTGCTCTGAGAGAGAAGCCCGCCCAGAGCAATCGTTCCAAGACTGACGCCCGCCTGCTTGAAGAATTGCCGGCGGGTCACTGAGCGAATTCGAGCAAGATGGGTTTCGTTCATAATCCTCCCTTACGTCGTTTGGTTCCGTTTGGACCGGACCTGGACCGGTCGCTAACCTCGGCGATCTCCGAGATAGAAATAATGCTAAACGGATGCTCATCAGCCTTCGGTGTCACGATGATTGTATCAGGGTCGTTGGTAAAGGGCAGGTTCTCTCTATGCTCGATCACCAAAGCTTTTCCGCTGGTCAAATGAAGGCCGAAAGGCCGGAAAGCCTTGGGCGAATCATAGAACTCCCGAAGGGCCGTTTTTGTCATAACATTATATTTCAGCTCAGGGCTTGGAGCAGCTTATCCCTTTGTCAGCACCCCGTCCAAATTCAACAGCACATTCGCTACCGATGTCCAAGCCGCTGCTTCGGCAGCGCTCAAACCCTCTGGTAACGGCCCACGCGGTTCGGTGGCGAGCTTCTTCGCGTCGTCCTCGTGTTGCTGATAATGCGCCAGTTCTTTTTCAAAGTGTTCAAGCAAGACACGCGTTTGATTCCCGTCGGCTGGCCGGGAAAGACAAAGCTGCAATCCATAACGAATCCGATCGGCTGGCGTAGGACCGCCCTCGCTGACCAGGCGCCTGCCCAGCGCTTGCGATGCTTCGACATAAACCGGGTCGTTCATTGTCACGAACGCTTGCAATGGCGTATTCGTGTGAATGCGACGAACGGTGCAATTCTCCCGGCTCGGTGCATCAAACGTCGCCATGCTTGGATAGGGCACCGTGCGCCGCCAGAACGTATAGAGACCGCGGCGATAGCGGTCTTCGCCTTTGCTGGTCGCCCATGTGCGCTCGCCATTGAACGCCGCGCGCCAGAGGCCATCGGGTTGATAAGGATAAACAGATGGACCCCCAACCTTTCGGCTGAGCAATCCGCTCAGCGCCAGCGCCTGGTCGCGGACGGTTTCAGCATCCAGCCGCAAACGCGGACCACGTGAATAGAGGCGGTTCGCTGGGTCTTTCTGCAGCAATTCGGGTGTCAACAGCGAACTTTGCTGATAGGTCGCGCTCATCACGATGAGCTTCAACAGCGCTTTCATATTCCAACCGCTCTCGCGAAATTCAACGGCTAGCCAGTCGAGCAACTGCGGATGACTCGGCAATGTCCCTTGCGTCCCAAAATCTTCTTCAGTCTCAACAATGCCTGCGCCGAAAAGCCGCGCCCACATTCGGTTCACCGCGACGCGTGCCGTCAGTGGATTGTCTCGGTGAATGAGCCATCGCGCCAAACCAAACCGGTTGCGGGGCGCTTGCTCGGGCATCTGATGAAATGTTCCGAGGATGCCCGGCTCCAGTTTTTCACCTGGATCGAGAAAATTCCCCTTGTTCAACAAATGCGTCTTGCGGCGTTTGTCCTCGGCCACTTCGCGCAAGATTGGAAGAGCGACCGGCTTGACGCCATCCAGTTCTTTGCGCAGTTCGGCCAGACGTTCGTTGACCTTCGTCAACGACGGCGCGAAGGCGCGGTAATAATTGGCCAGTTCCTTCTGCTGTTCGTCCGTTCGTTCAGCAGTGCCAACAGCCAGAATCTGTTTAATTTTCTCCGGCGTTTCACGCACCGGCAAGGGCTGCGTCGTGGCCGAGACTCGAAATCGCCCGAGCGTTTGGTTCGTGCCGTTCCTTTGAACAAGCGTAATAGCCAGCAACGAACCGGCATCGCCTAGGGCACCTTCCTTAAATTCGAAGGAAGCCGCATAGACGCCGTTCGTCCGAGCGCCGATGCTCCAGCCCGACTTCGCGTCGGTATTCCCATCAATGGCTTTGGCCACATCGAAATCCTTTTCACTGAAAGTGGCCGACGCGTTCTGAAGTTTAAGCGTTTTCTCCTCTGGCACACGGAAATGAACGAATGGCGTCGGCGCTGGGCCAGTCGTCTTGTCCCAGACCTTTTTTCGTTCGCCGTCGAGAGCGAGGACCTTGAAATCGGTGAGGCGCGTTCCCAAACCCCGGTCCGTACGATTCCAAACGATGATTTCCTCGATGGGCGTGTCCGAACCCAGATCGACTTCCCACCACGGATTTTCCTCCGGTTCAGTCAGTGTCGTCGAACCGGCCGCGAAATCACCATCGGTCTTGCCATCAATTGCCCGCGCGGCGCTTGCATCGTTGCTTGCGCTCGATTGCGACGCTTGGCCTTCGCGCGCCACATTCTCCGAACCATTGAACACTTGCACTTCCGCCAACGACAAAATGCGCCGGCCACCGGGCAGTTCAACCCGAATAAAGCGCGCGCTCGGCGGCTTGGTTTTCGGCGATCGAACCGAAACTTGAAACTCGTTTAGCACAAACTTTCCGGAGTCGGCGGCGCGGCCAGGACCGTTCTTGGGCAGGCTGATGTCGGGCAGCACTTCGAGACGAAACGCGGTGACGTTCGTCAACTCAGTCTGAATCTGAAGCGCGTAAGTGTCGCTTTCGGGCGAAGCGCCGCCAACGAGCGCGGAATTATCCGGCAGCGGCACAACCGTCGCGCCGCCCAGCGACTTAGCTTGAGCGACTGGCAGTTGAATCCAGGGAAACGCATTCGTTTGCGCGGATTCCCAAGCGGCCAGCGCGGCCTCGAATTCGGGTGTGGAACGATTGCGCGCTTTTTCCAGTTCGGCGATCTGTGACTTCAGTTTTTCCGTTTTGCTGCGTTCGGCAGGAGTCGGCAATGGAAGTGTCGGTTTTTCGTCCGGTTGATCATTGTCTTCGGTCTGATTGAAGAACGCGTAGAATTGGTAGTATTCCTTTTGCGTGATCGGATCGTACTTGTGCGTGTGACATTGGGCGCAACCAAGAGTCAGGCCCATCCAAATCTGCGCGGTGGTATTGGCCCGATCCTTCACCGCGGCAACTCGGAATTCCTCGTCATCTGTCCCGCCTTCCGTGTTTGTCATGGTATTGCGATGAAAGGCTGTAGCGATGAGTTGATCTTGGGCCGGATTCGGCAATAGATCGCCCGCGAGTTGTTCCATGGTGAACTGGTCGAACGGCATGTTCCGATTCAGCGCGCCAATCACCCAGTCGCGCCAAGGCCAAATATTGGGCCGCAGCGGGTCCGATCCATAGCCGGCCGAATCGGCGTAACGCGCGAGATCCAGCCAAACTCGCGCCCAACGCTCGCCATACGCCGGAGAACTCAACAAGCGATCCACAAGACGCTCGTAAGCTTCGGCGTGATTGTCCTGAGCAAACGCTTCCACTTCACCCAGTGACGGTGGCAAACCTGTCAAATCCAGAGACAGGCGGCGAATGAGCGCATAGCGGTCCGCGGTCGAGGCTGGCGCCAAACCATGCTTTTCAAGTTTCTCCAGGATGAAGTTATCGATGGGATTCCGTGGCCATAAAGCAGCTTTCACTTCTGTCACGGAAGGCCGTTTCGGCTTCACGAACGCCCAATGCGGAGAATAAGCGGCGCCTTGCGCAATCCATCGTTTCAACAATACGATCTCCGATTCTTTCAGCGGGTGCCCCGCTTCGGGTGGTGGCATGATGTCGTCGGGATCGTTCGCGGTCACACGCCGGACGAGTTCGCTTTCGGTCACACTGCCCGCCGCGATGGCGCGCGTCCCCTTGCGCTCTTTGACAGCTTCGTCCCGCAAATCCAACCGAAGTTTGGCTTTGCGGCTGCCTTCGTCCGGCCCATGACAACTGAAGCAGCGCGACGAGAGGATTGGACGGATTTGCGATGAAAAATCGATCGCGTCGGCGGATTGCTCCTCTGCCCGGACAAACCAGATGTTCAGCGACAAAACGGACCAAAGGACCACGCCATGTCTAAGTTCGAAAATTGCACGATTCATGAGCGCCATTACTTTATCCTCCACGAACGTTTGGCTCAAGGACGCTCTTTCGGTCACCGCATGCTCTGCCCTAGCGCAGAGTTTCAGCCCGCTGTATCGCGGAGTTTTGATGTGCTTTGACGAAAAGAATGGGCGCTTGCTCTGGCAGCTCGTCGTGCCCAAACACGAAGAAGACCCTTACTTTGACTGGCCCAAATGCGGCATTTCATGACCGGCCACGGTGGAAGACGACCGCGTTTACATTGTCAGCAACCGTGGCGAAGTGATGTGTTTGGACGCGCTCGGAATGTCGAATGGCAACGATGGCCCCTACCGCGATGAAGGCGCTCACATGACACTCCGCGGCGCCAATGCGCCACCAGCGCCGCTCCAATCCGGCCCGCTCGACGCCGACCTCATCTGGCTATTCGACTTAACCACAGGCGCTGGAATTTGGTCTCACGACGCAGCACACAGCTCGATTCTTATCTACGGTCAGCATCTTTACCTCAATTCCGGGACAGGGGTGGACAACACCACAAGCGCATTCGCACGCCAGACGCTCCGAGTTTGGTGGTGCTTGATAAGACGAGCGGGCGGCTGATCGCTCGCGATGACGAGCAAATGGCGCCGCGCATTTTCCACTCCACATGGTCAGCGCCATCGCTGGGCGAAATCAAGGGCCGACCGTTGATCTTCTTCGCTGGAGGCGACGGGATCGTTTAGGCGTTTGAACCTGTTTCGGGTCGAACCGGCTCGACGGACAGAGTGTCGGGTGAAGGTCCGCAAAAGCTGAAGAAAGTCTGGCAGTTCGATTTCGATCCGGGCGCGCCGAAGGAAAATGTCCATCGTTACAACACCAATCGGCGCGAAGGCCCGAGCAAGATCTACGGAATGCCTGTCTTTCACCGGAATCGTATCTACGTCGCGGGCGGCGGCGACCTTTTCTGGGGCAAAAATGAGGCGTGGCTCAAGTGCATTGACGCAGCCAAGACCGGCGACATTACCGGCACGGGAGAGATTTGGCCGTACCGGCTCGAACGTCACGTGATGTCCACGCCCGCGATTCATGATGGCCTCGTCTTCATTGCAGATTGCGGCCGGAAGTTCCATTGTGTCGATGCCGGCACTGGCCAAGCGCATTGGACGCATGAAATTGAAGGCGAAGTTTGGGCGTCGCCATTGGTCGCGGACGGGAAGGTTTATCTCGGAACAAGAAGCGGAGCATTTTGGGTACTTGCTGCCGCCAAGGAAAAGAAGATTCTCGCCCACATAGAACTCAAAGTTCCCATCAGCGCGACGGTTACCTCGGCAAACAGCGCCTTGTACGTCGCGACGATGACCGATCTCTACGCTGTTCACTCCCCGTGAAAAGGGCGGTAGCGCAGATTTTCCAGTACTTTCCAGTCTGCGCTACGAGCATCATCATTCATCATTCATTCATGGGTCGTGGCACACGAATGGTTTTGTGAGAAAAGCGGGGTGATTTGGCCAGTACAAATTTTTGTCCCATATGAGACAAAACTTTGCACCTCGTCCTTTTTCTCGCTCGCTCGATGACATCAGAGAGTCCATCCGGCCCGGCATGGTGGATTGACGTATTGGTTCGCTTCCTGAGAATTTGTGAACTTCGTGTTTTGCGCATCCCATTCGAGCTTAGTTCCCGGCATCTTAATCGCAATGATGCCGAGCATCGCGATCTCGGTCAGTGGCCCGCCGTACGAGAAGTCCGAACCGGCCTTTTTGCCATCGCGAATAGCCTGCAACCAGTCGCTTTGGTGCCCCTTGACTCTTGGAAGCTGCTTCTCCGGTTGTTGATAAGCCTTCATCTTCTCCTCCGGAATAATACGAACTCCGCCCGCTCCGTGGGATCCGTACGTGATCGTTCCCTTGTCACCGATCACTACGGCGCCTGTCTCGACGCTCTTCTTGTCTGCTTCCAGTTCCGGAGGCCGTGGGATTCGCTCCGTTCCGCTGTACCAATGCATCGTGATTGGTCCGCGTCTGTCTTTGGCTGGAAATTCGAACGTAATCTTTTCCCCTTTGGGGAATGCGTCGCCCTGAGTTTTCGGGTCGTAATCCTTCACCTCAGCCCGAATTGAGGAAGGCGCTCCAAGGTCTAAAGCCCAGAACACGGGATCAACGACGTGACAGACCCAATCTCCGACCGTGCCGTTACCGAATGGAACCCAGCCGCGCCAACTGCCCGGGAGATAGACCGGATGATAAGGTCTGAATTGAGCGGGACCAAGCCACAGGTCCCAATCCAATGTTTCCGGCACTGCATGCTGCTCCTTTAGCCGCGCGAGATTGTCGATGCCCGAATTCACTCCGGCACATCCGGCGTGAATCGTGTGGACTTTGCCAATCGCGCCATCCCAAATCCATTCACAGAATTGCCGGATCGTCTCGGATGAGTGGCCTTGGTTTCCGAGTTGTGTGACTACCTTGTGTTCCTGGGCAGCCTTCATTAATTGCCGCACTTCATGGACCGAGTGAGCGAGCGGCTTCTCACAATAGACATGCTTTCCACGTTTGATAGCCGCCATTGCCGCAACGGCATGCGTATGATCCGGAGTGGCAACGACCACTGCGTCGATGCTCTTTTCCATTTCGTCGAACATCTTGCGAAAGTCCCGGTATTGCTTTGCGTTTGGGAATTTTTTGAATGTTTGGGCCGAGTGCCGCACATCGACGTCGCATAGCGCCACGATGTTGTTATTGGCAGCGACGGCATTAATGTCCGCCGCGCCCATACCGCCGACACCAATACCGGCGATATTGAGCTTCTCGCTGGGTGGAGTCGCTCCGCCTGCTACAACGTGGCGCGGCACAATGGAAAGTCCGGCTGTCAGTGATCCAGCTGCAGCCAAGAACGAGCGGCGCGACAGAGTGGTTCGATTCCTCGTCATGATTAACTCCTGAATGGTTCTGGATCGGTCCGGTCGGAAGCGTTGCCAGAGCGGCCGTTCCAATTGTCATTACGTTACTGAGCAAGTTCGGCGACTTCTTATCGGCATTATTTTGATTCGAGTCAACTTTCTTTGGCAGGCGCGGGTCAGCGGTTAAAATTGTTAAATGGGTTAAATCGTTAAATCGTTAAAATTCATTAAGGCAGCGGCACAATAGAAGCGATGGCAAAGCTGTGAATAATTTCCGAACTATCCGATAGACAAATCTTATCTGAGAAGGGTATCAATCCGCTAGCGAGTTCCTAGCCGTTGACTCGTGCGGGGGGCAGAACTGGTGCAGCACTGGATCCGATTTGAATTATGAAAGTTGTTTTTGAATGTGAGACAGAGGTGGGAAAATGCGAGGACGCGTTAATCGAGGATTCCTCATTTGCGGGCGAAAGTTACGAACCATGGTCCGTAATCGCTCATACGGTCGCGCTGCTGAATGGCTCGAAGCATATGCTCAAGATTGAGCAGCGTTGCTATCTGCGGCGGGGGGATCAGGTGCTGAACCAGACCTGGCTTAAACCGGAAGTGATCTTCGAGCCAATGCTCGGTGACAGCGCTGAGATGGAATCAATGGCTCGGCAGGTGCATAGCCAGTTCTTGGCCAAAGCCCGCTGTGAGATTCCGGAAAACTGTCTCGCCGCCACCTGCTGAACGGTCAGCAGTCCGATCGTACGATAGGCGTCTCGCCTGTCCAGCATTTGGGCACACCAAGACACACCAAGAGCAGGACAGGCCGGACGCGCTGTCCTGCCAACGTTTCGCCGTTAAAACCTGTAGTTCCAATCGTCGCGCGAATACTTTTCATCGACCAATCGATCAACCGCTGGCTGCAGGATAGAATGGAAAGTCTCGGTTGCTTTCCAGGCTGCGCTTAGTGATCTCCTAATCGAGTCGGGAGGCACATTCAAATTCGTGACGAATCGGGCGTGGGGACGATTCTCGCGATAGGCCGGTTGCCGGGCAGGAATCGGCAGCAATTCAGTGAGCAACGACAAATCGAAATCCAGAAGGAACGTTCCGTGAAAGAGCAGATAACGGCGTTTGCGCCTCTGAGCGTTCCCGGAGAATTTTAGTTTTCCAAGCGTGAGGTCCGTGTGGCCTTCGACGGTTACGGCAGCCTTTAAGATCGGCTCGAGCGCGACTTGGTGTCTCTTCATGATATAGACGTTCGTTTCACTGATGTTCAGGAGCGGGCTTGAATCCTGAATCCGGAGCACGAGCGAATAGTTGAGGCACCCGGGGCCTTGGACAACGGCGCCCCCTCCACTGCACCTTCGTAGGACCGGAATATTTCTCCGCCGACAAGCCTCGAGATTCACTTCGGCGCCCGCTTGATTGGCAAAGCCCAGGACAACAAACGGCTGCGGCGCCGTCCAAAACCGGAGCACCTCATCTTCGCAACCATCCTCGCTCAAATCTATCAAAGCTTCATCACATGCAAGATTGGCGGCCGGCGAGCGGAAAGTTAAGTCCAGGTATTTCATTTGGCAGCAATTGACGTATCGTATTTTTGATACGGATCGATTGTCCACTCGCAATCGCACGATGCGCACGATCCGGTTTGGCTCGGTAGCGCGAATCTTCTGCTGATCCATTGTTCTGGCTTGCCAGAGACAAAAATAAGTAGGCAACTCCGGGGTAATCCCGTATCCATACGCCAACATTACGATGAGATATAAAGATAAAGAACAGGGCAACAATCTGAGTGCTGCGGCAGCTGGTCGAAAAGTCTCCGAGGATCGCAATGGCGAGGAAACGCAACGCTGGTTCGAGTCGTTGGAGTTTGTTCTGGAGTATATCCTGCGAAGCCAGGGATCAGAACGGACTTCGTTTTTTGTGGACCGGCTTTTGGAACGGCTGCGTGAATCGGGAATCAAAGTTCCGCCCGTGGTCAGCACGCCTTATGCGAACACAATTCCGGTCGAGGAAGAACCGGAATATCCGGGAGACCGTGAGATTGAGCGCCGCATCAAGAGCTACATTCGCTGGAATGCGATGGCGATGGTTGTGAACGCTAACCGCGAGCACAGCGGCCTCGGCGGACATATCTCGACCTTTGCTTCGTGCGCGACCTTGTATGAAGTCGGATACAACCACTTCTTTCATGGCGCTCATGGCAAGCTGCCGGCCGACTTGGTCTATTTTCAAGGCCATGCGACTCCCGGAAATTATGCTCGAGCCTTTCTGGAAGGGAGGCTGCAAGTCCACCATCTCCAACATTTCCGGCAGGAACTTGCCGAAGGCGGCGGACTTTCTTCCTATCCGCATCCTTATTTGATGCCGCAATTCTGGCAGTTTCCAACCGTGTCGATGGGACTCGGCCCGATCATGTCGATTTATCAAGCGCGCTTTAATCGCTACCTGCGCGCGCGCGGTTTCCTTACCGGAGAAGAAGCCAAGGTCTGGTGCTTCATTGGCGATGGCGAATCGGACGAACCGGAATCGCTCGGCTCCTTAACGCTCGGCGCGAGAGAAAATCTGGACAACCTGGTCTGGGTCGTGAATTGCAATCTGCAACGCCTCGATGGCCCTGTCCGCGGGAATGGCAAGATCATTCAAGAACTGGAATCGCTCTTTCGCGGCGCAGGATGGAACGTCATCAAAGTTATCTGGGGTTCCGATTGGGACGCGCTGCTCAAGGCCGACCACAAGGGCCTTCTTTTGAAGCGAATGGAAGAGGCGGTAGATGGAGATTATCAAAAGTATTCCGTCGAGCCGGGCAGCTATATTCGCAAACATTTCTTCGGCAAATATCCCGAACTTCTGAAGATGGTCAATCACCTGACCGACGATCAACTTCGCAAGCTGCTCCGCGGCGGACATGACAGCAAGAAGATTTATGCCGCCTACAAAGCGGCTGTCGAACACAAGGGACAACCGACCGTTATTCTCGCCAAAACCGTCAAAGGCTATGGACTCGGCGAAGCTGGTGAAGGCCGAAACATCACGCATCAGCAAAAGAAACTGAATGAGAAAGAGCTTCGGGAATTCCGGTCGCGTTTTGAAATTCCGATTGGCGACGATGAAATCGCTGAGACGCCATTTTACCGGCCTCCTCCAGGCAATCCGGAAATAAAGTACCTTCTGAAACGCCGCGAAGCTTTAGGCGGCTTTTTGCCGGAACGCCAAGTCAAAGCCAAACCGATCAAGGTCGCGAAATTGCCGGAATACGCCGAGTTCTACAAAGGGTCAGGCCGTTCTGAACTCTCGACGACAATGGCCTTCGTTCGTCTCCTGACGAGCCTTCTGCGAAACAAAGAGTTCGGAAAGCAAATGGTGCCGATCATTCCGGATGAAGCGCGAACCTTTGGGATGGATGCGTTGTTTCGCGAAATTGGAATTTATTCTACCAAAGGCCAATTGTACGAACCGGTCGATCGCGCTTCTTTGCTCTACTATCACGAAGCCAAGGACGGCCAGATTCTCGAGGAAGGAATTACGGAAGCCGGCGCCATGTCGTCGTTTATTGCGGCGGGAACTTCCTATGCCAGCCACGGGATCAATATGATCCCATTCTACATTTACTATTCGATGTTCGGCTTTCAACGGATTGGCGACCTCATGTGGCTTGCCGCCGACATCAAGGCAAAAGGGTTTTTGCTCGGCGCCACGGCGGGACGGACTTCTTTGAACGGCGAAGGTCTGCAGCATCAGGACGGCCACAGCCACCTGCTCGCGAGCACGATTCCGACCCTGCTCACGTATGATCCCGCTTATGCTTACGAAATCGCCGTCATTATCGCCGACGGCATGAAGCGCATGTACGAACAGGGCGAAGAGGTGTTCTATTATCTCACGCTTTACAACGAGAATTATTCGATGCCTCCGATACCAACCGGTGTGGAAGAAGGCATTCTCAAAGGTCTCTACAAGTTCAAGACCGGGCCCGATGGGAAGCAACACAAAGCCCAGATCTTTGGCAGCGGACCAATCATCGGGCAAGCGTTGCGAGCGCAAGAGATCCTTGCCGAACGATACGATGTTTCTGCCGACGTTTGGAGCGCTACGAGTTACAAGCTGCTTCGGCACGACGCATTGCGTGTGAAACGATGGAATATGTTGCATCCGGCGTCACCGCCACAGAAGTCGCATGTCGAAACGAGGCTCGAAAATGAGAAAGGGGTCTTCGTCGCAGTCTCCGATTACATGCAAATCGTCCCGGAACAAATCGCGCCGTGGGTTCCCGGCGGATTGACCACTCTAGGGACGGACGGGTTTGGACGCAGCGATACGCGCGAGAACTTGAGACGCTTTTTTGAAGTGGACGCCGAATTGACCGTGATTGCGACACTCTACGCGTTGGCAAAGAAAGGCGCTGTGCCACGCGAACTGGTTCAGAAAGCGATCAAGGAGCTTGGCGTGAATCCGGAGAAAACCTTTCCTCATCTCGTTTAAGCAGGACAGCTAGACATTGGCGAACACCAAGATCGCGAAGAGCGCAAAGAAAATTGGGAATCGTCTAATCTTCGCGTCCTGCGCGATTTTCTGTTGAACTGTTCAACGCAAAGCAAAACTCGCGTCGCTTAAGAGCGTCGAAAAGGACAGTTCCTCGAGCGGTTAAGTCCGCGGTGGCCTGGTTTGGGAGCTCTCGAATTCCCAGAATTGACAATGTCCCGGTTTTTCCCATAGCGTTTCGGGCGCTCTGGGTCATTCAATCGACTGCGAGACCGCTGACGAATCCAGCTCAGCGAGGCTCGGACTATCCCGTGAAGCAATGATATAGTAGACCTATTTATGGACATTAAGTTGCCGAGTTTAGGTGAAGGCGCGGACTCCGGGACCGTTGTTAACGTCTTCGTCAAAGAAGGTGATCAGCTCAAGATGGATCAGCCGGTTCTCGAATTGGAGAATGAAAAAGCCGTGGCGCCGATCCCCTCCCCGGCCGAAGGCAAAGTCATTCAGGTGCGAGTTAAGGTCGGAGACAAACTGACCGTGGGACAAGTCATGCTTTCGCTGGCGGAAGGTGATGGCGCTGCTCCAAAACGTTCTGAACCGTCGCCGATTGAGGGTCGTGAAGCGGCCCCAACTCCTGAAGCAACAACTGAGCGAATCGAGAAGGTGCAGGAACCGAGCAGTGCCAAAGCTCCGCCGCCGGGCATCCCTCTTCCCGCTCCGCCGTCGATTAGAAAGCTGGCTAAGGATCTGGGTGTCGACTTGAGCAAAGTCCGCGGGAGCGAACCCGGCGGACGCATCGTGTTACAGGATGTGCGGGCCTACATCCAAAAGCTGCAACAGCTCGCCTTCGCATCCACTCCAGCGTCCACGAAAGAATCGAAACCTGCCACGCCGCCGGCCCCGCAGATTGATTTTGCCAAGTGGGGACCGGTCCGCAAAGAACCGCTTTCAACACTGCGTCGGACGATCAGCCAGCGGATGCGCGAAGCCTGGACGACTATTCCACATGTCACTCAGTTTGATGAAGCTGACATCACGCGGTTGTCGGAACTTCGAAAGCAACAAAGTGAAGCCAAGGGCGCCAAGCTGACTTTGACATGCTTTGCGCTCAAAGCGGTCGTCCGCGTGCTCCAGAAATACCCTATCTTCAATGCCAGTTTAGATGAATCGACGCAGGAAGTTGTTTATAAGGACTATTTCCACATTGGACTGGCCGTTGATACTGACTCGGGCTTGATCGTGCCGGTGATCCGAGATGTGGACAAAAAGGATTTAGTCACGTTAGCAAAAGAACTCGCTGAACTGGCGGTCAAGGCGCGAGACCGCAAGATTTCGTTGGAAGAATTGAAAGGCGGAACGTTCACGATTTCAAATCAAGGCGGAATTGGCGGAGGACATTTCACGCCCATCGTCAACAAACCTGAAGTGGCCATTCTTGGCTTGGGCCGTGGCGCGCTGAAGCCGGCCGTAAGGAATAATCAGATCGAACAACGATTGATCCTTCCTGTTTGTCTTTCGTACGATCATCGGCTCATCGATGGCGGGCAGGCTGCGCGGTTTGTGGTCGATTTGGTTCAGGAATTCGAGACGTTCAAAGAGGATGAGGCGAAGAGCTAGGCCGGAGTAGTGGCGTGCTGGAGTATTGGATTATTATGGATTCACGTTACAAAAATAAGAACTGGGGCTCTCAAATACTGCGTGTTTGGAATGACGCGATTGCTTACTGCGTCCAAACTTTGCCGGACGGCTCGAAACTCGTTGGAACGTTTCAACGGTGCGAACGTTTCTGCTGCGTAAACGCTGCGCTCCTGACCGACAGCCTTAATCGCACCCTTTGATCACAGAGGAAAGCAACGTCGCCAGTGGTCTCAAATAACCGGCCTCCAATACCGCAACACTCCAACTCTCGATCAATCCAATATCCCATTCCTCATTTCTGACCCATGGACCCTATTCAAACTGAAATTGTCGTGATTGGCGCGGGACCGGGTGGTTACGCGGCTGCCTTCTATGCTGCGGATAAGGGAAAGAAAGTCATTTTGGTCGAACAAGAGAAACGCCTCGGCGGCGTTTGTTTGAATCGCGGCTGTATTCCTTCGAAGGCCTTGCTCCACGCGACCAAGTTGGTGGCCGAAGCCAAGGAATCCCACACACGCGGGATAACTTTCGAGCCGCCAAAGATTGACCTTGCGAAAATGCGCGCTTGGAAAGAGTCGATCTTAGCGAAGCTCGGCCAGGGCATCAGCGGTTTGGCGCAAAAGCGCGGCATCCTCATTTTGACAGGCCGCGCGCGGTTCGAAGATTCGCGGACCCTGCGCATCGAAACACCGGAAGGACAGAAGTTCGTCAATTTCGAGAAAGCGATCATTGCCGTGGGTTCGAAATCTGCAATGCCGAAGGCGTTCGATCTCGGCAATCCGCGGATCATGACCTCGCGGGAAGCATTGGAGCTTGAGGAAATCCCGGCACAGTTGCTCATCGTGGGAGGGGGCTATATCGGGATGGAACTGGGAACCGTGTACGCATCCCTGGGAAGTTCGGTCGTGGTTGTCGAAGCACTGGATAGTATCTTGATGGGAGCTGATCCCGATCTTGTTCGGCCCGTCATGAAATATGCGGAGAAGGCCTTTAAGGAGGTGCGTCTCAAGACCAAGGTCCTGAAAATGGCGACCAGCGGCAAACAGATCAAAGTCACTTTTGACGAGAGTGGGCAAGAGAAAGTTGAGCAATACGATCGCGTCCTTGTGTCTGTCGGACGCGTCCCCAACTGTGAGGATTTCGGTCTCGAAAACACGAAAGTGGCGCGCGATGAGAAAGGGTTCATCAAAGTCAACTCGCAACAACAAACCGGCGATCCTGCGATCTATGCGATTGGCGATGTTGCCGGAGGCGCCCTATTAGCTCATAAAGCCGCGAAGGAAGCGCGGGTTGCAGTCGAGGTGATCACGGGAGAGACGACCGCCTTTGAAAACGTGATTATCCCGGCCATTGTCTTTACAGACCCGGAAGTTGCTTGGTGCGGCCTAACGGAAGCCGAAGCGAAACAAAAAGGAATGGACGTCAAGATTGCCAAGTTTCCGTGGTCCGCTTCAGGGCGGGCGCTGAGTTTCGATCGCACAGACGGATTGACCAAACTTGTTATTGATCCTGAGACGGAACGAATCCTTGGAGTTGGGTTGGTGGGTGCTGGCGCCGGAGAATTGATTAGCGAAGGTGTTCTGGCGATCGAAATGGGGGCAACAGCGCGCGATTTGGCCGAGACGGTTCATCCGCACCCGACCCTTTCGGAAACGCTTATGGAGTGCGCCGAAGTCTTTTACGGTCATGCCACGCACACCTTCACGCGCAAGCCATGACCAAACAACGGGGCCACGCCACGACAGAGACGCGAAGAACAGAGAGCGCTGAACCCGCCGCCCAAATCCGAAACTCGAAATTCGAAACAAAACAGCAATAGGGAAACTCGAAATCCCAAACCAGGCCGATTGACGTTTACGGCATTTACCAATTTGAATTTTGAGTTTGTTTCGGATTTCGGATTTACTCATTCACGCCGGCGTTGGGCGCGGCGTTTGGCGTCGAGCAAGCGGCTCGTTGTGCAGGTTTCTTCCGGCTTTTCTGAGGGTGTTTGGGCAGGGGCCACTGCGGCCCGTTGTTCCTCGGACGCCGGTGTCGGTGTTCGCAGTTCAGAAATGGCAACGGGCTTCTCCGGCCGAAACAGATCGGGGTTGGGTTCGACGGCTGGTGCGGTTTGCGTCGAGCGAACTTTCTCACGGCGCGCCAGCAGCGCAGCCAATGATTCATCGGCTTCGGCAGGCCGGTGGCCAACTCGCCAGAAGAAAAGCAAGCGCCGTAAATTCTGCGTGACGCGCAGCCATTCTTCCCGATCGATGTGGATGCGCCTGATTCCGACATCGAGCGGGAACAGGATGACCGCCAGCTTCACGAGCCATTCCCACAAATCGCGCGGTTGAAAGGTCTTCTGCCGGTCGTGCAGAAACGGGTTGTCAGACGAAAGATCCGGATCAAGCACTTTGCCACCGCCACTTTCAGCCAGGCGGCGCAGCAGATTCACGTTGGGTTCAGTCGCGTTGAACTCCGGAGAATAATTGATGCTCGCGCCGAGCACTTGCGTGCCGCGAGGACGGCCGTCCTGCATGTCCATCAAGTTGAGCATATAGGCGCCCACCTCGCGCGTCGGGAATTTCGCTTCGTAATGGCCTGGCCCCGTCTGTTCCAACTGGACTGTTTGACGCTCACCTTTCGGTGTCACAACCACGGTCTGCAGATTTAGAAAATTCCGGTAGTTACCTTGGGGGTCCAAAGCCTCGACGCTGATATGCCCTTCCCCTTTCTCGACCGACACGTCGGTTGTGAAATCAGCATTATCAACGCGCCGAAGGCTCCATTGCGCCACCTGCGACCAAAGCTGGCGATACTTATCCCAGCCGAGCCAATCACGCGCCCATTTCGCTTTCGCATCCGAGGTGAACGCCACGGCGCGTCCAAGACCATATTGCCAGTGCGCCAAGAGAGGATCTCCTTTTTCCGACACGAGAGGAATTTCGGCTCGTGGTTTTCCGGTCGTCGCCACGTAACCTTGCAATATCGGATACTCCTGCGGCCCAATCCCGCGAATGAGTTCGCTCCCGGCGGCCACCTGCGGTTTGAACGGCTCTTCGAAGATGGCCGACTTCAAAATCACAGCCGCTTCCTTGATGAAGATTTGTGGCAATTGGCTGGCCGACCGCACGTCGTAAAATCGTCCGCGGCCCTGCTCTGCTATGGAAATCATCGTGTCTGGTCCGGCGTGCCCTGCGATCAAGACCGTGCTTACCGTGATCTTGTCCTTAACCATCGACTGCATCAGTTCTGCAGTCGGCGCACCGGGATCGCCGTCGCTGAAAACGACCATGTGCTTCAGGTTGGCCGTCGATTTCTTCAGCCCTTCGTAACCCATGCTCATCACGCCTTGAAAACTTGGCAAGTCACCTTGATTCATGCCTGCGATCTTGCGTCCAAGTTCTCGGCCATCACCGACCTTGGTCAACGGGAACAGCCAGCGTTCGCTTCCGTCCCAGAGGATTACCCCGAGTTCATCCTGCGGACCGAGCGCTTCCATCGCGGCAATCGCGGTGTCGCGCGCAACTTGATTGCCATTGTTAAATTCCATTCCGTGCATGACCAAGACCATCGCCCCGCTCGGCAGCACCTTTTTGCTGCTGAGCTCGCTATCCACGGGCAATGTTGCTTCCAAAGGCGTGTCCCGATAGCCACCCGCCGCGTAGGTTTGATCTCCCCCCACAGAGACCAACCCGACGCCAAAGTCACGGACGGCGCTTTCAAGGAGTTTCATCAAATCACGTCCGAGGTCGCCGGCCGCGACGTTGCACAGGAAAATCGCGTCATAACTCTGCATCTGCGCGAGGCTGGCTGGAAACCCGGTAACATCGGCTGTCTTGACCTCCAATCGGGCCGAGCGCAAGGCTTCAACCAAGTTCGCATCAGCCGCGAGATCCGATGAAACAACCAACACGGCGGGATCGCCGCGGACATTTGTGAAGCTCGTGGCGCGATTGTTTTGGGCCACGAGGTCGTCCGTCCCTTCGAGCGCGACGTCGTAACTGTAGAAGCCAGGTTCAGTAAGCGTCTGCGGAAATGTGAACAGATTCTTGCCCGCCGTCAGCTCGACCTTTTGATCACCCAGCAATTGATCGTTCCGATAAAGGCGGACCGTTGCGCTCTGGGGTTTGTCCGCTTGGGCAAAGATCTTTACTTCGAAGGTTTGCCCTTTCTTCAATTGATTGGGCAAGCTCAGCTTTTGGACCGATACATCAAATCCACGCGATACACCGAGCGGGATGACATCCACCGAAACTCCCAGTGGTTTAGCTGCAAGCACCGCGGCCAGCGCGTCCCCGATATTCTCATTGCCGTCGGAAAGGAGGACCAAGCGTTTCTGACCAGCCTCAGGAAACGCCGCCGTTCCGAGCCGGATCGCACCGGCAATATCACTCCGCTCCGTCCCCACAACAGCATGAATCTTCTGCAAGTCCACGGCTCGGCTTGGTGAGGACTCAATACTCGCTTCGGTTCCGAAGACAAGCACACCGGCATTGTCCACTGGCTTCTTTTGTCCAACAGCTCGGTTGACATATTCGCGAGCCGCTTCCTGTTGCGCTGAGGGAACGCTATCGGATCGATCCAGCACAAAGTACACATTCAAGCCATCCAACGGACGAAGCCATTGCACACCGGCCACAGCGAGAACGAGCGCGCCAACAATAACCACCCGTAAAGCGAACGCCACCCAACGGCGCCCCGGACTGAGTTGCACATCGGATTTCAAAGTCAACCAAATCACCCAAACCAGGCAAAGAGGGAGCAGCACGAGCCATAGTGGATTGGTGAATTGGAAGTTCATGAGAGTACTTCCAGCGGTGCAAGTCTCGCAACGCAGAGTCTCACTCTGCTGTGTCGCCGACTTGCAGTCGGCAGGGTCTTAGATTGAGCCAACGCTTCGGATCGCAGGAGAGCCCTGCAGCTTGGAACTCTTCCGAGTAGCACGGTGAATGTTACCCCTCTCCCTAACCCTCTCGCCATCCGATGGGGAGAGGGAATTGAGCTCTTGCGACAGTCGATGCGTGATGGGTCAAGGCGCCCAACGCCCAGGTCTTTTCCATCTCCCCATCGGATGGGGAGAGACTTCTCCGAAACAAAGTTTCGTGCATTGAACCCATGAACCACTGCGTCGGCAGGGCGGCGTTGCTGCGCCGCCAACATCGTGGGTTTGCCAAGGCTGCGCAGCAACGCCCCGCTACCTTTAGGTTCATGGGGAGGGGTAGGGAGAGGGGGGCTGCATCTGTCAGCCACTGCATTCTTCCGCCGCTCAATGGTGGCTGATTGGCTGCAACACAGCACAAGGCGGCAAAGCTGCGATCGAGCCGGACCGCGGACAATCTTGTCCGCGGCAACAGCCGAAGTGCCACGCCGGCCTTGAAGATTCGAACGCTTGCCGTTCATTGCAAAGCGCTGCGGACAAGAATGTCCGCGCTCCAAAAGTCGTCGCCACTGATTCCAAGCGATACCGAGTGGAGCGCGACTTGTGGTTGACGGGTAGGGGCCGTTTTCTTGGACCGCGTTTCCGGGTTACGACGAATAAATTTTTGGACGCGGTGGTTCTGCGCGTCCGCGACGTAGAGGTTCCCGGTTGAGTCGAAAGCCAATGACCATGGATTGTTAAACTGGCCCGGGGCGGCGCCGATGCCACCCAGAATCTCGAGCGGCCGATCGTGGCCATCAAAAATCTGAATGCGGCTGTTTCCAAATTCGCACACATACTGTCGGCCCGCGCTATCGACACGGATGTCATACGGGTAGCTCAATTCGCCTCGGTCCTTTCCGGCGCGGCCATAGGACCGTAAAAATCGGCCGTCAGCAGAAAAGATCTGAATGCGATGATTGCAAGAATCGGCCACGTAGAGCCGATCGCTCTTGTCGGTGCCAAGCCCTTCCGGCCGGTTAAATTCGCCAGCTCCGATTCCCGCGCGGCCAAACATCTGGATGAATTCAGCTCCATCAGCGGTGAATTTCTGGATTCGTTCGACCGCGCCATACTCGCTCACGTAAATTTCGCCTCTTGAATTCACCGCGGCAGAACGAGGAAAGGCAAGCTGACTTGCATTCGTCCCATGAACACCCCACTGCGTGATTAGCTTCCCTTCAGTGGAGAAATGATTCACACGGGAGTAATGCGGTTCAATGACCACCACGTTACCAGAACCATCCCGGCACATCCCTTTCGGCCTGCCTTTATCGGTTTCCGGCATTTGCCACGACGAGAGGAAAACGCCATCCGGCGAGAATTTTTGCACGCGGCCCGTCATGTCGACGACATAAAGGTTATCGGTCGCATCGACCGCCACCGATCTTGGTTTGTTGAATTGGCCCAGAGCGGCGCCGCGCGATCCAATAATTTGAACACTCGCGAAAATGTGGCTGTTGACCGGCGATTGGTTCGTTGATGTTGGCTGACATCCAGTGTGCAGCATTATCGCAGCGAGAATAACCGCCTGTGCAAACGCCGACCGAGAGTTCAGAACTGCGTCGCGCCACATCGGGAGGCGGCTCGAGACCCATTGCCAGCCATTCCAGGCGAGCAACGGCGCCAGGGCCAGTCCGAGCAGAAGCATGCAGAGCGCATTGACCTGTGTGTTGTGTCCGTAATGAAGCAGGTTAAAAGTTCGCAAGGCCAATGTTTCGCCTCCAGGCGGAACAATCAAAATGAGCGTCTCAACATCCCAAAGGCAAAGGAGGTATGTCGCATACCAAACTGCGGCCAGTTGCGGGGCAATCTGCGGCAGATAGCCGTAACGGAACAACTGCGGGGCACCCGCGCCAGACAGTTTTGCCGCGTCAATAAGATCGCGATCAACCGAGCGCATGGCATAACCCACTCCGTGCCAGCTCACAGCTAGATAACGCAACGTCAAACCTGCGATGACTATCCAGATGCTTCCGTAAAACAAGGCGACTGCCGGACGGTTAAACGCAAAGATGAACGAGATGCCGATCAACACTCCCGGGAGGAGGAACGGCACCCAGAGCAACGCACCGGCCTTCCATCGCCAAATAACGCAGCCGAGGACCACGCAAAGCGTAGCCGCACTCAAAGCGAAGATAAATGAATTCGCCACGGCCGTCTGTCCCGCAGCAAACGCCGGCAGCAACTCTCGCCAGGTCCGAGCCGCTGTGACCAGTTGTGTGAGCGGCAGCAGAACCGCCACGAAAACCAAAAACAGTGCGCTGCCGCCGCTCAGCCAAAGCCATGACTTGCCCAATTGTCTTCGAAAGACCTGCGGCGTGACGGGCCGTTCCAACGCGGGCCACGAATCGCCGCGCCGATTAAACCACAGCAGCAGCAGCAAAGGCGCGACAAGCAGAGGCCAGCTCAAATACAACGCGTTCCAATAGCTAAAGGTGGTATTGAAATTCACCCAGAGTTCGGCCGGAAAGACTTTGGTTTGCAGCAGCGCTGGAACTCCAAAATTGTTCAGCGCCAGCACAAATGTCAGAGCGCTGGCCAGTCCGAGCGCCGGTCTTGCCAAGGGAATGAGCAGCCAACGGATCAAAGGCCACCCCTGCAAAGCAACGTCACTTTCCAGTTGGCTTGGGTCAAGGCGTCGCCACGCGCTCGATACAAGAAACAAGGTCACAGGCCAAGTTAACAGGGTCAAAATCCAGACCGTTCCACCCAAGGAATAAATGTTGAGCGGCAACCAGTGGCGCCAAATGCCGGTCTCGCCCAGAAAATGCAGCCAGGCATTCGTCACGAGAAACGGAGGCAACACAAAGGCGACAGCAGCCGCCGCCAGAAATCCATTCCGTAATCGAGCTTCCAATCCAGCCAGCCAGAGCGCCCCCATAAAGCCGAAGATGACCGACGCTACCGTCGTCAATCCACTCACGAGCAGACTGTTGTGGAGCAGCGCCCAGTTCATCTGAGAAAGATCTCCTTTAAGGCCTTCGTGCCGGCTTCTAATTCATAAACCAAAGCGTCCCAGTCCGGTTTCAGCGTCGTTGCCGAAAACTCCGTCGGCGACAGTCCTTCGAGCGCATTCGCTGCGACCAGTTTTTCCAGGACGGCTGGGCGCTGCAAATATTCAAACAACTTCTCCGCCGCGTCGCGATGAGGAGCGCCGCTAACGACGGCAATTGTATTGGGAATGAGCAGCGATTCTTCGCCGATGGGCAGCCCAAGCAAAGGCAAGCCTTCGCGTTGCCCAGCCGCAATGTCATCCGAATCGGTCAAACCGATCCACGCTTCGCCGCGCCCGACTTGTTTCACCACCACCGAGTTGCCATCGAGCAGAAACGGTTCATTCGCCTGCAATCGCTCGCACCAAGTCCGCCAGACTGCTTCGTCCCAGTGATGTCGCAGCGCGAGGAAATGTGTGGCCGTCGTTCCGAACAACGGGTAAGCGAGAGCGATTTTGCGCCGCCAGGTTGCGTTGGTAAGTTCGCTTAGCGAGCGCGGCGCCGACGCAAGAGAAACATGATTCGTATTGATGACAATGCGGCGGCTGCGGAAACCGACGGCGCGCCAAGAATTCACTTCGCGAAACACGTTTTGCGCAGCCAACTGTCGAGTGCGTAATTCCTCGTTGTTCCAAAAAAGGTCGCATTGAGGATGATTCCGTTCCGCGAGAAGGCGATTGACGAGTCCGACCGTTTTAATGGCTTCGCTGTCGTAAAGGGCCTTCACCTGAATCCCAGTTTCGCGAGTGAATTCTTTCAGGATCGGCTCAGCATAAACCTGATCCTGGGAAGTATAGACGGCTACTTCAGAGTGTTCGCGCGAATGGCACCCAGCCAAAAAAGAGATGGTCAGCGCAGCCAGGATGCGCCATGCGAAGCCGGCACTGGAGGCAGCGCAGACGCACGAAAGATGCCGAGAGAGCACCTGACACCCGACACTCGGCACTCGACACCTCATCATGCCGTCCTTTTGTGATAGTACCACCATTCAAACATCAATACCGCCAAGCCTGCCGCGGCAATCCAACGCCATATCTCCAAGTTCGCGCGACGGAGCGTCGTTTCCTCAACTTTCGCATACTTTCCTAATTGCAGTTCGGTTTTGGGGTTCGTGTTACTTTCGGCGGCGTCCAGCAAGTTGACACAAAATGCGACTTCGTTTGTTCCCGCTTTCAGGTGGTACGTCCCTTGTTTCATCGTGTCACCGAAAACCAACTCGCCTTTCGCCGCGTTTACGGGCCAGGGTTTGACTGTGCCGTCCGGCATTCTTACCTCGGCCGCAGTAACCGACTCGGTGACGCCGATGCGAAACGGACTGCCGGCTTGGACGAGCAGCTGGCTGGCATTTGCTGCGGCTGGGTTCAACCACTCGATGGCGTTGGCGACAAAAATGGGAAAAGAAATTCGCAGCGGCCAACTGCTCTGCAAGATGTCAAATCCAACCCAGACAATGCGCTGACGGCCCAGTTCGCCGGCCAGGATCAGAGGATTTTGAGGCGCCTCGACCAGTGAAACAGCCCAGCTCGGCGTGTTGACCGCCATGCTCTCAGCGATGAAGACGTTATCAAAGCTCACAAAACGGAGGACGGCGTGACTGCTTTTCAACGCTACAATGGGCGGCGCTTCGAGCTTCGACCATCCCGCGAACCAATTCGTGTTCGCCGTATGGATCGCTAGGACATTTCCGATGGGCCGCTCCGCGGGCGCAATTCCATCGAGAACGACGATATCTGGCTTAGGTTCTCCATTTGCGAAAGCGCTGGCCACGCTCAATTCGACGTTCGGTGCGACGCGCAGAGCTTTTTCCAGCACTTGGTTTCCTGCCGTAACCAGCAGAACTTTGACCGGCTGGGGAAGAAGGCTGACAATCAATGCCTGGTTGTCAGGAGCCAAATCGTCTTGGCCTGTCAACTTCACGGAAAAGACGCCATCCTCGCTTTGGTTGGCAATAAAGACCTGCGGCACGCTCTCCTTGGGTCGCAACGTGAGCGCTTTGACTTCGAGGATCTGGTCGCCGAAACGAAACTCGAGTTGAGTCTGTTGCGCGTTCGTCGAGTAATTGACGACGCTCGTGAAGACGGCGCGTTGCGCTGCATTCTCGGGATTGGGCCTGACATCCAGAGTGGTGATCGCCAGATTATTCGCGCGCTGGCCGACTCGATGATAGACCAGCGGCAACCCGCTGTTTTCGAATTCGTCGAGAGCGGCCACCGCGCCGTCGCTGAACAGATGAATCTCGGCACTGGGATTATTGCGAATCAGCGTGTCAGCCAATTTTAGCGCCTCTTGCAACCGGCTGGGCGCATCAGTCACGCTGGCCGCTTGAATCGCACGACGCAAGGCCGCTTTCTCGCGGGTTGGCGATTGCTTCACTTCAGTGTTCGCGCCGGCCACCAAAACCACCATGTGATCGTTGTCATGGAGAGAGTCCACCAGCTTGAGCGCTTCGCTGCGGGCCTTCTCGAAGCGTGAAGGCGATTCGTCGGTGCTTTGCATCGAAGCCGAAGCGTCCAGTATGACCACCTCGAGGCGGCCGCCCGGTGATTTACCGGCGAAATAAGGTCGAGCCAACGCGAGGATGGCGAGGATCAGAAGGAGAATCTGCAAAACCAGCAGCCAATTACGGCGGAGTTTTTGGAAGGGCGCACTGGCCTGTGTCTCGGCCAGGAATTTCTGCCAAAGCAACGTGCTCGAAACGAGGCGGACAACGCGTTTGCGCTTTAGCAAGTAAAACAGAATGACCACCGGAATCGCGGCGGCAAACCAGAATGCTGCTGGCGCGAGAAAATTCACGACTGAGAGTGCGAAGCACGGGTTCGCTTCTTCAGATTCTCATAGCTCATAGACTTCCTATTTACTCATGTGTAAGGCGCAAGGGATTAAGCTTCATGCGCCGGATTCCGCACTCCGCATTCCCATTCCGCACTGTTCTCATCCCCACACCTCCGCTTCGCGCAATTGCCGCAACAAGAGTTGTTCCAAGGGAGTTTCGGATGTGGTCGTGAAGAAATTGATTCCACGCGCTTGGCAAAACTCTCGGAGCTGTTGGCAAAAGTTCTGCACCGTTTGCTGGTACGCCGTCAACCGATAGCGTCCAAATGTGATCTCCTGTCTTGAACCCGTTTCCGAATCGATCAACCGCAAGTCGCCGAATGCAGAGGGGTTCACTTCTTCCGGCGCCAGAATTTGGACTGCGCTAACCTGAAAACCGCGCGCCACCAAAGCGGTCAAGCCTGTCTCGTAGCCGGCTGGATCCAGGAAATCGCTCAATACCACCGCCACGCCAGGTTGCCGCGCCATCAACGCGCCTCGTCGCAGCGATTCGTTTAGCGAGGCCACACCTTGTGCCGTCAGTTGGCTCAAGTTCTGAAAGAATTGCAGGGCCGATTTGCGGCCCCGCACAGATCGCAAACCATCGCGGACCGCGCCTTCGCGCAGAGCATCGGGAAATGCCGCAACGGAAACGCGATCAAATCCGCACAAGGCGACATAACCCACCGCGGCTGCGACCTGTCTGGCAAAGTCAAACTTCCGCGGTGTCCCAAAGGTCATCGATTCGCTCGCATCCAGGAAAATCGTGACGGGCAGTTCGCGTTCCTCTTCGTAGAGTTTAAGGAAGAGCTTTTCCAAACGTCCGAAGAGATTCCAATCCAGGCATCGAAAGTCATCGCCCGCGGCATAGTTTCGGTAGTCAGCGAACTCTACGGATTGGCCGCGGGCGCGGCTGCGGCGTTCGCCTCTGGCCGAACTCTTCGCGCGCCGTTGGGCGAGCAATTGAAATTGTTCGAGGCGCCGAAGGAGTTCTGGACTGAGCAATGAGTTAGGCATCGAGCATCCAATTACCTTTCGCGCATGGCACCCCATGAGCGCGGCAGGACAGCGCGTCCCGCCTCTGCTGTCTTTGGTGTACGCAGATGCTGGACAGGCGAGACGCCCTGTCCTGCCCGGAGGTTCATGAAGAGGAGGTGCATTTTCATTGCTTGCGCTTCTCTCCCTCTCCTCGCCCTTGCGAAGTGAGGGAGAAGACAAGGTGACGTCGCGATTGGTCAATGTTAACTCACGCCGCGACCGCGGCATCACGGGGAACATCTTTGAGAATCTGGTCGATGATATGATCGGTCGTGATTCCCTCAGCTTCCGCTTCAAAGTTTAAAATCAGTCGATGCCGCAATGTCGGATGAATCACGGCTTGCAGGTCATCAAAGCTCACGTTGAACCGGCCTTGCGTCAGCGCTCGGACCTTGCCTGCCAGCAAGACCGCTTGCCCGCCGCGTGGGCTGCTGCCAAAACGAAGGTATTGATTGGTCACGCCGATCGCCGTTTCGGCCTTGGGATGCGTCGCCATAATTAGGCGCACGGCGTAATCTTTAACGTGCGAAGCGACCGGCACTTGCCGCACCAACTGCTGGAGTTCCGTCAACGTCTCGCGAGTCAAAACCTTATTAATGTCTGCGCTCTTCCCCTCCGTTGTCCGGTTCAACACCTCCAGTAAATCTTCTGCCGTCGGATAGTTCACCAGCAGTTTAAAGAAGAAACGGTCCAGTTGCGCTTCCGGCAATGGATACGTTCCTTCCTGGTCAATCGGATTTTGGGTCGCCAGCACGAAGAACGGCTCGGCAAGTTTGCGAATTTCACCGCCGGCTGTGACGCTTTTCTCCTGCATCGCTTCGAGCATGGCGGACTGCGTTTTAGGCGTCGCGCGATTGATTTCGTCTGCCAGAATCAGATGCGCGAAGATGGGGCCACGCTGAAATTGGAACTCGCGGCGGCCGCCAGGCGTTTCCATGACGATATTCGTGCCCAGAATATCGGCCGGCATCAGGTCGGGAGTGAATTGAATGCGATTGAAGGAAAGGTCCAGGACTTCGCTCAGGGTTCGAACGAGCAGCGTTTTGCCGAGGCCCGGCACGCCTTCCAGCAGGACGTGGCCGCCCGACAACAGCGCAATGAGCGTGCCTTCGACGATGCTCTCGTGTCCGACAATCACTTTGGCGATTTCGTCGCGCAGGGCAGAGTAGCTTTGGCGAAACAATTGAATCTGTTCTTCGGTGTTCATGAATTAGTTCAGTCGAGGATGCCGCGTTTGGTAGGGAGTGCGCGATGCGGCGGAACTTTTGGCTGCCCTAGAGACCTAAGGCGTGAGTGGACCAGCCGCCTACCAGATATGCATGGCGCCCAGAGCTTCGGTTACTTCTTCAAGTCGTCAAAATAATCGCGTACAGCACCCTGGTAAGCCCGAGGGACCTGCTCTTGACTCAACGCGCTTTGGGCTTCCGTTTGGGCAGCCGTAGCCATTTCTTTGAAATCGACCTTGCTGACTCCTTTAATGCTGACTCCTTTGAGCGTAATGCTCGGCATCGGACCGCCCGGGTTAATCTGTCCCTTAATCTTCGTGCTTTCCAAGTTGTCGGGCAATGGTGCGCCACCGCGGTCAGTAATCCCGCGCGCCTCTTCGTCCGGGCGAACAACGCCAGAATTATCCCAGCGCTCTCGGACCTCGGAAATGTCCAGCCATTGACTGTCATCGGCCCAAGTGCCGACGCCTGCTCCAACCCCCTGCCCTTTACCGGCGCGCGGCGGACCGCTGGCCCAGGATTGTCCGTTGCCAATGCACATTTGCGCTCGTTGCAACGCTTGCAGGGAAGCCATCATCGATTTGGCGTCGTTCAATTGCTGCATCAGATTCTCGAGTTCCTTGGCGGCATCGGCTAACGATTGCGCTGCCGCGGGATTCTCATTGCTTTGCATCTGCTGGCTAGCTTGCTTCAAGAGTTCGGCAGCTTTGCCGTAATGCCCGGCCGGTTTGATCGCACGCGAGATTTCGTCGAGAAGTTTCTTCAGCTCTTCAGTGCCAAGCGCGCCAGATTTCAACTGTTGGACCATTTTTTCGAGAGTGGATTGGGCAGCTTCGGCTTGGCCATTTTCCAACTGTTCGGCCAAGTCTTTCCCGATCTTCTCCGCCTTAAGTTGAAGCTGCTCCAAAGTCTTGGCGGTTTCGAGAAGCTTTTCCAAGTCTGTCTCAGCCGTTTCCAAGTCGCGGAGCAGCTGGTCAATTTGACTGGCCGCTAGTGCGGCAATCGCTTCCTCGAGGCTGGGCAAAGACAATCCCATGTCTTCGGCCTGCTTCGCCAGATCGGAGAGCATCTTGGCAAGTTGGTCGCGGGCTTCGTCGGCCTTGGCCGAGTTCTTGTCCGGCAGACCGGCCGCAGCCTTGCTGGCATTGGCGAGATCCTTTTGGAATTTCTCGAGCGCTTTAGAGTCGGCGGCCTCTTTCCCGAGCGATTGTTGCAACACTTCGATTTGCTTCTGCAATTCAGTGCCGCTGGGCAAGCCACCTTTGTTCGAACTGCGGGCGGCACGTTCCATCGTTCTCAAGGCCGGGTTCTTGCCTAGTTCGCGGGTTTGTTCCTTGATTTTCTCGGCAACGTTCGACAGGTCCTTCAACGCGTCATTGCGCGTCAACTCCGCTTTGGCAAGATGATCTCCCAGTTCAACCACCGAATCCAGTGCCTTGCGAGTTGGTTCCAGTGCAGGCGGACGACTTTCAAGATTTCGTCGCGTTAGCTGGGCCAATTGCCGGCCGGTTTCGCGGATAACTTCCTTTTCCCGCTGTTTCTGCACATAGCTCTTGCTGCGGTATTCCGGAACAAAGCCGAGTCCAGCCCCCAATATGAGCACCAGAAACGCCCACTTGCTCGCGTTGGGCAGATGATATGGAAGCATCTTCTTAGGATCGACCTGGCTGATGCACTTGGCTGCATCCGTCACCAACAACTTCCGCCAATCATCGGTTGCGGACGTTTCCGCCACTTCCAAAGCCGTGCTAAGCCGTTCCTGTAGTTTCTGGCGGCCATCAACCCAGCGAGCTGTCTCGGACACTGTAACGCGGCGGCGCCAACCGACAGCAAATCCGATCAAGAGTGACCCGCCGGCTGCTAAGGCAGCTACTAATAAAATCGTGGGCGTTACAGGAAGCAGCTTAAAGGCAATCAGGGCGATTAGCCAAAGAATGCCGCCCATGAGGAGACCTTGCCAGGCGCCGCGCCAAGCATTTTGCCAACGACGTCGCCGAGCCGTGCGCTGAAGCAGCGTTTCAATCATCTGAATGTCACTCATGCCTGTGAAAGAGAAAAAGTTGCTCTCAAGATAATTGGCCAAACCGCTCCCGGCAAGCAATGACTTGGCCGCTTTTCTGGCGTTCGCAGCACTATCAATCTCCACAAAGAGCACCCTACAGTCCGGCGCATTTCGTCTAAGGTTAGACCGCAGCCCTTGCAATTCGTTCCGGGAAACTCAGGAAGCTCACTGTTTCTCGTATTCTCCCTTGCCCAACCGTTTAAGAACCGTAAAACCGGCTTTCTTCGCGTCAGTAATGGACACCGGCTTGAGCTTCACTGGTGAATTGAAGCTGGAAATCAGTTTTCGGACGGGCTTTTTGCAGAGCGGGCAATTGGTCAGAGGCTGCGCAGTTAATGGTCGGCGTAGCGTGAAACGCCCGCCGCAAACCTTACAATCGCCTTCACACAATTCGTATTCGTAAAGCGGCATAGACGATGGAATCTAGTTCGAAATTCAACAGGGGTGGTAGGGCGGCGCTGCTGCGCCGCCTGCTGCGCGGTGGTACCATGGCGGCGCAGCAACGCCGCCCTGCTCTTTTGGCCCCAATCGAGAAACTGCGGCGTCAACCTTGCCTGCGAAATGGTGAGATTGGGGCGGATGATCGAGTGCTGACCACGACGTGAGGCTGCTCTGCCGGCGCCTCGACTTGTTCTCCGGAATTGTGTTTTTGGGCTTTCTCCGAATTCCCCGGCGCCTTCAGAACCGCCCGGCCCACTTCACCTACCTCGCAAATCTCCAAGGGATCTTCGACACCTTTCATATCGTACTCGCCATGAGTCAGCCAAGCCAGGGGGCCGACACCTTCGACTTGCTGATTCTTCAGCACTTGGCGTGCGTTGTCGTAGGCAAACCGCGTCATCAAGATCTGGTCCCCGTCACCTAAAGACATCACACGCGCACAGGTATCGACTTGGATGCCGTACATGTCTTTGGGTTTCCCAGGGCCTTGATTCTCCTCGATAAACACTTCACCCACGTGAATTCCAATTCGATCGAGAATGGGCGTACGGCTGCCCTTATTCAATTCACGGAGTTTGGCTTGCAAGAGAAGCGAAAACTTGACGGCGTCCGAAGGTTTGGCAAAGGCGAGAAAGAAAGAATCGCCCGCAGTGCTAATTTCCTCGCCGGTCGGAAAACGCCCCAGAATATCGCGGACGATTGAATGATGCCGCTGCATGATCGCCACAGCATCATGATCCCCTAAATCCTGCTTCAGCTTGGTCGAGCCCACCAAATCGCTGAAAAGCAACGTCACCATACCAACCCGATGCTTGCGTTGGGATTCCCCCAGCTTTCCGCGCTGATCCATTGCGCCCTGCAAATTCACGTTTTCGGAGAATGGCGTCATGAGCGGATCGGTCTTCTCCATCACCGGCCGCAAAAGAATTTCCGAACCGTCGGTAATCTCGATCTCCTGCCGGTAAGTCTTAAATCCGTCCTTCTTAACCTCGACCACATGTTTCCCGTCTTTGAGCCTAACCTTCGCGGGAATATTGCCGACGAACGAGCCATCGATCTGAACCGCGCAATCGGCGATCTCTGCCACAACCGACACGACTCCGCCTTGTGCTCTCGAAACGGGCGTGGCCACGGCGGCCTTGTCATTCATAGCCGCCGCGGGTATTCCAGACTTGATGATTAACTCGCGATTAATGTTCGCGTGCACGGTCTGAAGCGTGAGATTCTGAATTATCGGGATCAATTGCCTGTCCGCCAAAAATTCAGCTCGCCCATCACCTCTATCCCAAATTGGAACTACTGCGCCCCTCAATCCAGCCGCTTGAGCGTTTTGCTGAAGCATCCTCAAAATCTCGGCCTTCGCAGTCGGGCTCATTTTGCCGAAGGAAGTGTCTAAGAGGACTATTACTAAATCCACGCCCTTTTGTCTGATATGGGCTACCGGATACTTAATCATATTTTCAGTCTCTTGGCTTTCGCTGCGTCAAATGGCGGCCACAAATACCAACCGGAACAACCAGATTAGGCTGGCTGTCTTGCGTGCCAAAATATTTGCAACGACATATAAAGTCAATACCCTATCAGAGCTATCAGAGTGCCACAAAAGTGCCACAAAGAGTTTCTAAGAGTTTCCGCATTCCAAGCGTGATTATCCGACTGGTAACCGCAGGTCGAAATCGATAGGATAAAGCCCGAATCCAAATGACACACTGGAATCGCCTTCTGAACCGCCAATCTTTAGCGGCGTCTCGCAAGAGCGCCGCAAACCCGGGTTGTTTAAGAATGGCGGCGCTCGCACGAGACGCCGCTGCAGGGAGGTTCATCCGGGCGATGCGCTTAAAGACTTTTCGGGAAGTTTCCTTTTGCCGCAGCGCAGGCATTCAGTCACTAAGTTCTCGCGAAACCCTCGGCTCGGCGTGTTACCGCCTTTTCACTCTCGGACTAATTCTCATCTATTGCGCTGGTCTGTCGGATCGACTCTTGGTGGGCGCCGAGAGACCGCTTGCAGCACAGGACAAGCTCGGGTTTTGGTCACTCAAGACTGTCCAGCGCCCTCCCATTCCCCAGTTTCCCAGCAACGATATCCGATGGGGCAGCACTCCGATCGATGCGTTTGTGTTGGCCAAATTGCGCGAGAAAGGGTTGACGCCATCGCCTGAGGCCCACCGGCAAACGCTCATCCGCCGGCTGCATTTCGACCTGACGGGCCTGCCGCCGTTGCCGGAAGCGGTTGAGCAGTTCGTCAACGATTCGAGCCCGTTCGCTTACGAGCGGCTCGTGGATCGTTTGCTGGCCTCGACAGAATATGGCGAACGCTGGGCGCGGCATTGGCTCGATGTCGTGCATTATGGCGACACGCACGGTTACGACAAAGATCAGCCGCGTCCAAACGCCTGGCCGTATCGCGACTACGTTATCCGCTCGCTGAACGAGGACAAACCGTACCGGGAATTCGTGCTCGAACAGATTGCGGGCGACGTTCTATTCCCTGGCTCAGTGGAGGCTCTTGTCGCCACGGGTTTCATTGCGGCCGGTCCTTGGGACCTAATCGGGCACATGGAGGTTCCCGAAGAAAAGATCGATGGCCAAATTGCCCGGCATCTCGATCGCGATGACATGGTGTCGAACACAATGAACACGTTTGTCAGCATGACCGTTCAATGCGCGCGCTGCCACAATCACAAGTTCGATCCAGTCACGCAGGAAGACTACTACAGCTTGCAGGCTGTCTTTGCCGCCTTGGATCGCGCAGACAAGATATTTGATGCCGATCCGGTCGTGGGCAAGAAGCGGGCAACGCTCGAACGAGCGCAAGCAAAATGGACCGCAGAGAGAGAAACGATCGAGGCTCGAATCGCAAAAGCGGGTGGAGATGAATTAGCCGCTTTCGATAAGAAGGTCGCTGAACTCAAGAAAATGAAAGCCAACAGCGACGCTTTTGGTTATCACAGCCAAATCATGGCTGACCAGAATTCAGTCAAATGGGTTCAGGTGGACCTCGGAAAGGCGGTCGCAATCGAGCGATTGGTTTATGTTGGTTGCCACGATGATTTCAATGGGATCGGCGCGGGGTTCGGTTTTCCCGTACGTTTTAAGGTCGAGATTTCGGATGATCCAACCTTCAACGAGCGCGTGAAAATCGTGGCAGATCATACACAGGCCGATGTTGTGAACCCTGGCGTCGAACCGCAAACAATCATCTTACACGGCAAGCCAGCGCGCTTTATTCGCATGACCGCGACCAAGCTCGCTCCTCGCCAGAACGATTACATTTTCGCGCTGGCGGAGTTGAGTGTGTTCGATAGCTCTGGTGAGAATGTCGCGCGTGCCGCTTCGGTAACGGCGCTTGACTCGATCGAGGCGCCCGCGCGCTGGCAAATGAAGAATCTGGTGGATGGCCATTATTATGGCGCGAAAGAAAATCCGGCTGTGGCTGCGGATATTGCCAAACTTGAGCAACAACGAAAGGAGTTATTGGATCGCGTCGTGACGGCCGCCCTGAAGCAACAGCGAGAGGAGATTGAACAAGGGCTCAAATCCGTGAACGCCGAAATCGCGAAACTGCCCAAGCCGATGAAAGCGTACGTTGGGACTGTTCATACTGGAAAGGGAGCCTTTGCGGGCACTGGACATCGAGGGGGCAAACCGAGGTCGATTCAAATTTTAGCTCGAGGCGATGTGCAGAGTCCGATCCGGGAAGTCGGGCCGGGAACGGTTCCGATTATTCTCGGGGCCGAAGCTCGCTTCAACCTGGGCGCCAATCACGCCGAAGGAGAACGGCGTGTGGCGCTCGCGAAATGGATCGTGGATTCAAATAATCCCCTGTCATGGCGTTCCATCGTGAATCGTGTGTGGCAATATCATTTTGGTCGAGGCCTTGTCGATTCGCCGAACGACTTCGGGCGGATGGGCCAGTTGCCGACACATCCCGAGTTGCTCGATTGGCTGGCGACGGAATTTCGTGATGGAGGACAATCATTGAAACAACTCCATCGCATGATCGTCAACAGTTCGACCTACCGGCAGTCGTCCGCGGCAAACGAACTCTCGGCAAGAGTCGATGCGAGCAATCAATTCCTCTGGCGCATGAACCGAAGACGACTGGAAGCCGAAGCCATCCGCGATTCGGTCTTGTTTGTCAGCGGCAAACTCAACAAAGCGATGTACGGCCCCGGCTTTCAGGACTTCGTCGTCGAAAAGCCCGAACACTCGCCGCATTACGGCTATCATCTGCACGATCCGACCGACCCAAGGGCACACCGGCGTTCGATTTACCGATTTATCGTCCGATCGCAGCCGCAGCCGTTCATGCAAACGCTCGATTGCGCCGATCCATCGCTCATGGTGGACAAACGCAACGAGACGCAGACCGCTTTGCAAGCTTTGGCCCTGTTGAACAATCCTTTCATGACTGCAATGTCGAAACAGATGGCAGCGCGTGTGGAAACAATGGCGAGCAGCTCTAAAGATCGCGTCAACGTGGCTTTTCGACTGGCTTTAGCACGCGATCCCAATGCCGATGAGATCGGCGGCTTAACCAGTTACGCAGAGCAACATGGGCTGGCCAATGCATGCCGATTGATTCTTAATCTGAACGAGTTTGTGTTTGTCGATTGAGAGAAAAGCTGCGACCGAACAAGGACCAACGAATGAACGAAGTTTCCCAATGTAATATGCGGGCCAGTGCCTTGGTCGTAGCGCTGAGTTTCACTCTGCCGTATCGCAGATTCTCAATCTGCGCAGTTCCCGCAAGTTCAGAAGCGGTGGAAATTGCGAGCGGGCTCCCGACTGCAAGCTGGCGATACAGCAGAGTGAAACTCTGCGTTGCGAAACACGGAACGAGTTATGAATAAATCCGTTTATCATCGAATGCCGACGTCTCGCGGAGCGATTTCCCGGCGCGAATTTCTCTGGCAATCAGGCGGTGGACTTGGCGGAATCGCCCTGTCGAGTCTGCTCGGCATGCACGGTCTCTTGGCCGCGAATCCGTCGGCAAAGCCGCGTCAATCCGCCGCGCGTCTTCCCAATCATTTGCCCCGAGCTAAGCGGGTCGTCCAGTTGTTCATGGCGGGCGCCGCCAGTCATGTGGACCTCTTTGACTACAAGCCCGCGCTGATCAAACACAACGGCGAAAAATGGGATCCTGGCGAAAAAGTGGAACTCTTCCAGAACGGCCACGGCGCCACCTTCGCCTCGCCTTGGTCATGGCGTCAATATGGCCAATGTGGCAAACACCTGAGCGAAATCGTCGCGCCACTCGGAGAATGCGTGGACGACATGGCATTCATTCACAACCTCGTTGGCAAAACGGGCGTTCATAGCCAAGCGACTTATTTGCAGGCGACAGGCTTTCAGGACCCCGGCTTTCCCGGTGTCGGTTGCTGGGTCAGTTACGGGCTCGGCAGCATGAACGAGAACTTGCCGACCTTCGTGGTCTTGCCAGATCATCGCGGGTTTGGTTCGAACGGTCCCAAGAATTGGGATTCAGCGTTTCTTCCGGGAGAACATCAGGGGACAATCATTTATCCGGGAACAACGAATCCGATTGCCGACTTGTTTCCATCGAAGAACGATTTCATTACGCCGAGCAGTGAACGCGATGCCCTCGCGCTTATGAATCGTTTGAATCGCGAGCACGCTCGCCAACGCGACGGCGACCTTCGCCTCGACTCACGGATTCGATCTTACGAACTAGCGGCCCGGATGCAGCTGGCCGCTCCGGAGTCCTTGGACATCTCCAAGGAACCGGACTACATCCTTGAGATGTACGGCCTTAAACACGGCGTTAAGACGTTCGACAAAGAGATTAATCCAATTGAAGAAGCGGATTATTTCGGCCGCAAATGCCTCGTTGCGCGCCGGTTGCTCGAACGCGGCGTGCGCTTCGTCCAGATCTGGTCGGGCAATGACAACGGCTTTCCGCGCCGCAATTGGGATTCCCACGAAGATATCAAACGCGATCACGGTCCACTGGCGCTCGGCATGTCCCGCGGAACGGCCGCACTAATAAAAGACCTCAAACAGCGCGGGATGTTGGATGACACGATCATTCTGTGGACAACGGAATTTGGCCGCATGCCCTGTGCGCAAAGCGGCAAAGGACGCGATCACAATCCATTCGTCTTCACCAATTGGCTGGCTGGCGGAGGCATCAAGCCGGGCGTTACCTGCGGTCCGAGCGATGAATGGGGCTTCAAGCCCGCGGATCGCAACAACCCGACCTACTGCTACGACATCCACGCGACCATCCTCCACTTGCTCGGAATCGAACACACGGAATTAACCTTCCGGCACAATGGAATCGACCGTCGCTTGACGGACGTTCATGGGCGGGTTTTGACGGAGATTATTTCCAGTTAGAAGAGCGACAAGTTCGTCTGCGGCAAGGCCGAAAATGAGTTAGCTGCTTCCTGCCTTTTGACTCTAACTGGTCAATTGTTCGGCGGTGGGCTGGCCGCCAGATGTGAGCGCGACAATGTGGTGCAAGTCCACAATATGGAACCGATCACCTTCAACGGCCAGCAACGTGGTCCCAGATTCGTTGAACAAAACTGTGTCGTGATGCAAAACCGGGATTTCACGACCAGTGCTCAACGTCAAACGGAACGGCTTAAAGGGCCTTTGAGCCAGGGCCTGTCGGATATCCGTCGCGTTCATGTTCCGGAAGCTAACGTTTCGGCAGGCTCCAAGCAAGTCTGGGGTGCAATTGAAACTGCTGGGCGGCCCCTCTTCCCATCCGATGGGGAGAGGGAATTCTTCTTGCGATGTGCTGTTCGAATCACTCTTTTCGTGAAGGCAAACCCAGCCATTCTTTCCCCTCGCCCCATCGGATGGGGAGAGGGTTAGGGAGAGGGACGCTGACTAGCAGTTTTACTTGCACCACAAACGATGTGGCAGATTGACCGGCCGTTAGGAGCATGTTATCAACAGCATCAACACAATTAAACCCTCACCCAAACCCAACTTATGAAGACTCCGTTCCTTCGATCGGTTCGCCGGTCACACGACAGCGATGTCCCGCTTCGGCAAACTCCTAGAGCATCTCTCGGTTTCACATTGATCGAATTGCTTGTGGTGATTGCCATTATCGCGATTTTAGCCGGGATGCTATTGCCGACTCTCGCCAAATCGAAGGCCAAAGCGCAAAAGACGCTTTGCGTCAGCAATGAAAAGCAGTGGGGCATCGCTCTGAACATGTACGCCGGTGACGCGGACAATTCGTTTCCGGACAATTCCGGCGGATACCATCTGAGTTGGATAACCCCGACGATGAGCAATTTTTGGAACAACTACCTGATCCGCAATCAACGCACGACCGCGAGGTCTGAACGTCCTCGAAACGACGTATTGTATTGTCCGACCGACGTCTGGCATCGCGCGGCGGAACGCGGGATGATCTCAGTGGACACCGTGCCGCAATTGATTGGCTACTTCTATTTACCCGGACGAAAGGACAAGGGCCCAGACATGGCGCCGCAAGGAACCGAGCCGTGGTTTACGCGCCGCAAGTTGGGTGACCGTTACTCGCAGGCTCCCGTCTTGATCGACCGCCTTCAGGGAATTGGTCCGCAGACGACGAACATGTATGACACGCGATTGACTTGGACGACGGATTACGAAAACAAGAAAGTTTTCACGGCCGTTCATCGCATGCAGAAAGGCGCTCCAGAAGGTGGAAACTTCCTGTTCGAAGATGGCCATGTCGAATGGTTCAACGGAAAGAAGGTCAGCCTTGGCGCCACAGTCGGGAGCTGGATGTGTTACTTCAGGATTCCGGTCTCCGAATAGTAATTTGTCTCTGGTGTGAAATAGCCTCGAGGCTCCGGAAAACCCGCGAACTGGCAAGGACTCTCCGAAACAGATTTTCGCGCATTGCGCCCCATGAACGTGGTAGGACACAGATGCTGGACAGGCCAGACCCCCTGTACTTTCCACAGCGTCCGACTTGTTCTCCGGCGCGAATGAATTTTCAGGGACGCTGTGGAAAGCGTCCTTGCCAGCGGTGGGCGGGCGGGGAACTCATGCGACTATCGGATTCTGCCAAAAGACTCTGGCACAAACATCAATGAGCTGAAAGGGTGCGCGGTTGCCACCACTCAGCGGTCCCAGGGGAACTTCAAAGTCGGTGCATTCGCGTATCGCTTCATCTTGAAGTTCAAACGACCAGCACAGCCAGGAGCAAGCTTCACAACCAGCGAAGGAGCATTGATCTCTCGTGACTCGTTACGAAATGAGACGGAGACGAATTGATGCTCCGCAAAGCCACCGGCTTGAATCGTTAGAGTACGGGATGTGAGCTGGTTCAAGTTCACGAGACTCAATGTTACTTCATCGGCGCTGAGCTTTTCCACCAAGGCGGCAACGTCATCGGGAATTCCTGCGCGTCGCGCCACCGGATCGAAGTATCGGACGCGGCAATGCAATACCGAACCTTTATTCCCAGGATGAATGCCGCCCATCATGAGTTCGATCAACGATGAAACGCTGGCCGGGTTGAATTGCATGGGGTCATCCGAAAGCCGCGTGTCCGGCGTCGTTCTGTCTTCGCGCATGCTTTCGACGCGTTGACGAATGCGAGCGAACTCACTTCGAAGAGCTGTTTCCGGGTACTCCGCATTCTTGGCATCCAGGAAATCAAGCCAAGGGTTTCTGGGCACGCGCAACCGGTCTTCGTGCCGCATGGAAAGATAGTAGGTTTCGAGCGCGTTCTGATTGTGCTCCCCCGGCACGAAATCGTACCAGCCTTTGTCGCCGTGCATGCGCGGATGCATCGGTCTTCCACCGATCGTTTTCTTTTGGCCATTGATTCTCGCCGTTTGTTTGCGCCACGCGTCGAGATATTGATCATCCGCTGTCAAGAGATAGGCGTTCATGAAGCCGACAAAACCGAGATGGTGCGTGTTCCGGTGCGCCAACTTCCCGGTCTGAGGCACAACCACTGTAAATCCCCACCCGTACGCGCCGCCATACCACTTACCATCGCATTCGCTTCCAATCTTGCCGTCCAAACCGATGTTCGTCGGGATGATGTCGTTATTGGCTGCCATGCGTTCGCGCCAGGCGTCCACGTATTCGAGCAGCCAGTGTTTGTATTTCTCTTCGCCCGTGAGCATGTAAGCATTCAGCGCGAGCGACGTGGCCAGCAGATTCTGCGGATGATCACCCACGATGTCGGTGTACTCTTTGAAGTGGTCGAGCATCTCTTGATAATTGCGCTCGCCATGTCCGAGCCGAAAACGGTTTTCGACTTCGATCGGATCGCCAGCCCAATCTAAGGCGGTCGCTTTGCGCAAGAGGGGGCCTCGGCTGCCATTGAACATGCTGCGGATGATCTTGTGCTTCGGATCGTAGTTCGGAGCGCCCGCGTCTTCGTTCATGTAAAACCCCGCAAAGCGCCGAACACGCTTCTGGAAATTCAAATCATTTGGATCGGACAATCCTTGCAAATTGAACACGGTGAGGCCTTCGCCATTGTGAACCCAATCAAACATCACCGGAAACTCTTTGTAGTACATGCCGTCACGTGCGAACGGAACCTGGGACGTTTTAGCCTGTGTGTACTGCCGGAGATGCCCTTCCCAAGCTTTCTTGTACATTTCGAGAACGACGTCCGGTGCACCGAGGGCGTGCAGAATCGGCCAGTCATTGCAATTCTCGATTGCATCATCGGGTCCGTCATCGCCACCCCATCGCTCGACGCACAACAAATATCCGCGTTCATCAAAGTAACGGGCAAAGAACTCTTGGCAGGCAGCTGTGTTGGCGCGAATCAACTCTCGCTCGAGAAGAGCCCAATTCGGAGGTGGCATCGGCGAATCGATGATCAGCACGGCCGGGTTAGCCGGAAACCCGGAGCGTGTCGTGAGCAAAAGGAAAGTGAAGGTAATGAGAACGCCTTTGAGAAGAGAGTTCATGGATGCTGACTGTTTAACTAAGGCATGAAGTTTACGTCGGAAAGTCTAAAAACTCTTGAAGAGTTGCACACGAGTGCATCACCAGCTGTAGGCGGAAATCGCGAAGCATCGGAGCGCACGGATGCCGAGCACGTGACGAGTATCGCGTAACGCAGACTTTCGTCTGCCATATCGCAGTCAATCAGCCACCGTTCGGCGGCGGAAGAATGCAGTCGCTGACAGTTGCAGCGCCCCTCTCCCTAACCCTCTCCCCATCCGATGGGGCGAGGGAAAAGACGTTGGTGTCGTGCGCGTTTTTGCCATCAGACCTTGACTGTTCGCAACAGCTCTCTGCCCTCTCCCCATCGGATGGGGAGAGGGTTAGGGAGAGGGGCGACCTTCACCTTGCTACTTGGAAGAATTGTATTCTGCGAACCGCCCACAAGTTCGAGGTCCCGGAAGGCCGGACGGTCTGCCGATTACCAATCGGCGATACAGCAGACTGAAAGTCTGAGTTTACGCTAAAGGCATCCACACTCTTGGGCGTAACGGTGGCAATAGCACGGCGGACAATGCCTTGTTGACAGCAAGTTGCGCAGCGAGTTATTCCTGTTCGCATGCCACGGGAACGTTGCTCATTTCGAGGCGCCTCGGATCGGCCGAGTGCGGTTGGCTTCACACTGATCGAGCTTCTTGTTGTCATCGCGATCATCGCGATTCTTGCGGGAATGCTCTTCCCCATGTTGGGTCGCGCGAAAGAGGGCGGGCGTCGGACGCATTGCATCAATAACCTCCGCCAGATCGGGCTTGGCATTCAGATGTATCAAGAAGACTTCAATGATCGTCCGCCGCTCTATTTGGTGAATCCGGGACGCAAAACTTTCGGCTACGTTGGTGGAACGAACGAATATCTCGAGAAGGGCTACATCAGCAGCACCAACTCTTTCATCTGCTTATCGGATCGCACACGGGGCAGGATCCCGATTGATCTGGGCTGGGAATATTTCGGCGACTTCACGACAAGCTACGCGTATCACATGGGACCTTGGCAGCAAACGACTCAGGAAGGGAAGACGTGGCTGAAGACACAGATCAACCGGTGGAACGCGCGATTTATAGTCGCGGCGTGCCCGTGGCACCGGCATCTCTGGCAAGGTTGGACCAAGACGAACACGTCGGGTTGGGGCAGCCGCCAGACAAAGATCAAGGATTTGTCCCTTCGCTATGATGGCAGTGTCGATAGCTTCATCTGGCCATCGCAAAATTGGGAGGAAGAACCTTACACGAAGCTACGGTAAGCGATTCGTGAAACCACAAATCGCCCGAGACCTCTTGTGCTCCAAACTGTCCGTGGCCTGCGGTGAAAATCCAATTTCGGATTCTGCTGTCCCACTCTTTTGCCTTAAAGGGAAGCATTGGACCTTAAAGCGGCGATTGATCTGAACAGGAGGCAACGGAGGAAACAGAAAGATAAAGACTTGGACTCGAAGGGGAGCTTGCAGGGACGTTCACCGGTCAGGTGCGATTCAAACAACAGCGCTGTTCTGGACAAATCTCTCCAACTCTGTTGCCTCTGTTCCCTCTTGTTCGGCCCAGCTGCTGTTTTCAGGTTGAATTGAACCGCAGATGACGCCGATGAACACGGAAAGAGAAGCAGATACAGTAACCAATCGTGTCACCTGTAGGGTGAATGATGCGATGTCTACAGTTTCATTTTTTATTCATTCGCGTTATCGGCGAGATCCACGGTTCTAATCGCCGCTTTGGATCTACAGAGGTAGTTCAAAAAAAGAAACCGGACCGACGGCGGTCCGGTTTCTGTGTAAACTGACTTTACGTTGTTAGCAGTCTTTTACGGAACTACGCGATAGAACTTGCGGGCTCCTGAAGCTGCCTCTTTGAACGGACTGGTCGCATTCGCTACATCGGCCCAAGGTCCGGTTACGGCTGCGGACGATTGCAATCGGCCGCCTTCGAACGTGATCGTCACGCTGCCGGCCGCGAACGTAACGCCAGCCTTGGGTTGGCTGACAACCACGGGCGGCGTAACTTTGACCGTGGTGACGGCTTGGCCGGCCTTGCCCGCGTCGTACACCTTCGAGACCTCATCGCCCGTAAGAGCTCGAGTCCAGAGCACGACATCGTCGAGTTGGCCACTCAAGAAATTGGGCGAGGCAGCGTCGGGACCCAGAGCACTGGTCGGGTCTGCCGTGTCGGCCAAATTCAACCTTGCGCCCATCGAGATATACTTCATGTCGGGCGGATTGATGGTTGTGATGTAATCGGTAGAGGCAACCTCAACGCCATTCAAATAGAGGCGGAGCTGTGCTCCGTCGCCACTAAACGCCACATGCTGCCATGATCCGAGCGGGAAGGCGTTCGGCGCAGTGGCCCGAACGACGTTGGGACCGGCTCCAATGGCGCCAGACAGTCGCGCGACATTGGCGTCCTGATCGAACACCAAGCCCACTTCAAACTGTCCGGCCAAACTGGCGCCTCGAGCATTTACTCCGACACCCAGCGTTCCTTGTGCATTCCGGAAAATCGCCACGTCTGACGCGACTCCAGCGCGGATATTCACCCACGCCGAACCGGCGATTTGTCTTTTAGCCTTCGTGTAATCATCGACGAAAACGTACGTTGACGCGCCGTCCAGTGTGAGGGCGTTGCCAACCTGCCCTTTGGCCCAGGCAGCCGTACCATTAACCTGGCCGGCCTTCCCACCGGCTGCAGCATTGGCCGCGGTCGATCCGGCCGTTTCGTCGAGTTTCCAATACCCGATCAACTGGTCATTGATATCGAACTTCGATATCCGGAGCGACGCGTTCTTGCTAATTGTGCTGCCGCCCGGGTTGAACACTGCAACGCTGTAAAGGGCGGCGTCAGCCTCGCTTACGCCAGCAATCGTCAGAGTCGGCGTCGTAGCGCCACTGATATTTCCGCCATTGGGAATGTTGCGACCGTTCTTCTGCCACTGGTAGGTCAGATTGTTCCCGGTGGCTGTTACGGACAATCTCGTCGTGCCTCCAGAGGCGACGACCGTAGGTTGCGGATCGCTCGTGATCGCAGGAGGATCGCCGGCCGGAGGAGCGTTCAGAATGAGCTGAACGGCGTTCAGCGCCGACCCACGGTCATAATCACCCGCGACAGTTTCCCAAGTTAACGTGATGGTCCCATTGTTTGGGCGAACATTGTCGAAACGAACATAGCTCGCGACCGTGCGATTCTTCGCATCGGTGCTCGAACCGCGGTAGAACCCGGGCGCGGCATTATATTCATCGGCATTCATCGAGCGGATATAATAAGTTTGCGAGCTTTGACCGGTGATCGTGAAATTCGCTTCTTGGAATTGAAGCGGAATATTAACGATATACGCAATGACGGTGTGGGTTCCAGCCGGCACGCTGCCAAAGGTGATTGTCGCCGGCGTACCGCGATTGGCATAAAGGAGACCGTTTAACATTCTTTGAGTAGCGGAACCATCACCTGTGCCGGAACCCCACGAGCCGGAAGCCTGCCACTCGACCGTCATGGTGGACTCCTTGTTGTCGCTTTCCAGAAGCAGTGCTGGCGGGTCTAGATTCGCGTCGGGCAGTGATCCACTGCCGGCGTTAGCGCCATTGATCCAATAGGCCTGTTGGTGGATGCCCGCGATGTCGTCAGAGTTCATGAGTGTCGGCGCGCCATTGGCTCCACCGCCTCGAAAACTGATACCAATACTCTTGGTCGCGCTCGGCTTGAAAATGTTGGCCTTGACCTGGACACTCTTCTCGCAACCGACGATCTGGGCGTGGTAAACGTTCGTGGCGTTCGCGGGAGTGATCGCATCAGTGGTGTAGCTGGATTGCCTTGCCCCGGGAATTGGTTGCCCGTTCATATACCACTGCAGCGGCCAGGGTCCATTGACGACCGCTGTGAATGTTGCTTTGGCCCCTTCCAAGACCGGCGTGTCCACCGGTTGCGTGAGGAACCGCGCTTTGTTGCAATCCGCTCCGGAGGTGATCGCGACTAATTCGACTTCGGCGATCTGGAAGCAGCATCCATTTACCGTCTGCGTTTCATGGACCGTAACGCGGTAGTGTTTGTACGCCTTTTTATTCGCGAAATAGAATTCCTGTGTTTGGAAGCGAGCGGTGTAAGCAGGGATGTTATCGAGGCGGGTAATCAGTTCCCAATTCCCACCAGCAAATGTAGTGACAGCCGCGTCATTTGAGCCTTCAATGGTGACAATCTTGGGATCGCGCTCCACGGCGTCGTTAGCGGATTGCAACGTGATGCCAGTGATTGTTGTCGAACCAATCGAGGGAGTGACGACAAAGCCGGAAGGTTTCCCATTGGTGCGTGTGTCGAAGTTCAGGTATTTCGTTGGTTTGCCGTCGATCGCATTTGCCACGCCTTCCGAACCGGGACTATTCGATGACGAAGCGATAATTGGATCGCCAGGTTGTGTGACATCCGTCGGGGCGCCTGTTCCGAGCAGTTCGACCTCGGCGATTTGGAAGCAGCAACCGTTAACAGTTTGAGTTTCCAGGACCGTCCAGCGGTAATGCCGGTAGGGTTTTAGGTTGTCGAAAACGAAGGTCTGCGTTTGGAAACGAGCGGTGTAAGCAGGAATGTTATCCAGTTTCACGATTTGTTCCCAATTGCCCGCGCTAAACGTGGACACGGTGGCGTCGTTCGAGCCTTCCAGTGTGATAATCTTGGGATCGCGCTCAACAGCGTCATTTGCCGATTGCATCGTAATCCCGGTGACCACTGTTCGTCCAATCGATGGACTAACGATGAATCCAGAGGGTTTCCCATTGGTGCGTGTGTCGAAATTCAGGTATTTCGTTGGTTTGCCGTCGATCGCATTTGCCACGCCTTCCGAACCGGGACTGTTGGACGAGGACGCAATGACCGGATCACCGGGCTGAGTAATGTCCGGAGGCAGCGAACTTCCAAGCAGTTCAACTTCCGCGATCTGGAAGCAGCAGCCGTTCACGGTTTGAGTTTCTAGAACGGTCCAGCGGTAATGCTTGTAAGGTTTCGGATTGTCAAAAAGAAACGTCTGGGTTTGGAAGCGTGCCGTGTAAGCAGGAATGTCATCAATCCTCTTGATAAGTTCCCAGTTGCCGGCGCCGAAGGTTGTGACCGCTGAATCATTGGAACCTTCCAAAGTGATAATCTTTGGATCACGTTCCACCGCGTCGTTGGCCGATTGCATCGTAAGGCCGATGACACGGGTAACTCCTACAGATGGTGTCACGATGAAACCCGAAGGCTTGCCGCCGGTGCGAGTATCAAAATTCAGGTATTTCGTCGGCTTGCCGTCGATGGCGTTCGCAACGCCTTCGGAGCCGGGACTATTGGATGACGAAGCAATGACTGCGTCACCCGGTTGCGTCACATCTCCGGGCAATAAGGTTCCAAGCAACTCAACTTCCGCAATTTGAAAACAACAGCCATTAACCGTTTGCGTTTCATGGACTGTCCAACGGTAATGCTTGTAGGGTTTCGCGTTGTCGAAATTGAACGACTGGGTTTGGAATCGCGCCGTGTACGCTGGAATGTTATCCAGGCGGGCGATCAACGTCCAATTGCCTTGACCGAAAGCGGTGACCGTGCTGTCGTTGGAGCCTTCCAGGGTAACAATCTTGGGATCGCGTTCGACCGCGTCGTTAGCCGATTGCATCGTAATTCCCGTCACAACCGTTGTTCCGATCGAGGGAGTAACGACAAAACCGGACGGTTTTCCGCCCGTTCGAGTGTCGAAATTCAAATATTTCGTCGGCTTTCCATCGATGGCATTGGCGACACCTTCGGAGCCGGGGCTATTCGACGAAGACGCGATGATCGGGTCACCCGGCTGAGTGACGTCCTGTTGGGCATTCACAGCCGTAGCCGCTACGGCTAACAGGGCCGCGGCGACTGGCCAGAGTTTGGGGGTACGTTTTGGTCTCATATATTGGATGTACTAGCGGTTAATTGGGAACATGGCGCGAAGGTTAGTAAATAATTTGTCTCAGGGTCAACCATTTTATCCCAATGCAGAAGCAAATGGCGCATCCCGAGGTTGTCGGCACAATCGTCGCGGCGGGCATCCTGCCTGCCGTAGAGCCGAGCCATCTTGCCCGGCGGATCACGCGCACGCACTCCAACGCAGCCTCCTCGTTTCAAGCGTTGCTCCGGGCGGCAAGATGCACGCCCTCTACGGCAGGCAGGATCCCCGCCGGTATCGACAACCTCGGAATACACCGGAAGCAAATTGAGTGAGGAAGCAAAGAGCCGCTAAAGCCGAAAGGAATTGCTCGGTTGCGGTCGTAATTGCTTGCTTGCAGCCGCGAGGTCGTTCGTCTTACTGGGTTGCGGCAAGTTTTCCCTCGCTGTCGACCGTAATCTCTTTGGCGGCGGGAGGGATCGGTGTGGTTGTGATCCTCCCTCCCGGCCAGCGTATCCAGATACTCTCGGCTTTCGCGCGGGCGGCCAACACTTGGATTGAGCTGTCTTGGGACCAGTAACCTGACCCCGAATGAATCTCGCGGCTGGGGCCAAGCCCTGCATCAGATTGAAGACGGATCACAGCGCCGACTCCAAATGGGTTCGCGGGCGGTCCTTTTAGTTTCACTCGGATTCCGACGGTCGCGGAAATGTTCTCGTATAGTTTGGTGTCCGCGCCGTTTTGTGTTACCGCCAAATCGGCGCGGCCATCCTCGTTGAAGTCGCACACGGCAGCGGCACGCTGTTCACCATTAACTTTGATGCCCGAAATTGAACCCGCAACCGGCTGAAGTCTTCCAGCGCCATCGCCGCGAAGCAAAAGTCCGCGGCCTGCGTCGAGGCGCGGGACTTCCGGTTGCATGGCAAAGAAGTTTTGGCTGAGGAAAAGATCTTCGCGGCCATCACCGTCAAAGTCCGCGATGTTAACAGCGAAAGCTGGAGCAAGCTGAGCCTCGAGAGGAAGCTCAACCGGTTCAAACCGCGCGCCCCGATTCAAGAAAAGCATGGAGGCAAGCGTGTTCACTTCTACTTTACGCGCCAGGACGGTGCGATCACCCAGCAGATTGGACAGAGTCGATTGACTGTAGGTTTTGTGATTTGCCAAACGCTCGAGGACAAACGGCATCGACGCAGCTAACACATGGAGGTGGCGTTTGGGAACGAGCGCTCGACCTAGGTCGTATTCAGTTTCGATAACGTCGGCAACTCCCGGCTGAGACAACTGGCCATGTATAAGGGCAAGGGGCTTCGATGGACTCGCTTGGCAAGGACTGTTCAGTCCCCAGTTCGAAGCGATGATATCCATTTTACCATCATCGTTCAGGTCACCAGTCGTCACTCCCCTCCACAAGCCTTTGAAATTGGCAAGGCCAAACTCCTCGGTGGCATCAAATATCAGACCGCCTCGATTGCGGAAGACGCGGATCGGCCCCCATTCGCAAGCTAGGATCAGTTCAGGAAGGCCATCTTCAGTTAGATCGCTCCAGACTGCGCCATTGACGATGCCAATATTTTCGAGCAACACGCTATTGCGAGTGTCCAGTTGCCATTGGCGGCCGGTGTTTCGATAAATCCTGGACGGCGATCCGAGTGGATATTGTCCGGGAGACACGCTGCCGGCTACGAACAAAGCCAATCGTCCATCGCCGTTGAAATCTCCTAAAGCCAACGCGCCCGCACTAGCCATTTCGGACGCGATAGGATCGGCGGAAGTAATGCGCTCCGCTGTCCAATGATATTGAACGATGCCGTTCTTACTCGGCGCTTCGTAACCGGTGAGTCCTGCCAGCAACGAGATGCCGCCTGCGTCCCTCCAGCCGACTAGTCCGCCAATGTCACTTGGAACCGCGGGCAACCGTCCTGGCTCAAGGCGCGAAAAACCGCCTTTTCCATCTGAGCGATAGATGGCCGGAACTCCGCCGGATCCAGCGCCGATGGCAAGATCATCATGCCCATCGCCGTTAAAGTCGAACCAGCCAGCGCCCGGTCCCGGCTGGCTAAGCTTGAATGGCAACAATGGTTGGCGCGCGTAGTCATTAAACTCGATTTCGTGATGCTTGTGACCAATCAACCCGCTGACGTCTTTGAACATAAGCGCGTTGACGGCGGTTGAGGAATTAGGCCTCGACCTGACGGCTGCAGCCAAGGCACTGGCTTCGTCGATCTCGTAGAAACGGTTCGCTTGCACCTTCTCGACAAGAGTTCGTTTTCCATTCCGCCAGTGGATTTCCAAGGTCATATCGCCTTTGGTCGAACCGGCCGCAAAGACCGCCAGCGCTTCACAGCCGGACAAGTAACGACCGCCCGAAACTACTTCCAACGTTTGGCTGGGAATCGCTCCGTTGAGCAAAGTGATTTTGGCGCCAATTCCCTGCGTATTCGGCGGCAAACCTTTTAGACGGACAGCGACGCGCGCGCCCGCTGAGTTGTTGCGATAAAGGCTTGCGAGGCCGTTCAGGTTGTTTGCCACTAAATCGAAGTCGCCATCGAGGTCGAAATCTCCGAGGGCCATCCCGTGGTGAACGCCGAGGTGATTCAAGCCCCACCGGTCTGTGGCTTCTTCAAACGTTAGCTTGCCGGTGTTACGAAAAGCTACGATGGGCATGTCCAGCGGCGGATACAGCCGATAATGCGCCATCAATTCTTGCGTATAGGCTTTTTGGCGAACGGCGTCGTCCTTGAAGTCTTTCCAGGAACGCTGGCGTGCGTTGATTTCCCGGTTGGCGTCGAGGTCTTGCACATCACGAAAATGCCCGGCCGAAATCAATAAATCCTCATATCCGTCCAGATCGACATCAGTGAAGATGCTAGACCAAGCCCAGTCGGACGCGGCGACGTTCGCATAGTGCGCAACCTCGGCAAATGTTCCATCGCCGCGATTGCGAAACAGCGTGTTCCGCATCGCCTGGGGACGGTCGTCGATTGCCCCAATCACAGCCGCCACGGGATTCTCGGCAAACATCTGTCGTTTGCGCAGCCGATGATCGCGGCTCAACATATCAACGACAAAGAAGTCGACGTGGCCATCGCGGTCGATGTCGGCGAAATCGACACCCATCGAACTCGCGCTGATCTTCCGGAGAGCGAGTTTGTCGATGGCGCGAAAGCGGCCTTGGCCGTCGTTGATCCAAAACCGGTCAAGCGTCCAATAGTCGTTGCAAACGTAGAGATCCGGAGCGAGATCGTTGTTAACATCGCGAAAGGTCGCGCTCAATCCCCAGTCCAAAGGCGGCTCGGAGAGTTTTTGTCCTTGTTCATCGAGAAAGGTTCCGTCGAGCCAGGATACCTCAGTGAACTTGCCCGTGCCGTCGTTGCGGAACAATTGATCGGGCTGACCATATTCCGCCAATTGATTGTTCCGAAAGAGCAAGCGATTCTTCTCGCCGCCAGGCAAGACCGGTTTGCCATTAACCACAGAGACTTGGACGCGCCCGCGATCGCGAATGTCATTCGGCCGATTATCCGCGACGTAAAGGTCGAGCGTCCCGTTCCCATCCACGTCCGCTAACGCCATCGTCATACTGGCGAACGAACTGCGCGTTCCTGCAACGGCCGTTCGATCGATCAATTTTCCGCGGCCATCGTTTATATAGCAAACAACCCCAGCGTCCAAAGTCGAAATCAGCAAATCGAGAGAGCGGTCGCCGTTAATATCGGCGAACACCGCGCCTCGAGATGGTCTCACGAGGCGGACGATTCCCGCTTGCTCGGTCACATTAGTGAACTGCCAGTTGCCGAGATTCCGATAGAGGACATTGGGAGATTCCAACCCGCAGAAAAAGAGATCGGGCAGACCGTCTGCATCATAGTCGCCCACGGCCACTCCCGAGCCATTAGGCAAAACTCGGTTCGCCGCAATCGACGCTTCGGCCAACAGGTTCGTAAACTGGATTTGCGTTTGGTTGGAAGGAAGGTGGCTAAAACCGACCGCGGCGCCTGCGTTTGAAATATTCAGAAGACGCCACCGACAACCGGCTTCCTCCTGCCAAGCAGCGCTCGTTTCCTCCGCCGTATGACCGGCCCGAAGAGCCCAAAGGAGCACCAGCAAGATCCAAGAGTGCGTAATTCTTGTTCGGTTCAATTAGCTCACGCTACTGTCCGAAAAAAGCGGCTGTCAAGGCACGAACCTTTGGGAGCACGGACCGTCTTTCTCGTAACGCAGACTTTCAGTCTGCCGTATCGCCGATTCGCCATCGGCAGATCGTCCGCACCTTGCGGGACGCTCGAACTTGCGGGCGATTCGTGGAATATGATTCTGCGTTCCCATCTTTTGCGCTTCAATTTAGCATCCCTGATTTTGGAGCCAAGCAACGCAACGATCGGTCCAGGTCGAACACGGGAAGCCGCTTTTGCGCACGCCAGGCTTATCTGCAAACTTTTGGCGCAATTCCGTCCTCTGGCAAGGGATCGAGATTCTCCTGTCGAATTACAACCGAAGTGATAGCTTATGCCCAATGCAACCTAATGTCCTCAGCATGCGCCTCGTAGGACGGGCGTCTCGCCTGTTCGCAACGCCTCGGTGCGCCGAGACAGGCCAGACGCCGGTCCAACCAATCGTATCATGAACGCTGAGAACCACGTCTCTTACCGTAATTTGCCCTCGCTGGCCGGCTTATGTTCCATGGCCGGCGCCATGCAGCCGGGTCTCGCCGTGGATGAATGCGTGTCGCGGCTCAAGCGATATCATTATGCTTTTAAGCGGTTGCACCAAATTTTCACTGCCCGCATCACGGCCGAGCCGATTTACGAGTTGAAGATGGGGTTCAGTCTGCATGCTTACCTTTGCGCCGAACATGTTAGCGCGCTTCGCAAACGCGTTGCCGAAATGCGTGAGCCTCCTTTGGGCCTCGAACAAGTTCCCGATCCGCACCTGGAGATTTTCTTTGATGAAATTCTTGCGGCGCCCGCGACCGAAGAACTCGCGCTGGGCCTATACGAGAAAGCTTTACCCGCCCTTCAATCGGCGTTGCAACGGCATCTCGCCGAGACAAATCATCTGGTGGATCAGCCGTCGGTCCGAGTCTGCCGTTTTGCTCTTCTTGAGTTGAGCGACATGGTGAAATTCGGCGAGAAAGTGACGGCCAACTTGATTGACGAAACGTGCCGCGCCCCGGCTGGCGATTGGCTTGCGCTATTGGACCGCTGTTTGGGGGCAGCCGGGGCTTTGGACGGGACAGCGGTTCCCGAACCGACGGCGCTTCAGCGCCATTACTCCGCCAAGCCCTTTCATTATGATGGCCGCCCGCGACGCGACGAACGCTTTCCGGACCCTTACAACATGGGGGTGAACGCCGAAGTCTTCCTGTACGATCCGAAGTTTCCGCCACCACCCAAAACGCTGATGATGTTCTACAAACGGCTTCGGGAAATCGACGTGCCCGAAATGATGGCCAGCATCATCACGGAAACTTCGAATAAGCCATGGGATTACTATCGCGATATGACGCGCCAACTGTGGGACGAAGCGCGTCACGCTATGATGGGCGAAGTGGGTTTCGTTAATGTCGGCGTGGACTGGCGCAAGGTGATGGTGAACTTCACCTGGTCGCTGGCGCTGAACACGCAACTCAAACCAATCGAGCGCCATGCCGTCCTTTATTTTATCGAACAGGGGCTGATGCCCAAAAACGGCAAACGCTTTGAATGGGAAGTCGGCCAAGCCTCGAAGAACCCGCTCGCGGCGCTCTTTCAAGACTACGATTGGGCCGATGAAGTGCTGCACGCCAAAATCGGACGCGATTGGTATCTGAAAGAATTCAAAAATCCTCACGAAGCGACGCGTTACGGAGATGAGTGCTGGTCAAGGGTTCTCATGGATTGGGCCACCTGGCGGAAAGAGGGCCTAACTGAGCATCGGAATTGGTGGCCCGATGTTTATCGCGAGGCTTGCCAGCGTTGGGGAATTAAACCAGACGCGGAAGTGCTGGCTTACTCGACCAGCTACGAAACCGTCCGGGCGGATTTGAAAACGATCTCATCGTCAGGTTAGCAGCTAGAGGTCTTCAAGGGCATGGACCTAACCGTACCGGGCTAGGAGCGTGTTTTAGATGTAGAAATCAATCAAGATCGAGCACAAAAAAGGGGTCGGTCCCACATATTGAATTCTGCATAGAACCGATAGGTTTTTCAGCAGGAGTCTTTCGGCTCCGTGGAGCCCCGCGGGCGCCCGTCCCGGCAGCAGGCAGGGGAAATAATACGACCCGAAATGTCCAGAGCACTGCAGGTATCCTGACTCGGTCGCGCCAGAACCGTCTCGGCCAGCCCGCCACAAAAGAAAGCGGGGCCGATCCGCCCCCTTTTTCACTTCATTGGACCGCCGCCGCCCCAGTTGCGGCAGCCTCGACCGACACCGCTTGCGCCAGCTTCCAGGCTTCCCCC